>JAUXVE010000020.1 GCA_030680415.1 Rubrivivax sp.
GCGGCCGGCTTGAGCCCTGGAACCGCGGGTATTACCCCCTCTCCCACTTGTGGGAGAGGGCTGGGGTGAGGGTCAGGCGTGTCCCTCCCACCCTCACCCCAACCCTCTCCCGCCCAGGCGGGAGAGGGGGCCATTCAGTTCTCATCGGCACAGGTTCCTGGGTAGGCGCTGACGGTGCGCGCCACGCGCAGCGCGCTGGCCAAGCTGGACGTGGACGCGGAGCTGCTGCTGAGCTGACCTGCATTCACCCTCGTCCGCTGGCGGGAGAGACCCTTGCGCCGCTTGGCGGCGCTGGCTTGTGACCAGGAACCGCGGGTATTGCCCCCTCTCCCACTTGTGGGAGAGGGTTGGGGTGAGGGTCGTCCGTGCCCCTCCCACCCTCACCCCAGCCCTCTCCCGCCCGGGCGGGAGAGGGGGCAATACGGATGCGGCCGAGAGGCCTCGGGTTCAGCCGCCGCGCAGCCGCGCCTCCAGCTCCTTGGCCGCGGTGATGTCGACGAAGGTGATCACTGCGCCCTGGATCACGTTTTCCGGCGTGCGGTAGGGCATGATGCGCACGGCGTACCAGTGCCCGTCGCGACTGTGGATCTGCCTCTCGGCGATGACCAGGGTGCGCAGCATCTCCTGCACGTCGTCCTGCAGGCCCGGGTATTCGAGCTGGCTCGTCAGGTCGCTCAGCGGGCGGCCGACGTCGCTGTCGCGCAGGGCGATGATCCTGCGCGCCTTCTCGGTGTAGCGCCGCAGTTTGAGCTCCTTGTCCAGGAACAGCGTCGCGATGTCGGTGCTGTTGAGCAGGTTGTGCATGTCGCTCTGCGCCAGCGCCAGGTCGTCGAGCTTGCTCTGCAGTTCGGCATTCACCGCGTGCAACTCCTCGTTCATCGACTGCATTTCCTCCTTCGAGCTGGTCAGCTCCTCGTTGGTGGACTGCAGCTCTTCGTTGCTGCTCTGCAGTTCCTCGTTGGCGGCCTGCAGTTCCTCCTGCGATGCGCGCATCTCCTCGCGCAGCGCCTGCGCCTCCTCGCGCGCGCGCTCCAGCTCGGCTTCCAGCTCGCCGTGCACGACGCTGCTGCGGCGGCGCCGGCTCCGCGGCGGCACGGCTGCCACCTCGCGAAACACGATCAGCAGCAGGCCCTGCAGGGCCGCGGGCTCGTCCAGCGCACGCACGCTGATGTCGACGGCGCGCGGCGGGCCGTCGCCGTCCACCGGCAGGGCATGCAGTTCGACCGCGTCCTTGCGGCTCACGGCCTGTCGCAGCGCACCGTCCAGCGGCCCGCGCAGGCCTTCGCGGGCCATGACGTGGATGTTCCAGTTGGCCTTGCCGGCAGCGGGCTCAAGGTAGCGGCCGGTGTGCCCACTGATGTAGACGATGTCGCCACGGTCGTTCACCAGCACTGCCGGCGGCGCCAGTTCCTGCAGCAGCAGGCGGTCGGCCAGGGCCTGCAGGCCGGTCGGCTGCGGGGTCGGGTCTTCAGGCACGGGCGGCTCCTTGGGTGCGGGCGCGGCCAGCCAGGCGGCGCGCGGGGGAAAGTCGGGCGCGGCGCCGGGGCGCGTGTTCTCGCGCCGCCGGTACAGGCGCTGCCTGGGTTCGAGCGGCTCGAACAGTTCGTCGTGGCGGCCCACGGTCTCCGAACTGCCCAGCAGCAGCACGCCACCTGGCCGCAGGCTGTAGTGGAACAAGGGCAGCAGCCGCCTTTGCAGCGGCGCGGCGAGGTAGATCAGCAGATTGCGGCAGCTCAGCAGGTCGAGCTTGGTGAAGGGCGGATCGACGATCACGTCGTGCTGCGCGAAGACGATCGTTTCGCGGATCGACTTGGCGATGCGCCAGCCGCCGTCCTGCGCGACGAAGAAGCGCGCCAGCCGCTCGGCGGACACCTCGCCGGCGATCGACGGCGGGTAGACGCCGCGGCGCGCCACTTCGATGGCGTCGCGGCTGAGGTCGGTGGCGAAGATCTGCAGCGTGCTGTGGGCATGCCCCGGCAGGGCGGCCACGACCTCGCGGAACAGCATCGCCAGCGTGTAGGCCTCTTCGCCGGTGGAGCAGCCCGCCACCCAGGCGCGCATGCGCCAGCCGTCGGCTTGCGCCGCCAGCAGCTGCGGCAGCACCTCGTCCTTGACGCACTGCCAGACCGCGCGGTCGCGGAAGAACCCGGTGACGCCGATCAACAGTTCCTTGCACAGCAGGTCCACCTCCTGCGGGTTGGCACGCAGCATCTGCGCGTAGGCCTGCAGCGAAGGCAGGCGATGCACGCCCATGCGGCGCTCGATGCGCCGCAGCAGCGTGCTGTGCTTGTAGAGCAGGAAGTCGTGCTTGCCGCCTGCACGCAGCAGTTGCACGATCTCGATCAGACCGTCGGTGCTGTCGAGCGTCGCTGTCGCGGCTGGCGGCACCGCACCGGCTGCGGCGTCGAGCGCGGCGTCCGCTTCCGCGCCGGGGGCCGGCACGGTCGCATCGCGGGCCAGCGCGGCGAGCATGCGGCGCGGCATCTCGCCGGGCGCACAGACGATGTCCACGCAGCCGGCGGCCAGCGCGCTGCGCGGCATCGAATCGAACTGCGCCGTCTCCGGGGCCTGCGCCAGCGTCAGCCCGCCGGCGGCCCGGATCGCCTTCAGGCCCGCCGTGCCGTCGGACCCCATGCCCGAGAGCACCACGCCCACGGCCTGGCCGCGCTGTTCGCTGGCGATCGATTCGAACAACTCGTCGATCGGCCGGCGCAGACCGCGCGGCTGCTCCGGCGTCGCCAGGTGCAGGGTGCCGCTGGCCAGCGTCAGCGCCTTGTTGGGCGGGATCACGTAGACGGCATCGGCCTCGATGCGCAGTCGCTCGGTGGCTTCCCTGACCGGCATGCGTGTCGTGCGCTGCAGCAGCTGCGCCAGCATCGCCTTTTGCGTCGGGTCGAGGTGCTGCACCACGAGGTAGGCCAGGCCGCTGGACGGCGGCACCTGGGCCAGGAACTGCTCCAGCGCCTGCAGGCCGCCGGCCGACGCGCCGATGCCGACCACGCGCACGGCCGCCGGCACCGCCGCGTCCTGGGCGGGGGGCGCGGCTTGGGCTGGCGGCATCGCCGACAAATGTAGCGCCGGCCGCCGGCAGCGACGCGGGACTGCTCAGCCGAGCGTGCCCGGGCTGGTGCTGGCGGGCCAGTCCGCCGGGTCGTCGGGCCAGGCGGCCGGCGGGTTCTCGCCGTGCAGCCGGTGTTCCATGGCGTAGCGGACGAGCGCCGCGGTGCTCGTGAGCTGCAGCTTTTCCATGATGCGCGTCTTGTGCGTGCTGATGGTCTTGACCGACAGGTGCAGCGCGCTGGCGATGTCGGTCGAACGCTGGCCGGCGACGATGCGGCGCAGCACCTCGAGTTCGCGGTTCGACAGCTGGGCGTGGCGCGGCACCTCGACGCTGCCGTTGAGCTGCTGCACCACGCGCTCGGCCAGGGTGGTGGTGACATAGGCGCCGCCGCGCAGCACCTTGTGCACGGCCAGGACCAGTTCCTCGGCGGCGCTGTCCTTGGTGACATAGCCGTTGGCACCGGCCTTGAAGGCGCGCAGCGCGTACTCCTCCTCGGCGTGCATGCTCAGCACCAGCACCGGCAGGGGCGGGAACTCGACGCGGATGCGCCGGATGAGTTCGAGCCCGCTCATGCCGGGCATCGACAGGTCGACGATGGCGAGGTCGAAGCGGGCGCGCCGCAGGCTGTCCAGGGCCCGGAAACCCGAGCCCTCCTCGGTGATGTCCCAGCCTTCGCCGGTGCCCTCGAGCACGCGCTTGAGGCCTTCGCGAACGATCGTGTGGTCGTCCACCAGCAGCAGGCGAACGGCGGGCGGGCTCGGGCCGGTGTTCATGGTGCCGGGGGCCGGTCGCCGGCGTCGCCGATGTGGGCGGGCCCGGCCAGCGGCAGGTAGACCGTGAGGCGGCCGCCGCCGCCCGGCGGATTGTCGACCTCGATCCGGCCGCCCAGCATGTAGGCCCGTTCGCGGATGCCCAGCAGGCCGTAGCGGCCGTCCTGCTGCGCCGATGGATCGGGAAAACCGACGCCGTTGTCGCGCACGCTCAGCACCAGCTCCGTGCCCTGCTGGCGCATCTCGATGGACACGTCGGTGGCGCGGGCGTGCCGCGCGACGTTGGTCAGTGCCTCCTGCACCATGCGGTACAGCGCGATGGCCGCACCTTCGCTCAAGGGCGGATCTTCTTCGCCCAGCCGCACGGTGATCTCGATACCGATGCGGCGCGCCGCGTCGCGTGCCAGCCACTCGATGGCCGCGTTGAGGCCCAGGTCGTCGAGCATCATCGGTCGCAGGTCGGCGGCGATGCGGCGCACCGCGGCCACGGTGTCGTCGATCATGTCCAGCATATTGGCCACGCGCCCGTCGTACGAGCGCCGCGCGGCGGCCGGCCCCAGGCTGGACAGCTCCATCTTCAGGGCCGTCAGGCGCTGGCCGAGTTCGTCGTGCAGTTCGCGCGCGATGCGGCGGCGCTCTTCCTCGCGCGCCTCCACCACGTTGGCCGACAGGTGGCGCAGTTCCTCGCGGTGGCGGGCCTCTTGGCGCGCCTGCCGCCGGCGTTGCGTGATGTCGGTGATGACCATCTGCACGACCGCGTCGCCGTGGTCCGGCAGCGCTGCCGAGGCGATCTCGACCTCGCGCCACTCGCCGTCGAAGCGGGCAATGGCGCCGCAGACCACCGGGGCTGCCGCCTCGCCGGCAATGGCGCTCGAGACCTGTGAACGCAACTCGTCGTGCGAATCGGGGTGCAGCAGCGTGTAGATCGAGCGCCCGACGAGGCTATCGCCCTGATGCACCCCGAACAGCTCCAAGGCCGCGCGGTTGGCGTAGGCGACATGGTCGCCTTCGCTGATCCACATCGCCACCGGTGCCATTTCGAGAACGGTGCGGAAGCGCCGCGTCAGCGCGGCCACTTCTTCGTGCAGGTCGCGTTCCTGGCTGAGGTCGCGCAGCAGCGCCACGAAGAACGGCCGCGGCTGGCCGCCGACGGCCAGTTCGATGCGCGAGATCGTGGCCTCGGCCGGGAACTCCTGCCCGTCCGAGCGCAGGCCGGTGACGGCGCCGCGCCGGCCCATCACGCGCTCGATCACGCCCGAGACCTGGAACTGCTGCACATGGCGTTCATGGGCGGCACGCAGCGCTTGGGGAATCAGGCTCGACAGGGGCCGGCCGAGCGCGGCGGAAGACGTGCACCGGAACATGCGCTGCGCCGCCGGGTTGAGGGCGACGATGCACTGCTGCTGGTCGACGACGACGATCGCCTCGCGTGCAGCCTTGGCGATGACGCCGAGCGGCGTCTCGAACAGGCTGGCGGCAAGGCCCGGCGGCGTGGGTTCGGTCATGAAATGGAATCCGTGGCACGGATTCTAGGGCGTGGGCCGTGACGGGCCCGGGCCGTTGCGGGCATGGCTTGTGGGCCTGAGCCATGCCTTGTGCGTACCTGCATCATCTGCAGGTCATGGTGAGCCTGGGTGAAGGTCATCCACGCTCACCGAGGCGAACAGCATCAAGGCCGGATCTTGCGCTCGCGCAGCTGCCCGGCCTCGATGGCCAGCACCATGGCGCGCAGTTGCTCGGCCACGATCCCCAGCAGGTCGTCCAGCGTCACCAGGCCCAGCAATGCGCGGTCGGGCGTGGTGATCGGGATCCGGCGCAGCCCCTTGCGCCGCATCAGTCCGAGCAGGTCCATCACCGAGTCCTGCTCGAGCGCGGTCACGACGTCGGCCGTCATCACGTCCTCGACACACAGCGTGGCGGGGTCGACCTCCTGTGCGATGACGGCGGTGACGATGTCGCGGTCGGTCAGGAGTCCCACCACCAGGCGGCCGGCGTCCGCTTCGTCGACCACGACGACGCAACCGACATGGTGGTCGCGCATCAACTGCGCCGCCGCCACCAGCGTCATGTCGCGGGTGGCTATCGTGACGATGCGGTTGCAGACGTCGCCTGCGTTCAGCTTCTCGCCCATGACCTCTCCTCGTTGGACCGCCACCCATGCCCCGGCACGATGCCGGCGCGCGCGTGGCGGCAGTTCAGCCTTCGACGCTCAGCCGGTTGACCACCTGCGTGATGCCCGGCGCCGACCAGGCCGCGCCCTGCGCCGCGGTGCGCTCGGCCCAGGAATGGACCTTGCCGGTCAGTGTGACGACCGAGCCGCTGACGGTGACCTCGATGTTCTTGGCCTCCCGCTCGGCCTGGCGCGCCAGCGCGTCGCGGATGCGGGACGAGAGGTTGGCCGGTGTCGTCTTCACCTTCAGCGTGATGCCGTTGGAAAGGCCGACGACTCCGGTCAGCGCGCGCACGGCCTTCTCGGCGCTGACGCGCTGAAATTCCCAGTCGGCCTCGCCGCTGAGCGTGACCCAGCCCTTTTCGACCTTGACCCGGACGCGGTCCTCGGGCACGAGCGCATGCCACTGCAGCGCCGACTCGGCTGCCGCGGCGATGTCGGAGTCGCTGCGCTGGTGGCCGGGGTCGAGCTTGACATCGAGCTCGACGGCCAGTGCCCGGACACCCTCGACGCGCTGCACTGCGCGCTCGATCGCGTGCTTCTCGGCGTAGGTCTCGAGGTGCCCGGTGAGCGTGACCACACCGTCCTTCACCGCCACGCCCACGTTCGTGGCGTTGATCGACGGATCCCACTCCAGTTCCGAAGTGATGTCCCTCTTCAACTGTGCGTCGGTTTTCATGTTCGTCCTTTCGCTCTTTCGCCCTTTCGTCGTTTGAGCCACCGAAGCCCCTGCGCCCCTGACTCCGCCGGCAGACTGCCGCACTTGCCAGGCACCTTCGAGGATCGAGGCATGTTCGCGCCAGCCGCACGCATGGTGATTGAGTGCGCGCAATGCGCTATCGCACGCTGGGGCCGATGCTGTGTTCGATGCCGGCGCATTGGGGCAGGGATACCGTGAACTCGGAAGCAGGCGACAAGGCGTGGATCGCACAGCGGCGGCGCGAAGTGGCCTTGCTGATAGACGCCCAGGGCGACAACCCCTACCGCGCGGCGGCCGTCGGCGAGATGCTCGCCACCGGTGGCTGGCGTCAGCTCGACCGCTTGCGCGGTGACGCCGACCCCGAGGTGCTGCTGCGCACGGTGCCCCGTGTCGGCGCCGGCCTGGCGCACCGCCTGCACGACTGGGTGGTGCTGTACGGCGAGGACAAGGACCACGGCGAACGCCGGTACACCGTGGTCACGGCGCAGCGCGGGCCACTCGCCGGGCGGCGTATCGTGCGCGGTCGGGCATCCCGACCGCGCGCATCCTGCACGCCGATCTCGTCATCATCGGCCTCAGCCTGCCCGACATGGACGGCGCCCAGGCGCTGCGGGCACTGCGCCAGCAGCCACAGACGCGCCACGTCCGCTGCGTCGTGCTGTCTGCCGACGCGGCAGCCGGCGCCGCCGCCGACGCCAGCGCCGCGGGCTTCCTGGAGTTCTGGCCCCAGCCGCTGAGAGGCGATTTCCTGCGCAGCCGGCTGCGCGCCTTGCTGGGCTGAGCGACGGCGTTCAGCCGAACCCGTGCTTGCCCAGGCTCACGCGCCTGGCCTGCAGGCCCGGTGCGCCCATCTCGGGGATGAACTGCACGCGGGTGCCGACATCGAGCTTGTCGAATGCCGTGTCGGCGACGTTGTCGCTGGCGAAGTAGTACTCGCTGCCGTCGGGGGTGCGGATGAAACCATAGGCATCGTCATCGAACAGACGCACCACTTCACCGTGCAGTGGCACCGGGTGCACCTTCTCCTGCCCGCGGCGCTGGCGCACGTGGTCCTCGAGTTGCCGTTTCATGTCGTCGAAGGCGTCACGCAGCGCGACGTAGGCGTCTTCGTTGCGCACGCGGTCGACCGTGAGCTCGTGGCCGGGCACCTTCAGGTGCACGGCGACGCCGAAAGGCCGGCCCTGCTGCTGGTGCTTCTGCAACTCGTCGATGTCGACGCGGCAGGACATGATGTCGGCAGCGAACTGCTCGAGCTTGTGCGCCTTGTCTCGTGCCGCGGCCTCCAGCGCCGGCGACGGCTCCATGCCGTGGAACACGATCTGCAGTGGGAGTTTCATGGGATGTTCCTTGCAGTCTCCCTGACAGGGGTGAACAACGGAGGAAGGCAGATACCTCCCATCCGGCCTTTGCCCATGGCGCCAATGCAGCATCCAGCCGCCGCCGTGCAGGGCGTCGACCGCCGTGCCGAGGGCGCGCCCGCCGTCGTTGAACTGCTGCTCCAGCCATTGCCGCGCGCCGCTGTCGGCGTGCTCGAGCCGGAAGCAGCGCATCTGCATCGGCACGATCTCCAGGCGCCGCAGCAGCCCGCTGTCGCGTTCGAGGGTGGCGAAGTACAGGCAGCCGACGTCGCTGCGCAGATCGCCGTGTGGGGCGATGCCTTCGTAATCGTTGACGAGGTCGCCGCAGCCGTAGAGCACGAGCCGGCCGCGGTACACCTCGACAGGCAGCGCGTGGTGCGACGAGTGGCCGTGCACGACATCGGCGGCACCGAGGTCGATCAGCCGATGGGCGAACTCGCGGTGTGCAGCCGGGATCCGCCCGACCCAGTTGGCGCCCCAGTGCACCGAGACGACGACCGGTTCACCCGGCTGCCGGTGGCGTGCCACGGTGGCGGCGAGACGGCGTGCCGTGCCCTCGCCGAGGTCGGGCAGCAAGGCCAGGCCCGAATAGCGCGGCGTGGCCGCCCAGTCCGCGGGCACGCCGCTGCTTTCGGTGGCACAGGCAAAGACCAGCAGGCGCCGGCCGTCGGCCAGCGGCAACGCGGCCGGCGCCCACGCGGCGTCGCCGTCGGCGCCGGCGCCGGCGGTGTGCATGCCGGCGGCGTGCAGCGTGTGCAGCGTCTCGGCCAGGCCCTGGCGCCCCCAGTCGAGCGTATGGTTGTTGGCCAGCACGCAGCAGTCGATGCCCGCCGCCGTCAGGCAGCTCACGTTGGCCGGGTGCATGCGGTAGTGGATGCCCTTGCCGGGCCAGGCATCTTCGCAGGTGGTGACCGCGGTCTCGAGGTTGACGACGCGCAGGTCCGGCCCCACACGCTGCATCTCCGCCAGCGCGTCGCCCCACAGGTGGTCGGCCGAGACGGCGCGGGCGACCGGCCCGCTGACGCGCTCGACCAGACGCACATAGCCCCGCGCATCGCGGACGCAGGACTCGAACAACACCGGTGAGCCCGGGTGCGGCAGCAACTGGTCGATGCCGCGGCCGGTCATGACATCACCGGTGAGCAGCAGCGTGACCGTATCCATGGTGCGGGCGCGGCGGGTGTTGCAAGCCTGGATGCCGTTCAGGGCCGATCGCGGCGCTCGATCACGATGCCGGCGAGTTCGAGCACGATGCCCAGCCCGAAGGCGACGAGCCCGTAGTGCACCGACGGCGCCAGCAACAGCAACACGCCGCCCACCACGACCAGCACTGCGGCCAGCGTGCGCCGGGCTCGACGGTTGCGGATCATGGCCAGGCGCTCCGGGGTTGGCGCCCCTGCAGCGGGGTGACTGCGCGGGGCAGGAAGGGGGTCGTCCACTTGGGCATCGGCGGGCGGCGCAAGTGGCAGGCCGGGCAGGCCGGGCAGGCCGGCACCGCATGGCGCGCAGTCTCGCAGCGCATGGATGGCGCCGCATTGCGCGCACTCAACTTGTCGCGCCGCGGCTGGCCGAGACTGTGCCGGCGGGCTTGCTCGGTGCCGTTGCTGCCGTGGACGGCGGGCCGGTCGAAGGCCAGGTCATGCACCCGCGTGAACCGTTACCGGGCGCGCGCCGGCAGCGACGCTGCGCCAGGGTGGAGAACCCCGTCATGTTGCTCTTCTCGCTCGACCCCGAATGCAGGCTCGCCCCGGCGCTGGCGGCTGCGCTCGACGAAACCCTGGCGCGGCACGAGGATCGCCGCTTCGAGGACGGTGAACACAAGCTGCGGCCCCTGGTCGACCCGCGTGGTGACGACGTCTATGTCGTGAGCAGCCTGCACGGTGGGCCGCACGAGAGCCCGCAGGACAAGCTGTGCCGGCTGCTGCTGTTCATCGCCACGCTGCGCGAGCACGGCGCGGCGCGCGTGACGGCCGTCGTGCCCTACCTCGCCTATGCGCGCAAGGACCGGCGCACGAAGCCGCTGGACCCGGTCACGCTGCGCTACGTGGCGCAGCTGTTCGAGGCCGTCGGCACCGCCCAGGTGATCGTGCTCGAGGCGCACAACGTGGCCGCGTTCCAGAACGCTTTCCGCTGCACGACGGTGCACCTGGAAGCCCACCGCGCCTTCGACGCGCTGGTGGGCGAACTGGCCGGCGACGGCGCGCTGGCGGTGGCCTCGCCCGACCCCGGTGGTGTCAAGCGCTCGCTGCTGTGGCGCGAAGAGCTGGAGGCGCGCCTGGTGCGGCCGGTGCACTTCGCGATGGTCGACAAGCGGCGCAGCCTCGGCCTGGTCACCAGCGGCAAGCTCGTCGCCGGCGACGTCGACGGCGCCACCGTGCTGCTGCTCGACGACCTCATCGCCAGCGGCGAGACGATGCAGAGTGCGGCCACCGCGCTGCGCCGCGCCGGTGCCCGCGAAGTCATCGCGCTGGCCGCGCATGGCCTGTTCGTCGGCGCCGCGGCCACGGCGCTGGCCGACGCGCACATCGGCGCCGTGGTGGTGACCGACAGCGTGCCGGCCTTCCGCCTGCCCGCCGGCGGGCCGGTGGCCAGCAAGCTGCGTGTGGTGTCGGCGGTGCCGCTGTTCGCGCAGGCGCTCAGGGACAGCCACACCGCGTGGTTGCGCTGAGAGGCTGAGAGGCCACCCCTGCGCGGGTGCATGGGATGGCCTCTCAGCCTCTGAGCGTGGCCTCGACCTCGGCCAGCGCGGCCAGGCTGCGCTGCAGGTAACGCTGCGCCAGCGGCGCCCACTTGTGCGGCTGGCGCGGCTGCGGCTCGAGCAGGTGGGCCATCGCCAGCCGCGCGCGCAGCTGCGCCCGGTACGCCGTGTACAGGTGCAGCAGTGCGGCCGGCGGTGCGTCGCCCAGCGTCGCGGCGCAGGCGGCCACGAGTTGCGGCCCGATCCATGGCGCGCCCGCCAGTTCACATTCGAGGCCCAGGAAGCAGAGCTCGTCGAAGGGGTCGACCTGGCGCAGCGCGGGGTTGAACTCGAGTGCGTCGATGACCACCGGCGGCGGCTGCAGGCACACGTGCTCGGGACGCAGGTCGCCATGTCCGTCGACGACGTGTCCGCCGGCCGCGCGCTCCAGCAGCAGGCCGGCGTGCCGCACCAGCGCGGTGTCCAGGCCGTCGAGCGCGGCCGCCGCGTCGCCCAGGCCGAAGCGCGGCTGCAACAGCACCTGGCGGTTGACGGCCATCTCGCGCCGAAAGCGGGCCACGTAGTCCGGCGGCGATACGGCGGCGACCGGCGCCTGGCGGTAGAACGCCGCCAGCACGCGGGCCAGCGCGTCGATGTCCTCGCGCGTGACGGCGCCGGCGGCGATCAGCCGGTCGAGCAGGCGCTGCGGCGGCAGCCGGCGCATCAGCACCAGCCAGTCGACCGTGTGGCCCGGCGCCGGCAGCTGCGCCTCGGGCTGCAGTGTGTAGCCGCCGTCGTCTTGCTGCAGCGCCAGCAGGCCCAGGTAGACGCCTGGCGCCAGCCGCGAGTTCAGCCGCAGCTCCTCGCGGCAGAAGTGTTCGCGCGCGGCCAGCGTCGAGAAGTCCAGGAAGGGGTAGCGCACCGCCTTCTTCAGCTTCAGCACGTGGTCGCCGGCGATGAAGACCCAGGACATGTGGGTTTCGATGGTCTCGACCGCGGCGACGACGCCGGCGTGGCCCTGGTGCGCCGCCGGCGACTGCAGGAAACGCAGGCGCGCGGCATATTCCGGCGCGGCTTCGGCGGGCGGCGCGGGCTGGGGGATCACGGGCAGGCTGCGGCCGATCATGCGAGAGCTTACGTTGCTACGGTCGGGCGGGGCATCGATTGCGCAGCATCAATCGGCGCTGCATCGCATTGCGTAGAGTGCTGCGCATGATGACTCCCCGTGGCAAGGATCACCGCTTCGACAGCCGCCTGCTGATGGTCGGCTTCGGCAGCATCGGGCAGGGCGTGCTGCCCCTGCTGTTGCGGCACATCGAGATGAGCCCGCGCCAGATCACGATCGTCAGTGCCGACGAAGCGGGTGCGGAGGTGGCGCGCGCCTATGGCGTGGAGTTGCTGTGCCGACCGCTCACGCCGCAGAACCTGGCGCAGGTGCTCGAGCCCTTGCTGGGCGAGGGCGATTTCCTGCTCAACGTGTCGGTCGACGTCAGCAGCGTGGCCCTCGTCGCCTGGTGTACCGAGCACGGCGTGCCCTACCTGGACACCGGCATCGAGCCCTGGGCCGGTGGTCATGTCGACCGCACGCGGCCGCCGGCCGAACGCAGCAACTACGCGCTGCGCGAGGCGGCCCTGGCGCTGCGGCGGCCGCGTGGCGGCGGGCCCACGGCCGTGCTCACGCACGGCGCCAACCCCGGGCTGGTGTCGCACTTCGTCAAGCAGGCGCTGATCGACGTCGCCCAGGCCACCGGGGTCGCGGCCGCGCCGCCCGCCACGCGGGAGGGCTGGGCGCGGCTGTCGCGCGACCTGGGCGTGCGCGTGATCCATGTCGCCGAGCGCGACACCCAGGTAGCGAGCCGCCGCAAGGCCGCGGGCGAGTTCGTCAACACCTGGTCGGTGGAGGGCTTCATCGGCGAGGGCTGCCAGCCGGCCGAACTGGGCTGGGGCACGCACGAGCGACAGCTGCCGCCCGATGCGCGGCGCCATGACTACGGCTCGCGCGCCGCGATCTACCTGCTGCGCCCGGGGGCAGGCACGCGCGTGCGCAGCTGGACGCCGCTGGCCGGGCCGCAGCACGGCTGGCTCATCACGCACAGCGAGTCGATCTCGATCGCCGACCATCTCACGCTCGGCAGCCCGACCCGGCCCGACTACCGCCCGACCGTGCACTATGCCTACCACCCCTGCGACGACGCGGTGCTGTCGCTGGACGAACTGGCGGCGCGCAACTGGCGTCCACAGCCGCGGCTGCGCGTGCTCAAGGAAGACATCACCACCGGCATGGACGAGCTCGGCGTGTTGCTGATGGGGCATGCGCGCGGAGCCTACTGGTACGGCTCGCAGCTGTCGATCGAGCGCGCGCGCGCGCTGGCGCCGCACAACAGCGCCACCAGCCTGCAGGTCACCGCTGCGGTGATGGCCGGCGTGGTGTGGGCGATGTGCAACCCGCAGCGCGGAGTCGTCGAACCCGACGACCTGCCCTACGCCGAGATCCTGGCGCTGTGCCGGCCCTACCTGGGCGAGGTCGTCGGCGTGTTCAGTTCCTGGACCCCGCTGGACGGCCGCGGCTGGCTGTTCGACGAAGACCTCGACCGCGACGACCCCTGGCAGTTCAGGAACTTTCGCGTCGAGTAGCCGCGGCCGCGATGGGCCGGGATTGCGTATGCGCAAGGCCACGCCGGCGCAGGCCCCTATGGTGTGAATGTCGCAGCTCATGTCGATGCCATGGAAACCCCCGCTTCCCCAATCACGGCCCTGCCCGATGACGTGGTGGCATTGGTGCCGATGCGCAATGTGGTGCTGTTCCCGCACGTGCTGATGCCGATCATCGTCGGGCGTGAGCGCAGCCTGGCCGCACTGCGACACGCGGTGGCGGCCGAAGCGCCGCTGGGCATCGTGCTGCAGAAGAACGCCCAGGTCGACGAGCCGGGCTTCGACGAGTTGTGTGCCATCGGCACGCTGGCCACCGTGGTGCGCCAGGTGGAATCGGCCGACGGCCAGATCCACGCCGTGTGCCACGGCCGGCAGCGTTTCCGGCTGCGCGAGCTGGTGCCGGGCCACGCCTTCCTGGCCGCGCGCATCGAGCGCATCGAAGAGCCCGAGCAGCCGACCACCGCCGCCGAGGCGCTGGGCATGCAGCTGCGTGAACGCGCGGTGGAGATCCTGTCGCTGCTGCCCGGCGTGCCGGCCGAGTTGGCGCACGCGCTGCAGGCCACGCGCGCGCCGTCGCAGCTGGCCGACATCACCGCCAGCCTGATGGACGTGGAGCTGTCGGAAAAGCAGATGCTGCTGGAGATGCTGTCCACCGAGGAACGGCTGCGCAAGGTGCTGCAGCTGCTGACGCACCGCATCGAGGTGCTGCGCCTGTCGCAGGAGATCGGCGAGCGCACCAAGGAGCAGCTGCAGGACCGTGAGCGCAAGTTCATCCTGCGCGAACAGCTCAAGACGATCCAGAAGGAACTGGGCGAAGACGGCGATCAGAACCCCGAGATCGAACGCCTGGAGCAGGCCATCGCCAAGGCCGGCATGCCGCCCGACACCGAAGCACATGTGCGCAAGGAACTGCAGCGGCTGCGCCGCAGCTCCGGCACGGGTGCCGAGAGCGGACCGCTGCAGACCTGGATCGAGTGGATGGCCGAGCTGCCCTGGGGCCTTCCCGAAAGCCCGCCCATCGACCTCGCCGCGGCCCGCGCCGTGCTGGAGGCCGACCACTTCGGGCTCGAGCGCGTGAAGCAGCGCATCCTCGAGTTCCTGGCCGTGAAGAAGCTCAACCCGCAAGGGCGGGCGCCCATCCTGTGCTTCGTGGGCCCGCCGGGCGTGGGCAAGACCTCGCTCGGCCAGAGCATCGCGCGCGCGCTGCAGCGGCCCTTCGCGCGCGTCTCGCTCGGCGGTGTGCACGACGAGGCCGAGATGCGCGGCCACCGCCGCACCTACGTGGGGGCGCTGCCGGGCAACATCGTGCAGGCCCTGCGCAAGGCCGGCGCGCGCGACTGCGTGATGATGCTCGACGAGGTCGACAAGCTCAGTGCCAGCTACCAGGGTGACCCTTCGGCGGCGCTGCTGGAGGTGCTGGACCCGGAACAGAACTCGACCTTCCGCGACAACTACCTGGGCGTGCCCTTTGACCTCAGCCGTGTCGTCTTCATCGCCACCGCCAACGTCATCGACAACGTCTCGCCGCCGGTGCGCGACCGCATGGAGGTCATCGAACTTCCCGGCTACACGCAGGAAGAGAAGCTGCAGATCGTCCACCGCTACCTGGTGCCGCGCCAGCTCGAGGCCAACGGCCTGCAGGCCGGGCAGTGCGAGATCGACGACGAGGCGCTGCAGGCCATCGTCGCCGGCCACACGCGCGAAGCCGGCGTGCGCCAGTTCGAGCGCGAGATCGCACGCGTGATGCGTTCGGTGGCCATGCGCGTGGCCGAGGGCGGCGCGCCGGCGGTACGCGTCGACGCGGCCCAGGTCGAACAGATCCTGGGGCCGGCGAAGTTCGAGCGCGAGGCGGCGCTGCGTGCCAGCCTGCCGGGCGTGGCCACCGGGCTGGCATGGACGCCGGTGGGCGGCGACATCCTGTTCATCGAGGCCACGCGCATGGCCGGCAACGGCAAGCTGATCCTCACCGGCCAGCTCGGCGACGTCATGAAGGAAAGCGCGCAGGCCGCGCTCACGCTCGTCAAGTCCACCGCCGCCTCGTTGCAGATCCCGGCCGCGGCGTTCGAAGCGGTGGACGTGCACCTGCACGTGCCGGCGGGAGCGATCCCGAAGGACGGGCCGAGCGCCGGCGTGGCGATGTTCGTGGCACTGGCCTCGCTGTTCAGCAACCGCGCCGTGCGTCACGACGCGGCGATGACGGGCGAGATCAGCCTGCGCGGGCTGGTGCTGCCGGTGGGCGGCATCAAGGAAAAGGTGCTTGCCGCGCAGCGTGCCGGCATCGCCATGGTGCTGCTGCCGGCACGCAACCGCAAGGACCTGCACGAAGTGTCCGAGGCGGCACGCGCGGCGCTGCAGTTCGTCTGGCTGGACACGGTGGAGGACGCGACCCGCGCCACCCTGGGCACTGGCAGCGCGCTGCAGGAGCGCCCACGGTTCGAGTTGATGTAGCGGCCTGCGGGCCGCAAGAGGAGATGGCATGTCGACACTGAAAGGGATCAGGCCCATCGAGCCGCTGGACTGGGTGCTGGTGGCCAACGCTGCACGGGCGCGCGTTTTCGAGCGCGACCCGGAAAACAATGCGATGCGCGAGCTGTCCAGCTTCGTGCACCCGCAGTCGCGCCAGAAAGGGCAGGCGCTGGGCCGCGACCGCCCCGGCAAGGCCCAGAAGGGCAGCACGGCCAGCACGGCGTTCCCGCCGCACACCGACCTGCACCAGAAGGAGCACGCCGAATTTGCCCACGAACTGGCGCAACACCTGGAGGAGGCCGCGCTCGCCCACCGCTACCCGCGCGTGGCGCTCGTCGCCTCGAGCCCGTTCCTCGGTGAGTTGAAGGCGCAACTCGGCGCCGCCGCAAAGAAGCTTCTGCAGGCGGCCGTGGCACTGGACCTGACGTCCTATGAGGGTGCCGATCTCGAGCACCGGGTCGCACAAGCGCTGCAGGCGGTCGAGGCGTCGGCGCCGATAGCGGGGGACTGATGGCCAGCGGCCGCGCTTGGGCGCCGGCCGCGGGCCTACAAGCGGCCCAGCCCGACTCGCGGCGGCCGCGCGGCCGCCGTCACGAGCGGCGCGCCTCGGGGTGCCGCACCAGCAGCACCGGCACCGGTGACTCGCGCAGCACGCGCTCGGCGTCGCTGCCCAGCAGCACATGGCTGAAACCGCGGCGGCCGTGCGTGCCCATCACGATCAGGTCGCAGCCGCCGTCACGGGCCTGTTGCAGGATGGTGTCGGCCACGCGCTCGGCGCGTGACTCGACGAGATGGGGCTCGGCCTTGACGCCGTGCGTGGTGGCCGTCTGGCAGGCCGTGTCCAGCAAGGAATGCCCATGCTTGCGCAGGCCGTCGCTGATCTCCTGCCAAGTGGTGGCCGTGATCATCTCGACCGCGATCGGAAACGTGTCTATGACGTGCAGCACGACCAGGCTCGAACCCAGCGCGCGCCCCAGTGCCACTGCCTCTTCGAAGCCGCGCTGCGCGGTCGCACTACCATCGAGTGGAACGAGGATCTTGCCGTACATGCTGCCCTCCTGGCGTGGCCGATGGTCACCATGCTGCGCCGTTGGCGCCGCCACGCATTGAGCAGACGCAGCAATGCCGCAGGGGGGCGCTCAGCGCACCGAGCGGTACTCCCGCGTGCGCTCGCGCGGCGCCAGCACGATCTGCCACAGCTGCCCCTGGTGCGAGCGGAAGAAGCCGGCGCTGGACAGCAGGTAGAACTTCCACATGCGGAAGAAACGCTCGCCGTAGCGTGCGCGCAGCTGCGGCCAGGCGTGCTCGAAGCGGGCCCACCAGGCCATCAGCGTGCGGTCGTAGTCGGGGCCGAAGTTGTGCCAGTCTTCGATCACGAACTGGCCGTCGATGGCGCGCGCGATCTCCACCGCCGACGGCAGCTTGCCGTTGGGGAAGATGTAGCGTTCGGTCCAGGCGTTGGTGGCGCGTTCGGTGCGTTCGGTGCCGATGGTGTGCAGCAGGAACAGGCCCTGCGCATCGAGCAGTTCGCGCATGTGCCGGAAGTAGGCGGCGTAGTTCTTCGGGCCCACGTGCTCGAACATGCCGACCGAGACGATCTTGTCCCAGCGCCCGGCGAGCGATCGCCAGTCGGCCAGCTCCACCGTCACCGGCAGCCCGGCGCAGCGCTCGCGCGCCAGCGCCGCCTGCTCCCTGGACACCGTGGCGCCGACGACCTGGCAGCCGAAGTGGCGCGCTGCGTGCTCGGCCAGGCCGCCCCAGCCGCAGCCCACGTCGAGCAGGCGTTCGCCGGGGCGCAACTCGAGCTTGCGGCCGATGAGTTCGAGCTTGTGCTCCTGCGCCTGTTCCAGGTCGGCCGCGCGCGGCCAGTAGGCGCAGGAATAGACCATGCGCGAGTCGAGCATGGCGGCGAAGAGGTCGTTGCCCAGGTCATAGTGCTGTTCGGCGACGCGGAAGGCGCGCGACACCGACTGCAGGTTCAGCAAGCCGTGGCGCAGCACCTGCGCCAGCCAGTGCGGCAGGAAACGCGCGGTGACGACATGGTCGCCGTCGGCGCGCAGCAGCCGGCACACGAGTTCGTCGAGCCGCTCGCAGTCCCACAGCCCGTCCATGTACGACTCGCCGAAGCCCAGCGTGCCGTGCACCATCATGCGCTGCCAGGTGGTGGCGTCGTTGAGCTGCAGGTCCCAAGGCGCCGGGCCGTTGACCTGGATCCCCGCCCGCTGCAGCAGGCGCGCGATGGGCGCCGGCGGCGCGTCATGAGCGACCGGCGTCGGGGCGGGGGGCGATGACATCAGCATGGTGCGCACCTCGTGGGCCGGCCGAGCATGGCAGGGCGGCGCGGCGACGGATTGAGTCAGCGCAAGCGCCGCGCCTTGCGGTCTTTTCGGGGCGGGCGCGCTTGCGTAGCGGCGGACCGGATATGAAACCAGGTTGGCCGCCGGCGTCAAGCCCCGGCACCGGCTCGGCTGGGGGCACACTTCGTGCCTCAGCGAATCCGTGGACCTTGCCATGACCCCCAGCTTCACACCGCCCCGGCTTGCCGCCGAAGTCCAAACCCTGCTCGGCCGGCTCGGCGTGCCCGGCGCCGCCTGGCACGGCGGCACGCTGGCCGCGCGTTCGCCGATCAACGGCGAGGTCATCGGCCAGGTCGTCGAGGCGCGGCCCGCCGACGTCGCACAAGGCATCGCCGACGCCCACCGCGCCTACCTCGCCTGGCGCACGGTGCCGGCACCGCGCCGCGGCGAACTCGTGCGGCTGCTGGGCGCCGAGCTGCGCGAACACAAACCGGCCCTGGGCCGGCTGGTGTCGATCGAGGTCGGCAAGATCGCCAGCGAGGGCCTGGGCGAAGTGCAGGAGATGATCGACATCTGCGACTTTGCCGTGGGTCTGTCGCGCCAGCTCTACGGCCTGACCATCGCCACCGAGCGTGCCGACCACCGCATGATGGAAACCTGGCACCCGCTGGGCGTGGTGGGCATCATCTCGGCCTTCAACTTCCCGGTCGCGGTGTGGTCGTGGAACGCGGCGCTGGCGCTGGTGTGCGGCAACGCCTGCGTCTGGAAGCCGTCGGAGAAGACGCCGCTCACCGCGCTGGCGGTGCACTCGCTGTTCGAACGCGCGCGGGCGCGCTTCGGCGTCGAGGCGCCGGCCGGGCTGTCGCTGCTGCTGCAGGGCGGGCGCGCGGTGGGCGAGGCGCTGGTCGACGACGCACGCGTGGCGCTGGTCTCGGCCACCGGCTCCACCGCGATGGGCCGCGCGGTGGGGCCGCGGCTGGCAGCGCGTTTTGCGCGCGCGATCCTGGAGCTCGGCGGCAACAACGCGGCCATCGTGGCGCCGTCGGCCGACCTCGACCTGGCGCTGCGCGGCATCGCCTTCGCCGCCATGGGCACCGCCGGCCAGCGCTGCACGACGCTGCGGCGGCTGTTCGTGCACGACAGCGTCTACGCGGCGCTGCTGCCGCGGCTCAAGCTGGCCTACGGGCAGGTGGCCATCGGCAACCCGCTCGAGGACGGCACGCTGGTCGGCCCCTTGATAGACGAAGCCGCCTACGCCGGCATGCAGCGCGCCCTGGAGGAGGCGCGCGCGCTGGGTGGCACCGTCACCGGCGGCACGCGCCGGCACGCCGAAGCTGCCCCGGGGGCCTGGTACGTGGCGCCGGCGCTGGCGGAGATGCCGGCGCAGGCCGGGCCGATGCTGCACGAGACCTTCGCGCCCATCCTGTACGTGGTGAAGTACCGCAGCCTGGACGAGGCCATCGCGCTGCACAACGCGGTGGGCGCCGGGTTGTCGTCGTCGATCTTCACCCTGGACCTGCGCGAGGCCGAGCGTTTCGTCTCGGTGCAAGGCTCGGACTGCGGCATCGCCAACGTCAACATCGGCCCTTCGGGGGCCGAGATCGGCGGTGCCTTCGGCGGCGAGAAGGAAACCGGTGGCGGCCGCGAGGCCGGCTCCGACAGCTGGAAGGCCTACATGCGCCGCGCCACCAATACCGTCAACTACGGCACCACGCTGCCGTTGGCGCAGGGCGTGAAGTTCGACCTCGGCGACTGAGCCTGCGATTCATATCGTCACAGGCTCTGAACCGGCGCCGCGCCGGCGCGCCGAAGAGTCATCGCAGCCTGCGGGAGCCGTTCATGAAGTTCTCAGCCCTCTCCACCGTCGCGGCCACGCTGCTGCTGGCCGCCTGCACCACGGCGCCGCCGGGCGCGGGCACCGCGCGCGACGAGGTGCTGCGCGACTGGGGGCGACCCACCGCACGCCACGCGCTGCCGGCGGGCGCCGAGCGGCTGGAGTACGCCAGCGGACCGTACGGCCGCACGACGTGGATGATCGACCTCGACGCCGCCGGCCGCGTGGTGCAGGCGCGGCAGGTGCTGAACGAGGCCGAATTCATGCAGGTGCAGCTGCGCTCGGCCAGCGGCCTGACGCGCGACGAACTGCTGCGCTGGATCGGCCACCCCGGCGAGCGCCGCCACGGCGGCTGGGCCGGCGGCGAAGTCTGGTCGTGGCGTTACCCGACCAACGACTGCCTGTGGTTCCAGGTCTCGGTGTCCGACAGCGGCTGGGTGACCGGCGGCGCCTTCGCCATCGATCCGGTGTGCGATGCGCCGAGTGAACGGGATTGACGGCGAACAGGCGCGTCAGGCTTGGCAGGCGGGGCGTGGCTGCCGGCAGGTCGACGTGTCTTGCGCGCCCGCTCCTGGCCGGGCGATCATGGCTTGGCGGAGGACGCCCGCCAGTCCTGTGCCTCGCGTTGAGCGAGAGCGACCTGCTCGGGCGTCAGCGCGGACAGCAGGCTGTCGCGGTCTTCGGCGGCCCTTTGGTGACCTTGCGCTGCGGCGAGGCTGAACCAGACATAGGCCTGCGCCTTGTCGACGGCGACGCCGTGCCCACTGCGGTACATGACGCCGAGCCGGTATTGCGACGCGGCGTGGTTCTGCCGCGCGGCCTTCGCGAACCACTCGAATGCCGTCTGAAAGTTCTGCAGCGTGCCGCGGCCGGCCAGGTGCATCGATCCAAGCGCGTACTGCCCGTCCGCATCGCCTTGCAGGGCGGACTTCTCGGCCCATTTGAGGGCCAGTGCCATGTCCTTGGCCACGCCCTGGCCGTTCAGGTAGGCCATCGCCAGGCTGGCCTGGGCGCGCGCCTCGCCGCTGGCGGCGAGTTCGGACAGGCCAGGGTAGGCGACAGGCGCCATCGCCGTGGACAGACCCGTTGCGGGCGCGGCGGCGTCGGCTTCTGCGGGCTCGGGATGGGGCTCGGGATCGGGCTGCTGGTGCTTGTGCAGGGCCCAGCCGCCGGCAATGGCTGCGCCGAGAGTCAGCAGGACAACTGCGACGAGCGCCGCGCTGCTGCGATCGAAGCGCCAGAACCGGGCACGGCAATCGCGACAGCGGTAAGCGGCGAAGACAAGCCTGCGCAGCAGGCCGTCGTGGTATCGCCAGCGGGAGTGGCGAACCACGCCGCTGCTGCACTTCGGACACCGGATGGCGGTGGCCATGGCCTAGGCAGCGGTCCGTCTGCGAGGAGAGTTGATCGTCATGCGCCCGATTTCGAGAGTTCGAGCAGCCGTCTGTGCGCGTGCTTCACGATGCCTGGGCACCGTTGGCTGGCCGACGGCGCTGGCCGCAAGGGTAACGCAAACCGGCAGCATGCCTCAGCACCGAGTGCGGAGGAACGATGCCAGCTTGAGGAAACGCAACAGCCAGGCCTTGCGCAGGGCTAGATTGAAACGGTTGGGGTCGTCCTACCTCGCCCAGGTAGGAGACGTTGAAGACACCCTTGCCGGTCATCATGTTCATTACGCTGCCGGTGACGACGCCCCGTGCGCGTGGCAACGTCATTGGCGGGATACAGGCGCACCGGCAGCGTGGCCGGCGCCACCCCGCCCGACGGCGCCGGAACCATTGCCAGGGGCGGCAGCGGATAGGGCTGGTAGATCACTTGCCCATCCGGCCCGCGTTCCGGGACGATGTAGCACGCCGTCAGAGCGGCTGCCGTCAGCGCCACGATGCCGCACCGAATCAACCGACACATGTCAATCTCCTCGACAGGGCCGCCGACCGCGACGATGCAGATCGCGCCCATGGCCCGGATGCCGAGGGCCAGCCATGGATCGGCGCTGCCCAGCCAGCCCAGCACGCCCTGGATCAGGTCCAGCATCGTGCTCACCTGCGCCTGCCGACCCGGCAGCCCGTGCACCTGGGGGTACGGCCGCGGTCGTGGCCACGTCGTCGTGCGTGTTCAGCCCGGCCCCGCGGTCTTGGGCATGACCAGCGTGAAGCTGGCCTCGGCCACCGTGCGGCCGTTGATCTGCACCGCCGGCAAATGCTCGCCGCCGTGGTAGTGCCGCGTCGTCACCGCGCGCAGCGAGTGGTGCTTGACGAGCGTGGTCTGCTCGCGCGGAGGCGGTTCGATCTGCCAGCCCTTGAAGACCTTGGGCCGGCGCGAGCCGTCGGCCTCGACATGGTGCACGGCGCAGTCGATGGCCAGCGCTGCCTCGCCGCGCAGCGCCGCCAGCAGCGGCAAGGTCGGCGACGGGTCCTGCACCAGCGCCTGCAGGCCTTCACATGCCAGCGCTGCAAAACGCTCGCCGTCGAAAGCCGGCCAGGCACGCTACAGGGGCCGTGCGGCCGCGCGCACCAGCGCAAGGTTGACCAGGTTCTTGAAAGCCTCAGCCAAGGCTCACCGGCAGCTGCCGCAGGCCGCGGAAGCGCACGCGGCGGTCGCGTTCGGGCTCGCCGACGGCGGTGATGCCGGGGTAGCGCGCCAGCAGCCGACCGATGGCGATACGCGCTTCCAGCCGCGCCACGTTCATGCCCGAGCAGGCATGTGCACCCTGGCCGAAGGCGAGGTGGTTGTTGGGCTTGCGCGCCAGGTCCAGGTGGCCGGGGTCGGTGAACACCGCCGGGTCGCGGTTGGCGGCGCCGATGCACAGCGTGACGAAGGTGCCCGCCGGCAGTTCGTGTCCGCCGACAGCCAGCGGCGCCGTGAGCCGGCGGTTGTTGAGCTGCAGCGGGCTCTCGTAGCGCAACAGTTCCTCGACGGCGGTGGTGATCAAGCCCGGCTCGGCCACCAGGCGATCGAGTTCGCCACGGTGGCGCAGCAGCGCGTGCATGCCGTTGCCGATGAGGTTGGACGTCGTTTCGTGGCCGGCGTTGAGCAGGAAGATGCAGTTGTGCAGCAGTTCGGTTTCGCTCAGGGCGCCGTCGGCGTCGCCCTGCAGCAGCCGCGTCAGCACGTCGGATTCGGGGTCGCCGGGGTGGCGCCGGCGTTCGTCCACCAGCTTGCGCAGGTAGACGAGGAACTCGCTCACCGCCGTGTTGGCGCGCGCCAGCAGCGCGGGCCCGGGCGCCGGCTCCAGCGCCGACAGGATGGCCAGCGACCAGTCGCGCAAGGGCCCGCGCTCGGCGTGCGGCACGGCCAGCAGGTTGCCGATCACCTCGACCGGGATGCGGGCGGCGAAGTCCTCGATCAGGTCGGGCGCGGGCAGCTCTGCCAGGCGGGCGAGCAGGCCGTCGACCAGCGTCACCAGCCCGGCCTCCATGCGTGCGATGGCGCGCTGGTTGAGCGCGCCCATCAGCAAACGGCGCACGCGTGTGTGCAGTGGCGGGTCGCTGAAAACCAGGCTGCTGGTGTGGTGCTCGTAGATCGGCGATCCGACGCCGAGGCGGGGCGCGAATTCGAGTTTCTTGTCCGAACTGGCGTGCGGGCTGCGGTACACCGCCAGCACGTCGTTGTGGCGCGTCAGCAGCACCGAGCCCGGCGCCAGCTCGTGCAGCGGCGCGTGCTCGCGCAGCAGGGCATAGCAAGGGTAGGGGTCGTCGATGAAGCCGGGGGGCGGCTGCGTCAGCGAAAACGCGCGGGCGGCGTCGCGTGCGTCGATGTCGAGCATGGTGGCCAGTCTAGCGGCCGGCGGCGCATCCGGCACGTCCGTGGCAGCCGGGCGACGGCGCGCTGGCGGCTGCTAAGCTCCTGCACCATGTTCACCGGCATCGTTCAAGGCATCGCCAGCGTCGAGGCGCTGACCGACCACCCCGGGCTGCGCAGTTTCAGGCTGCGTTTCCAGAGCGGCTTCGCCGACGCCCTGGCCATCGGCGCCAGCGTCGCCGTCGACGGCGTGTGCCTCACCGTGACGGCACTGCACGGCGACGACGTGGCAGGCTTCGACGTCATGCAGCAGAGCCTGGCGCTGACCACGCTGGCCGGCCTGCAGCCGGGCAGCCGGGTCAACGTCGAGCGCGCCGCGAGGGACGGCGCCGAGATCGGCGGCCACCCGCTGTCGGGCCACATCGACTTCATGGCCCGGGTGACGCAGGTGCGCCGCCCCGAGAACAACCACGTCCTGCGCATCGCGGTGCCAGCGCCCTGGATGCGCTACGTCTTCGCCAAGGGCTACATCGCCGTCAACGGCGCCAGCCTGACGGTGTCCGAGGCGCAGCGCGAGCCCGGCGGTGCGGGCTGGTTCGAGGTCTGGCTGATCCCCGAGACCCTGCGCGCGACGACTTTCGCCGACAAGGCCGAGGGTACGGCGCTGAACATCGAGATCGAGCGCCAGACACAGGTCTTCGTCGACACCGTGCGCGACGCCATCGACGAGCGGCTGGGGCCGCTGGCGCAGGCGCTGGAGACCCTGCTGCGCCAGCAGGGCCTGAGCCTGGACGACGTCACCCGGCCGCTGGCCTTGCCGCCGCGTTAGCCACGGGGCCGGGCACGGCGGGACGGCCGCGCTGGGGGCATTGCCGGGCTCAGGCTACTGGGGCGCGACGATCTCGTGCAAGTGGTTGTCGACCACGACCGGGCATTCCATGTAGGTGACCGTGGGTTCGGTGCCGTACTTCTCGCGTACGAAGGCGCGCCAGCTGTCCGTATACATGGCGTCGGCCTCGGCTTCGCTGTTCCAGAGATAGATGCCACCGGCGGTGCTGCCGTCTTGCGACAGCACGTAGTACTTCCTCACCAGACCGGGCACGCCCTGGTATTTCGGGGCCGTGCTCAGGAAGATCTTGCGTGCCTCCTCCGGCGTGATGGGATTCGGCAGCTCGAAGGTGACGATGACAGTGATCAAGTGAGTGCTCCTCGAATACAAGCGTTGAATCGGACTCATGGGCTGGGCGGGTGAAGAACCTCGAGCTCGTGCACCGCGCACCGCCGTTGCGGGCTCAGTGAGGCTGCCTTGTTGCGAGCGTTCGTACCTTTCGTTCATAGGTGTCCACCGCACGGAACGAGACGATCTGCCTTCCCCTGTACTTGGCGTACTCGGCAATGAAGTCCTGTGTACTCGTGTACGGCCCGGCGATGTGCCCCGGGCGCTTGGAGTCGGCGACGAAGTAGTGCCCTGCGCCACGCTGGAAGGAGACGAGCCAGTGCCGACGCAGTGTGTTCCCAGTGATCGACACCGGATCGAACTCGATCATGACGTACGTCGGCTTGATGCCGGGATCCATGGTGCGAAGTGTCTCGACGGCGAAGCGCGACAGGTCGACGCAGACGCCGCTCGGCACGGCAAAGAAGGCCTCGGGTGTGAGGACGGGCATGCGGTCGTTCTTCTGGCGTTGCGTTTCTGACAGCTGCATGGCGCGCGACATGTCGTACCGGAACCGGGCGCCAATCCAGGCGTTGACGTCCTCGGGGCTTTGCCAGCGCATCAGCGCCTCTGCATAGGACGGCGCATCCTTGAATCGACCATCAACGGCGAGCCGCCTCTCGGGGGCGTCGGAATCCGGATCTGCCGCGTCTGGCATCGAGCTACAGGCTGCGAACAGGGCTGCGGCCATGGCGGCGAGGAGGGTTCGCATGTCTTGTGCTGCGCCGGCGTCCGGGTCTAGGAGCTGCATCATCGGACACGGCCACGTCCGGATCAAGCCGCATCGTCGATGCCGCGGCTGGCGCCGACGCCTCGCCCGCCATCGGATGCCTTTCCCGCCTGCTCGCTCCGAACGGCCGCAACGCCTGCAGTGTCCGCAACAGGTCGACTGCGGCGACCCGAGGCCGGCCCAATCAGGCCAAGGCGGACCGGCGCGTCAGGGCACGCCGCACAGGCAGTGCGTCACGGCAGCGAAGGGCTGCCGCCGCTCGGCCACCTCGGCCAGCCAGCCCAGGTCCTGCACGACATCGGCGGCCAGCGGCGGCGGCAGGCCCAGCGCCAGCATGGCCCCGCGCAGGTCCAGCGGCTGGCCGATCGCGGCGCCCACGCTCGCGCCGATGCCCTGCAGCAGCCGCTGCAGCCGCCCCGGCCTGGCTTCCAGGTACTGCACGCGGTGCCCGCTGGGGAGCTTGGCGCGTTGCGCGGCGGCGGCCAGCGCGTCGCCCAGGCCGCCGGTGCGGTCGACCAGCCCGAGTTCCACCGCCTGGCGGCCACTCCAGACGCGGCCCTGGCCGACTTCGTCGATACGGGCCGGCGTGGTCTTGCGCGCCGTGGCGGCCAGCGTCGTGAAGTCGAGGTAGGCGCGGTCGATGACGGTCTGCACCAGTTGCCCGAAGCGCGGGTCGAAGGCGCGCCGCGGGTCGTAGGCTCCGGCCAGCCAGGTGGTGGTGACGCCGCCGGTGCGCACGCCCAGCTTGTCCATCGCACCCGCGGCGGTGGGCAGCAGCGCGACGACGCCGATCGAGCCGGTGATGGTGGCTTCGTCGGCGATCACCTCGTCGGCGGCCATCGAGATCCAGTAGCCGCCCGAGGCCGCCACGTCGCCCATCGACACCACCACCGGCTTGCCCGCCGTTCGCGTGAGCTCGAGCTCGCGGCGCACGAGTTCGGAGCCGAAGGCGCTGCCGCCGGGCGAGTTGACACGCAGCACGACGGCCTTGATCTTGTCGTCGTCGCGTGCCTTGCGCACCAGCTCGGCGGTGGACAGGCCGCCGATTTGGCCGGCCGGCGCGCGGCCGTCGCTGATCTCGCCCTGGGCCACGATCACGCCCACCGCGTCGCCGCCGCGGGCGGGCTCGACATGGTCCAGGTAGCCGTCCAGCGAAACCTGGCGGAAGGACTTGCTGTCGTCGTCGCGCGCGCCGCGTTCGATGAGCAGGGCGCGCACCTCGTCGCGTGTCTTCAGCGCGTCCACCCATTTGTGCTCCTGCGCCCAGCGCGCCGGGTTGCCGCCGGCGGCCTGCAGGCTGCCGGGCAGCGATTCGATGGCCTGCGCCACGCTGCCCGCAGGCAGCTGGCGGGCCTTCTCGACGCTGGCGGTCCAGCTCTGCCACAGCGACCCGTAGAGCGCGCCTTCGGACTCCAGCGATTCCTTCGACGGCGCGTTGGCCGACCAGGTCTCGGCGAAGTTCTTGAACTTGCCCACGCGCAGCACGTTGGCGGTGACGCCGACGCGGTCGAGCAGGTCCTTGTAGTAGTTGCGATAGCGGCCGTAGCCTTCGACGTAGACCATGCCCATCGGGTGCAGCCAGATCTCGGTGGCGTGCGCGGCCAGGAAGTACTGGCGCTGGTCGTAGCTGGAGCCCCAGGCGTAGACCGGCTTGCCGGCGGCCTTGAAGCGTTCGACGGCGGCGGCGATCTCGCGCAGCGTCGGCAGCCCGGCGCCGGCGAAGTCGTCCAGCATCAGCAGCGCGTGCGGCACATGCTCGTCCTTGGCCGCGGCGTCGAGCACGTTGATGACGTCGCGCAGCCGGGTGGCGCCGTCGTCCTCACCGCGCAACTGCCTGAGCGCGCCGTCGCGCAGGCTGCCGGCACGCTGTTCGACCACCGGGCCGGACAGGTCGAGCACGAGCGCCGTGCGGGGTTTGATCGAAGGCGGTCCGGCCTTGAACGCGGCCCATACGCCGACGACGATCAGCGTCAGCAGCAGCAGGTTGAGAAGCGCGCGCCGGCCGGCGTCGAGCAGCCGCCACAGGCCGCGCAGCGCGCGGCCGAAAGAAGACAGGATCGGAGAAGACATGAATGCGGGCCTGCAAGGGGTGTCGATGCGCCGAGCATAGGCAAGAAGCGCGGTGCACGCCGCGCGCTTGCGACGAAACCCCCGCCCGCGCGGACCAGTCGCCCGCAGGCCGCCCCGGCCGCGATTGAGATACTCGCTGCCCCATGCAAGCGATCCTCGCCGTCACCATTCCCTTCTTCGCGCTCGTGCTGTGCGGCTACCTGGCCGCCCGGCGGCACGTGCTGCCGGAAAGCGCGATCCCCGGGCTGAATGCCTTCGTGCTGTATTTCGCGCTGCCCTGCATGCTGTTCCGCTTCGGCATGAACACGCCGGTCTTCGACCTGCTCAACCCGGTGGTGCTGGTGGTCTACCTGTGCGCCGCGCTGCTGATCGTGTCCTTCACCATCGCGGTGTCGCTGAACGACCGCGTGCAGCTCAAGGACGCCGCCTTCGGCGCCCTGGTGGCGGCGTTCCCGAACACCGGCTTCATGGGCGTGCCGCTGCTGGTGGCGCTGCTCGGGCCGGCGGCCGCGGGGCCGGTGATCGCCACCATGCTGGCCGACCTGTTCGTCACCAGCTCGCTGTGCATCGCGCTGGCGCAGGCGCACGGCGCCGCCGAACACGGTGCCCGCGTGGCGGCGCTGCGCGCGCTGCGCGGCGCGCTGTCGAACCCGCTGCCGTGGTCGATCGCGCTGGGGGCGGCGTTCTCGGTGGCCGAGCTCAAGCTGTCCGGGCCGCTGGACGTGATCGTGCGCATGTTCGCCGACGCGGCGTCGCCGGTGGCGCTGTTCACCATCGGCGCCGTGCTGTGGCGCGCCGGGCAGCATGCCCACACGCGCACGCCCGTGCGGGACTACCTGCCGGTGGCGCTGATCAAGCTCTTCGTGCACCCGCTGCTGGTGTTCATGCTGGCAGCGACGGCGCATGCGCTGGGCGCGCCGCTGTCGGTCTTCCAGCTCACGGTGCTGACGCTGGCCGCGGCCCTGCCGAGCGCCAGCAACGTGTCGCTGCTGGCCGAACGTTACGGCGCCGACAACGGCCGCGTGGCGCGCATCATCATGTCGAGCACGGTGCTGGCCTTCGTCAGCTTCACGGCGCTGGCCTGGGTCTTCGCGGTGCGGCCGGGCTGAAGGAAAACGCCGCCGGGCCTCACTTGCCCGGGATCTTGCCTTCGACGCCCTTGACGTAGAAGCCGATGCCGCCGAGGAACTTGTCGTCGGCGACCTCGTCCTTCTTCAGCACGGCCGTGCCGTCCTGGCCATTGATGGGACCCTTCCAGATCACGAAGCTGCCGTCCTTGAGGCCGGCCTTGATCTTCTCGACCTGTTCCCTCGTTTCGGCCGGCACCTTGTCGCTGACCGAGACGATGTCGATCGCGCCTTCCTTGACGCCCCACCAGGTGTTGCCGCCGCCGGTCCAGCCGCCGTCCAGCGCCTCGCGCGTGGCCTTGATGTAGTACGGCGCCCAGTTGATGACCGCGCTGGCCAGGTGGGCGTCGGGCGCGTAGGCGCTCATGTCGCTGTCCCAGCCGAAGGCCAGCTTCTTGTTCGTGGCGGCGGTCTTCAGCACGGCCGACGAGTCGGTGTTCTGGAACAGCACGTCGGCGCCGGCGTTGATCAGGCTCTGCGCGGCCTCGGTCTCCTTCGGCGGCGCGAACCACTCGTTGACCCAGACCACCTTGGTCTTCACCTTCGGGTTGACGCTCTGCGCGCCCAGCGTGAAGCTGTTGATGTTGCGGATGACCTCGGGGATGGGGATCGAGCCGACCACGCCCAGCGTGTTGCTCTTCGTCATCCTGCCGGCGATGACGCCGGCCATATACGCGCCCTCGTAGGTGCGGCGGTCGTAGGTGCGCATGTTCTCGGTCTGCTTGTAGCCGGTGGCATGCTCGAACTTCACGTCCTTGTGGTCCGCGGCGGCCTTCATCATCGGCTCCATGTAGCCGAAGGTGGTGCCGAAGATCAGCTTGTTGCCCTGGCCGACCATGTCGCGGAACACGCGCTCGGCGTCGGCGGCCTCGGGCACGCTCTCGACGAAGCTGGTCGCGATCCTGTCGCCGAACTCGGCCTCGAGGGCCTTGCGGGCGTTGTCGTGCGCGAAGGTCCAGCCGCCGTCGCCGACCGGGCCGACGTAGGCGAAGGCGATCTTCAGCGGCTCCGGCTTGGGCGGCGCTGCCGGCGCGGCGGCAGGCGCCGGCGCCGGCGGCTCTTCCTTCTTGCCGCAGCCGACAAGGGCGGCGGTGGCGGCGACGGCGGTCCAGCCGGCCAGCTTCAGCAGCGAGCGCTTGGCATCCAGGGTCATGACTTCTCTCTCCTGAGGGGTGATCGGATGTAGTTTAACGGACGAAGAATCGCCTCCCGAGCTTATGAGTACTGGCAAGGAGCGCTGCGGGCTGATGCGGAAACGCATCAGCCGTCTGAAATTTCTTTGTCATTCCTCGGTTTCATTGCCTCCCAACCGATACCCCATCGCCCGGTAACCTCGCTGCCGCTTGTCCCACATCCGCAGTAGCGCCGGATGACCGGTATCCACGAAGTCGATGATCCGCACGTCGGTCTTGCTGGCGTGCTCCCGGTGCAGGCGCCCGGCGTACTGCTGAAGTGTGCCCTTCCAGGAAACCGGCATGGCGAGCACCAGCGTATCCAGCGGCGGGTGGTCGAAGCCCTCGCCGACCAGTTTCCCGGTGGCCAAGAGGACGCGGGGCGCGTCGGGCGGCAGTGCGTTCAGCTCCGGGTACGGGCGCAGCTCGGCATCGACGAAGACGCTGAAACTCTTCTCCCGCGGCCCCTTCTGCAGCGGCAAGGCGATCAGATTGCCGAACCCGCCCTTGGGCATCGTGTCCTGATTGGGGAACAGCCGGTCGTAGGAGGTGAGCTTGAGCTGCCGCGTGCGCGAGCAGGTATGGCTGATGATGGCCGTGCCAAGTCGCCGGGCATCACGGGCCGAAGCGCGGCTGGCGAAGAACACCCAAGCGTGCGCGCCTCGACCCGACCGCGAGATCTCCAACGCTGCCGGCACACCCAGCGCTCCGCAGGACTGCATGAACGCCCGCGCATCGTCCCGCCACTCCGCTTCGTCGAAATCGACGGCGAGGAAGCAGCAGCTGTCGTCCTCCAGCAGCGGGTACACCCCGACCGTGTGCTCGCCGGCCAGGTGGTCGTAGATCACCGCGTCTGACAGTGGGATCAACAGGCGCTTGGAGCAGTCGCCGCACTTGATGCGCGGCTTCTCACAGACCCCGGCGCGCCACTCGTTGGCGCATGCCGGCGCGTAGCCTGCCTTGCCGGTGGTCTTGCTTTCCCAGCGGATGGGGTAGACGTCGGTGCGCCCACGAAACAGGCGTCGGAACAGCGCCACTTTCTCAGCGGTGGAAAGCCTGGACGGCTCCGGCTCGCGCGCCACAAGGGCGGCCGGTTGGTGCGGCCGCCACGCGATGTCGTGGGCTTCGAGCAGGGCGATAAGCCGGGTGTTCTCGGCCTGGAGTGCAGCCAGCGTGTCAGGCCGGTTCATGGCCCCAATCGCCGGTGACCGGACCGCCGTCACGCGCCATCGCCCGCCGGCTTCTGCGAGGCGTGGACCGCTTCGAAGATTTCCCTGGCCAGGATGGGAACGCCGTGCGCTGGAAATCGCCGTCATCCATGTAGCGGGTGACGATCTTGTCGTTCTCGGCCATCCGCTGAATCATCAAGTCCTCGATCAGCTTGCGCACCCCGAGCTGGAACTTGTCCAGCGAGTTGGTCATCGCCGTCTGGATCACCTGGCTGTTCGCCGTTGCTCTTGCCTTGATCTGGTCGAAGAACAGCCGGTCTTCCTCGGTGAACGTGGTGCCGAAACGCTCGTGCCGGGTCCCACTCGGCAGGGCTGTCGGGCATCCAGCCGACTTTGGACAGCATGTCTTCCAGCGTGGCTTCGAAGGCTTTCTCCGTCGTCTGAGCCATGGTGCCTCGTTCTCCCTGTCGCGTCTGGCGTGCCGTACTCAAACCTGTTTGTGTACCGCAGAATCAACATTCTCGGACTCAAACTGGCTTGTGTCGATCAGACGGGACTCAAAGCACGGCCCGACCTTCAGCGCGGTTCAGCAGCTCGGTGAAGGCCAGGATCGCCGACCGCCGGCCACTCTTTTCGCGCAAGGGGTGCAGCACCCCGGCGTCGCGCAGCTTGCGCAGGAACGGCAGGGCGGTTTGCTTCGGGATGCCCGAACGTTGCACGAAGTCGCTGGACTGAAAGATGGGCCGGTCGAACAAGGCATCCAGCACCGTGATGGCGTGCTGCGAGCGCGTAAACTCGGTGATCTTGAGCTTCATGCGCTCGTACAGCGCCAGGATGTCGCGCACGCGCTGGGTGTTGGCCCGGGCCTGCTGGGTGATGGCTTCCAGAAAGAACTCGATCCAGCCCGTCCAATCGCCCGAGCGGCTGATGCCTTGCAGCCGGGCGTAGTACAGCTCGCGGTGCGCTTCGAGGTACTCGCTCAGGTAGAACATCGGGCTGGCCAGCACGCGCTTCTGGTACAGGAACAGCGGGATCAGCAGCCGGCCGATGCGCCCGTTGCCGTCCTTGAACGGGTGGATCAGCTCGAACTGCGCGTGCACCAGCGCCACCTGTATCAGCGGATCGACATCATCGAAGGCGACGTAGGCCTCCCAGGCCTGCAGGTGGTCCAGCAGTTGCAGCGGCGCGGGCGGCACGAAGCTGGCCTGTTCGAGCGTGCACTCCGCCGGCCCGATCCAGTTCTGATCGAGCCTGAACTCGCCCGGCGTCTTGTTGGCGCCGCGCACGCTGTCCATCAACACCGCGTGCATTTGCCGCACCAGTCCCAGCGTGATCGGCCTTTCGGCCAACACCTCCGAGGCGATGCTCAGGGTCTTGCGGTAGTTGACGATCTCCTGAATGTCCTTGGTCTTTTCGCCGCCGAAGTCCAGGCCGGCCTCGAACTCCAGCACCTCGTCCACCGTGGCCTGCGTGCCTTCGATGCGCGACGACAACACCGCTTCGCGGTTGGTCAGTGGCGAGAGCATCACGCCGGGGTTGATCACGCTCTGCAGCAGGCCGTCGTAGCGCGCCAGCGCGGCATTGGCCGGGCCCACCTTGCCGATGATGCGGGCGTGGTCCAGGCTGGCCAGCGGCAGGCGCTGGGGAACATAGGGTTGCATCTAAGCCGCCTCCTTGTCGGCCTGCCATGCGCGCACGTCGATCTCGCCGGTGACGGCGCAGGTGATCAGGGCTTGGCGGTATTCGACGAGCCGCGCGATCGTAGATCGGGACGGAAGGAAAGCCGGAATCATTGCCGGCGCAAAGTGCGCTGGCTCAGCCGCCGGGAAAGAAGGGCTTGCCCAGCGAGGCCGGCATGTTGGCGCGGATCCAGCCGGCGTTGCGCGAGATCAGCACCAGCACGACGATGGTGGCGAGGTAGGGCAGCATGGTCAGGAACTGGCTCGGGATCTCGACACCCTGGCTTTGCAGGTGGAACTGCAGCATCGTGACACCGCCGAAGAGGTAGGCGCCGAGCAGCACGCGCGCCGGGCGCCAGGTGGCGAAGGTGGTCAGCGCCAGCGCGATCCAGCCGCGGCCGGCGACCATGCCTTCGACCCACAGCGGCGTGTAGATCACCGCGAGGTAGGCGCCGGCCAGCCCGCACAGCGCGCCGCCGGCCACCACCGCGGCCATGCGGATGCGGCGCACCGGATAGCCCAGCGCATGCGCCGACTCCGGCGATTCGCCCACCGCGCGCAGCACCAGCCCGGCGCGCGAGCGGTAGAGGAACCAGGCCAGCGCCAGCGTCAGCACGACGGTGATGTAGACCATCGGGTGCTGGCGGAAGAAGGCCGGCCCGACGAAGGGCAGGTCGGCCAGTCCGGGCACGGCGTAGGAGGTGCGCTCGCCGATCTTGGCCTGCACGAAGCCGATGCCGACGAAGGCCGACAAGCCGGTGCCGAACAGGCTCAGCGCCAGCCCCGACGCGTACTGGTTGGTGTTGAGCCAGATCACCAGCACGCCGAAGGCGGCGGCCATCGCCGCGCCGGCCAGCGCGCCGGCGCCGAAGGCCAGCCAGTCGTTGCCGGTGCTCACCGCGGTGGCGAAACCGGCGATCGCGGCCATCAGCATCATGCCCTCGGCGCCGAGGTTGACGATGCCGGCGCGTTCGTTGACGAGCAGGCCCAGCCCGGCCAGCGCGAGCACGGTGCCGGCGTTCAGCGTGGCAGCCAGCAGCAGCGCGAAGGCGTCCATGCTCAGGCGCCCTTGGCCGCGGCGGCGCGGCGCTGCCAGCGCAGCCGGTAGTGGATCAGCGTGTCGCAGGCCAGCAGCGTGAACAGCAGCAGGCCCTGGAAGACGCCGGTGATCGACTTGGGCAGCGCCATGCGCGACTGCGCCAGTTCGCCGCCGATATAGAACATGCTCATCAGGATGCCCGACAGCACGATGCCCACCGGGTGCAGCCGCCCGACGAAGGCGACGATGATTGCGGCGAAGCCGTAGCCGACCGGCACGTAGGGCGTGAGCTGGCCCAGCGGCCCGGCGGCCTCCAGCGCGCCGGCCAGCCCGGCCATGCCGCCGGACAGCAGCAGCGCCGTCCACAGCGCGCTGCGCGACGAGAAGCCGGCGTAGCGCGCCGCCAGCGGCGCCAGGCCGCCGACCTGCTGCGCGAAGCCGCGGTAGGTGCGGAACAGGAAGACCCAGAAGGCGCCCACCGCGACGAGCGCGATCAGCGTGCCGATGTGCGCGCGCAGCCCGGGCACCAGCCGCGGGATGCGCGACTCGGGCAGGAAGTTGATGGTCTGCGGGAAGTTGTAGCCCTGCGGGTCCTTCCAGGGGCCGTAGACGAGGTAGTTCAGCACCATCGCGGCGACATAGACCAGCATCAGGCTGACCAGGATCTCGTTGGCGTTGAAGCGGTCGCGCAGCCACGCCACGATGGCCGCCCAGGCCATGCCGCCGAGCACGCCGGCGAGCAGGATCGCTGCGACGATGCCGCGGCCCATCCAGGCCAGGTGCGGGCCGGCCTGCATCGCCACCCAGCCGCCGGCCAGCGCGCCGACGACGAACTGGCCCTCGGCGCCGATGTTCCAGACATTGCTGCGAAAGCACACCGCCAGCCCGAGCGCGATCAGGATCAGCGGCGTGGCCTTGATCGACAGTTCCGACAGCGCATACAGGCTCTTCACCGGCTCGACGAAGAACATCTGCAGGCCGCGCAGCGGATCCTTGCCGAGGATCAGGAACAGGCCGACGCCGATCAGCACCGTGATCGCCAGCGCCAGCAGCGGCGAGAGGCCGGACATCAGCCGGCTCGGTTGCGGGCGCGCCTCGAGCTTGAGCATGCTCAGGCCTTGGCGCCGGCCAGGGTGGACGGCGCGCCGGGCCACAGCCCCGACATCCACTCGCCGATGGTCTCTACCGACGCCTCATGCACCGGCACGTTCGGCGACAGCCGGCCCTTCGCGATGACCAGCAAACGGTCGCTGATCTCGAACAGCTCGTCGAGTTCCTCGCTGACGATCAGCAGCGCGCAGCCGCCGTCGCGCAGTGCGAGCAGTTCGCCGCGGATCTGCGCCGCGGCGCCGACGTCCACCCCCCACGTCGGCTGGCTGACGATGAGCAGCTTCGGCTTGGCGCTGATCTCGCGGCCGACGAGAAACTTCTGCAGGTTGCCGCCGGACAGGCTCCTGGCGCTGCTGCCGGCGCCGCCGCCGTGGACGTTGAAGCGCGCGATGATGTCCTGCGCCATGCGCTCGACGCGGCGGACGTTCACCCAGCCGCTGCGCGAAACATGCTCCGTGCGCGTGAGCAGCGTGTTTTGCGCCAGGCTGAGCGTCGGCACGGCGCCGCGGCCCAGCCGCTCTTCGGGTACGAAGTGCAGGCCCGCCCTGCGCCGCCGGCGCGGCGAGTGCCGGCCGATCGGCTGGCCGAAGAGCGTGACCGCCGCCGGCGCCGCGCGCGGATCCTCGCCCGACAGCGCGGCCATCAATTCCTGCTGGCCGTTGCCCGAGACGCCGGCGACGCCGACGATCTCGCCGGCGCGCACTTCGAAGCCGATGTCGCGCAGGTCCATGCCGAAGGCGTCCTGCCGCGCCAGGTTCAGGCCCTGGACGCGCAGCACCACCTCGCCGGCCGTCTGCGCCCGCTGCTGCAGCTGCGGCGGCTCGGCGCCGATCATCAGCTGCGACAGGCTGGCGTTGCTCTCCTGCGCCGGGTCGACCTCGCCGGTGACCCTGCCGCCGCGCAGCACCGTGCAGTGGTGGCACAGGGCGCGGATCTCGTCGAGCTTGTGGCTGATGTAGAGGATGCTGCAGCCTCTTTCGGCCAGCAAGCGCAGCGTGACGAAGAGCTTGTCCACCGCCTGCGGCGTGAGCACCGAGGTCGGTTCGTCCAGGATCAGCAGCTGCGGGTCGGTGAGCAGCGCACGCACGATCTCGACGCGCTGGCGCTCGCCCACCGACAGCGTGTGCACCGGGCGCTGCGGCTCGACGTCCAGGCCGTAGCTGTGCGCGACTTCGACGATGCGGCGCGTCACCTCGGGCAGCTTCAGGGTCTTGTCCAGGCCGAGCCAGACGTTTTCCGCAGCGGTCAGCGTGTCGAACAGCGAGAAGTGCTGGTAGACCATGCTGATGCCCAGCCGCCGCGCCTGCGCCGGGCTGGCGACGGCGACGCGCTGGCCGTTCCAGAAGATTTCGCCTGCGTCGGGCTGCACGGCGCCGTAGATGATCTTCATCAGCGTGCTTTTTCCCGCGCCGTTCTCGCCCAGCACGGCGTGGATCTGGCCCGGCTCGACGCGCAGGTCGATGCCGTCGTTGGCACGCACTGCCGGGTACTGTTTGCTGATGCCGACGAGTTCGAGGCGCAGGCCGGATGTCATGCACGATCCCTCTCGTAGCGCTGCCGGCCGGCGACCCAGGTGCGGACGAGGTGGCGCTCGTCGGACAGCAGCATCCAGGCGAAGACCTTCTCATGCAAGTCGCGCGCCACGCGCTGGCGCTGGCCGTCGACGGGGCCCACGGACCAGTCCCACAGGCACAGGTCGGCCAGCAGGCCGGGCTCGAGCAGGCCGATCTCGTGGCCCAGCTGCAGTGCCTGGGCGGCGCCGCGGGTGGCGGCGTGCAGGGCGACCCAGGCCGTGAGGTCGTGCCCGCTGTCCTTGCCCAGCAGGGCCTGCACCTTGTAGCCGTCGGCCAGCGTGCGCTGCATCGACAGGCTGGTGCCGCCGCCGACGTCGCTGGCCACGCTGACCTGGACGCCGGCGGCGGCGGTGGCCGGCCAGTCGAACAGGCCGCTGCCCAGGAACAGGTTCGAGCTCGGGCAGAAGGCGATCTGCGCGCCGGCCTCGTGCAGCGCGGCGCGGTCTGCGGCGTCGAGCCAGATGCCGTGCGCCAGCACCGAACGCGCATGCAGCAGGCCGGCGCCGGCGTAGACGTCGAGGTAGCTGCGCGAGCGCGGGAACAGCTCGCCCACCCAGCGCACCTCGTCGCGGTTCTCGGCCACGTGCGTCTGCAGGTACAGCGTGGGGTCGGCACGGCACAGCGCGCCGGCCATTGCCAGTTGCGCGGGCGTGCTGGTGGGCGCGAAGCGCACCGTCACGGCGTAGGCGTTGCGGCCGCGGCCGTGCCAGCGCTGGATGAGGTCGACGCAGTCCCGCTCGGCGCCGGCCACGTCGTCGCGCAGGCCGTCGGGGGCGTGGCGGTCCATCAGCACCTTGCCGGCGACGATGCGCATGCCGCGTTCGCTCGCCGCTTCGAACAGCGCCTCGGCCGAGGCCTTGTGCACGGTGGGGAAGACCACCGCCGCGGTGGTGCCGTGGGCCAGCAGCGCGTCGAGGAACAGCGCCGAGCCGGCGGCGGCCACCGCCGGGTCGGCCCAGGCACGTTCGGCAGGGAAGGTGTAGGTGTGCAGCCAGTCGAGCAGCTCGGTGCCGAAGCTGGCCATGACGCCGAGCTGCGGGCTGTGCACGTGCGTGTCGACGAAACCCGGCATCAGCAGCCGGCCGCGCTGGTCTTCGCGTATCCACTCGGGGCCGGGGTCTGCGGCCTGCACGCCGGCGATGCGGCCGTCGTCGCCGACCAGCAGCCAGTGGTCGGGGCGCCAGCGCACCGCCTGCGGATCCGTTACGCCCCAGTGCGGGGCGCTGGGGAAGTCCAGCAGGTCGGCGTGAATGGCGATCATGCGGCGGCCCGGGACGGCAGGCGCAGGCAGGTGGATTGGAGGGCGGCGTCGGCGACACGCCCTTCGGTGAGCCCGCACAACGAGACCCGGACGAAGTGGTGGTCTATGGTGTCGAGATCGACGCGTGTCACGATGCGGCCGATCTTATAGACACAATTTCCGGCAAGCTGTCCGCACCGGCGCATCACGCGCTACCTTTCGGGTAAGTCCTTAAGCTTCCGCCCTGCCGCTCATGAAACCACGCCCCATCCGCTTCTTCCACCGCGGCGCGGTGGTCAGCATCACCGGCGCAGCGCCCACGCGCACGGTGCTCGAATGGCTGCGCGAGGACGCGCGCTGCACCGGCACCAAGGAGGGCTGCGCCGAAGGCGACTGCGGCGCCTGCATGGTGGTGGTGGGCGAGCTCGACGCCCGGGGCGGCCTGAACCTGCAGCCGGTCAACGCCTGCATCCGTTTCCTGCCCACGCTCGACGGCAAGGCGCTGTTCACGGTGGAGGACGTGGCCTTGCCCGACGGTGCGCTGCACCCGGTGCAGCAGGCGATGGTCGATGGCCACGGCTCGCAATGCGGCTTCTGCACGCCGGGTTTCGTGATGTCGCTGTGGGCTTGTTTCCAGCGCCACCAGGCCGCCGGCACGGCGCCGACGCGGCAGCAGCTGGCCGACGACCTGTCGGGCAACCTGTGCCGCTGTACCGGCTACCGGCCCATCCTCGACGCCGGGCAGCGCGCCTTCGAAGGGCCGGCGCCGGTGCTCGACCACGCTGCCGTGGCGGCGGCGCTGCGCACCTTGAACGACGCACCAGCGCTGCACTATGTGCCAGCGCACGGTGCGCCGGGTTTCCACGCCCCGCGCACCCTGGACGACTTCGCTGCGCTGCGCGAGTCGCTGCCGGCGGCCCGGTTGCTGGCCGGCGGCACCGACATCGGTCTGTGGGTGACCAAGCAGCTGCGCGACCTCGGCGAGCTGATCACCATCGGCGAAGTCGCCGAACTCAGGCGCATCGAGGTGCAGGCCGACCGCATCGTCATCGGCGCTGCGGCGTCGCTGGAAGACGCCTGGCGCGCGCTGGTGGCCGAATGGCCGGCCTTGCGTGACGTCTGGCTGCGTTTTGCGGCGCTGCCGCTGCGCGTGGCGGGCACGATGGGAGGCAACGTCGCCAACGGCTCGCCGATCGGCGATGCGGCGCCGGTGCTGATGGCGCTGGGCGCGAGCATCGTGCTGCGCCGCGGCCAGCGGGTGCGTTCGCTGCCGCTGGAAGACTTCTATGTCGACTACATGAAGAACCGCCTCGAAGCCGGCGAGTTCGTACAGTCGCTGGAGGTGCCGCGCCGCGGCGGCCGGGCGCAGGCCGTGCGCGCCTACAAGATTTCCAAGCGCTACGACTGCGACATCTCGGCCGTCTGCGCTGCGCTGGCGATCGAGCTCGACGGTGGTCGCATCGGCGCCGCCCGGCTGGCCTACGGCGGCATGGCGGCCACCGTGCGCCGGGCGACGCAGGCCGAAGCCGCGCTGCTCGGCCAGGCCTGGTCGGAGACCACGCTGCAGGCCGCGATGGCGGCGCTGGCGAACGACTACGCGCCGCTCACCGACATGCGCGCCGGCGCCGGCTACCGCATGCAGGTGGCGCAGAACCTGCTGCGCCGCTTCTGGCTCGAGACGCGCCCCGTCGACCCCTTGCCCGAGAGCGCCGTCAACGTCTGGGCGCGCGAGGAGAGCGCATGAACAGGCCCCTGGACCTGCCCGACAGCGCCAGCGCCTACACACAGGTGGGCGTGAGCCAGGCGCACGAATCGGCGCACCTGCACGTCGCCGGCTGCGCGCCCTACACCGACGACCTGCCCGAAGTCGCGGGCACGCTGCACGCCGCGCTGGGGCTGTCGCCTCTGGCGCACGGGGTCATCGACGCCCTCGACCTGGAAGCGCTGCGCACGATGCCCGGCGTGGTGGACGTGTTCTCGGCGCGCGACATCCCGGGCCGCAACGACTGCGGCTCGCTGGTCCACGACGACCCGATCCTGGCCGGCGAGGCCGGCGCCGCGCTGCGTTACCTGGGGCAGCCGGTGTTTGCCGTCGTCGCCACGACGCGCGATGCGGCACGGCGGGCCGCGGCGCGGGCACGCGAGGTGATTCGCGCCACGGCACTGCCCCCGGTCCTGACGCCGCAGCAAGCGCACGCCGCGCAGCAGTATGTGGTGCCGCCGATGCACCTGCAACGCGGCGACGCGGCCGCCGCCATCGCCGCAGCGCCGCAGCGCATGAGGCGCAGTTTCGACGTCGGCGGCCAGGAGCATTTCTACCTCGAGGGGCAGATCTCCTACGCGCTGCCGCAGGAAGGCGGCGGCATCAAGGTGCTGTGCTCGACGCAGCACCCCAGCGAGATGCAGCACCTGGTGGCGCAGGCGCTGCAGCGCCCGGCGCACGCGGTGCAGGTGGAATGCCGCCGCATGGGCGGCGGCTTCGGCGGCAAGGAATCGCAGTCGGCCTTGTTCGCCTGCGTGGCCGCGGTGGCGGCGGCGCGGCTGCGGCGCCCGGTGAAGCTGCGCCTGGACCGCGACGACGACTTCCTGGTCACCGGCCGCCGCCACTGCTTCCACTACGAGGCCGAGGTCGGCTTCGACGACGCTGGCCGCATCCTCGGCGCCGAGGTCACGATGGTCTCGCGCGCCGGCCACTCGGCCGACCTGTCGGGCCCGGTGATGACGCGTGCGCTGTGCCACTTCGACAACGCCTACTGGCTGCCGGCGGTGGCCGTGCACGGCTATGCCGGCAAGACGAACACGCAGAGCAGCACCGCGTTCCGCGGCTTCGGCGGGCCGCAGGGGGCGTTTGCGATTGAGTACCTGCTCGACTCGGTGGCGCGCGCGCTGGGCAAGGATGCGCTGGAAGTGCGGCGGGTGAACTTCTATGGCCTGGAGTCGAACCAGGTCACGCCCTACGGCCAGGTGGTCGACGACAACATCATCCACGAGCTGGTGGCCGAACTCGAGCGCGACAGCGGCTACGCCGAACGCCGCACTGCGGTGGCCGCCTTCAACGCCACGAGCCCGGTGCTTCAGCGTGGCCTGGCGCTGACGCCGGTCAAATTCGGCATTGCCTTCAACGTCACCCACCTCAACCAGGCCGGCGCGCTGGTGCACGTCTACACCGACGGTTCGGTGCTCGTCAACCACGGCGGCACCGAGATGGGACAGGGCCTGAACACCAAGGTGGCGCAGGTGGTGGCGCACGAGCTCGGCCTGCCCTTCGAATGTGTGCGCTGCACGGCGACCGACACCCACAAGGTTGCCAACACCTCGGCCACCGCGGCCAGCACCGGCAGCGACCTCAACGGCAAGGCGGCGCAGGACGCGGCGCGCCGCATCCGCGAGCGCCTGGCCGCCTTCGCCGCAGCACGCTGGGGCGGCGCCGCCGACGAAGTGTGTTTCGCCGACGGCGAGGTCTTCGTCGGCGGCCAGTCGATCGCCTTCGCCGAAGTGGTGGGCCTGGCCTACCTGGCGCGTGTGCAGCTGTGGAGCGACGGCTTCTACGCCACCCCCGGCCTGAGCTGGGACAAGCAGACCATGCAGGGCCACCCCTTCCACTACTACGCCTACGGCGCCGCGGTGAGCGAGGTCGTGGTCGACACGCTCAGCGGCGAATGGAAGCTGCTGCGCGCCGACCTGTTGCACGACGCCGGGCGCTCGCTCAACCCGGCGCTGGACATCGGCCAGATCGAAGGCGCCTTCATCCAGGGCATGGGCTGGCTGACGATGGAGGAGCTGGTGTGGCACCCCGCCGACGGCTCGCCGAAGGCCGGGTTGCTGCTGACCCACGCGCCGAGCACCTACAAGATTCCGACTGCCAACGACTGCCCGCCGGTTTTCGACACGCGGCTGTTCGACCGCCCCAACCGCGTTGAGAGCATCCACCGCAGCAAGGCCGTCGGCGAGCCACCGTTGCTGCTGTCGTTCTCGGTGTTCTTCGCCATTCGCGATGCGATCTCGGCCGTGGCGGGCCACCGCGTCGACCCGCCGCTGCAGGCGCCGGCCACCCCCGAGGCGATCCTGCGCGCGATCAACGCCGTGTCGGCGGCGGCGGGATGACGCAGGACCCGCGCGAGGTCGCCCAACGCTGGCGCGCGGCGGCGCGGCCGGCGGTGGTGGTGGAAGTGCAAGGCACGCGCGGCTCGGTGCCGCGCGAGGCCGGCACGCGCATGCTGGTGGCGGCCGACGAAGTGCTGGGCAGCATCGGCGGCGGGCATCTCGAATGGCAGGCGATCGCCGATGCGCGCGTGCTGCTGGCCCGCGGCAGCGGCGCGATCGAGCGGCACATCGCGCTGGGCCCGACGCTGGGCCAGTGCTGCGGCGGCGTGGTGGATCTGCGCTACACGCTGCTCGCCGACAGCGACCCCGCATCGTGGCTCGTACCCGCGCCGCGCTTCACCTTGCAGCTCTACGGTGCCGGCCATGTCGGGCGCGCCATCGTGCGGCTGCTGGCGGGCATCGATTGCCGCGTGCAGTGGATCGACGAACGCGAGAGCGAGTTTCCCGCAGGCCCGCTGCCGCCGCACATCGAGCGTGTCTGCGTCGAGCCGGTGGCGCCTGATGTGGCGCTGGCCCCGCCGGGTGCGTACTACGCCGTGCTCACGCACAGCCACGACCTCGACCTGGCAATCACGCAGGCGATCCTGCAGCGCGGCGACTTCGGCTGGTTCGGTCTCATCGGCTCGAAGACCAAGCGTGCGCGCTTCGAGCGCCGGCTGCGCGAGCGTGGTTTCGCAGACTCGTTGATCGAGCGCATCGTTTGCCCGATCGGCCTGCCCGGCATCGTGGGCAAGGAGCCCGAGGTGATCGCGGTGGCGGTGGTCGCGCAGATGCTGCAGCTCGGTCCAGGCGCCGGCATTCCCCCCTCTCCCGCCCAGGCGGGAGAGACATGGGCGGCGCTGCGCGCGGCCGGCTTGAGCCCTGGAACCGCGGGTATTACCCCCTCTCCCACTTGTGGGAGAGGGCTGGGGTGAGGGTCAGGCGTGCCCCTCCCACCCTCACCCCAACCCTCTCCCGCCCAGGCGGGAGAGGGAGCAACAGCCTCAGCGCCCGCTGAACACCGGTTCACGTTGGGCGGAGAACGCCGCCAGTCCTTCGCGCAGGTCTGCGCTGGCGGCACAAAGGGCCTCGCGTTCACGCAAGCGCGGGAGATCGAATTTGCCGCGAGCGATCTCGTTCAGCGATTGCTTCATGCCGCGCAAGCCGGTCGGTCTAGGGTCGAGGCGGCGCGGTTCGACTATGTCAGCCGGACACAAAGTCGGGCTAACGGCGCGTTGGCGGCGCCGCCCAGGCACGGTACGTTGGCCACCCCGTCCGTCAGTAACCCGCTTCCCGTTGGTGGCGCACGGCCAGAATCACCGCCGTGCTTCCATCGACGCGGTACAGCGCCAGATAGCCGCTGTCGCCGAAGTTGATCAGCCATTCGCGGTATTCGGGTTCCATGTCCTCGACCGGCCTGCCGATGCCGGGCTGCTGCGCGATGACCAACACGCCCTCGCGGATCGCCCTCACCGCGCGGCCGCGCCTGCGTTCTTCTCGGCCAGGAAGCGGTAGAGCCGCTGCACGTCGCGCAGCGCAGGCGCCGACCAGATCAGGCGTGGCATTCAGGCGGTTCCAGATCCTTGCCGGTCTCCAGCTTGGCAAGCCAGGCGTCGGCCTCATCCAGCGTCACATGCAGGCCCGTGGCCTGGTAGTCGTTCCATGCGCTGATCGCGTCCTGCCGAAACGCCTCGCGCTTTTCTTCGCGATCGACGTATTGGCGAATGGCCTCCCGCATCAGCCAGTGTGGGGTGCGGTTGCGGGCCTCAGCCAAACGCTTGACTCGCTCTTTGATGTCCGCATCGATCTTGATCGCCACCGGGCGAATGGCAGCCGTGTTTGTTGACGTCATGGCAACTCCAACCAGGTATTCTGAGGTAATACCGTAGCACGAATCCCGGGTCCGCCAGGGCGCGGGTGTCCCAGACATTCACGCACGCGGTCCCTCTCACAGTGCATTCGTGAAGTCACCGGCTGCAAGTGGTGCGGCTGCCGCTCTCGAAGCCCTGCGCCAGCCTGGCACCGCTGAGCCCGGCGGCGGTCGAGATGCCCGAGACGCATCCGGTAGCATGCACGCCATGTCGGCAAATTTCCCACCGGCCGATCTGTTCCGGCATGTCAGCGCCGAGAAAGCCGCCTTCTACCGCAGCGTGATGGACGCCTTTGCCGCCGCGAAGCGGCAGTTCAGGCTGCACATGCGGCCCGATGAAGTGCTCGCCGAAGCGGATTGGCGTGGGGCGCCACCGCGGCTCGAGGAGGTGCAGGCCGCGCTGGCCCAGTTGTCGGAATGGGGCAACCTCGAGTCGCAGCCCGATACCGCGCGCGTGGCCAGCATCGGTGACTTCTATCGCGCCCGCTTCCTGTACCGCTTGTCGCATGGCGGCGAGGCGGTCGAGACGGCCCTGGCCGCATTCGCCCAGGCGCTGGGCCGCCGCGCCGAACTGCAGTCGGTGGCGCTGGAAGATATCGCCAGCCGCCTGAAGACGCTGATCGCGCTGGCCGACAGCGCGCAGCCCGATGCCGCCAAGCTGCACGAGACCCTGCGCGACCTCGTGCGGGTCTTCGAGAGCCTGGCCGACAACGCGCAGGCTTTCATGGCCGGCATGGCGCGCAGCATCGAGCTGCAGCAGGCCGACGCCAGTGCGGTGCTGGCCTACAAGCAGCGGCTGATCGACTACCTGGAGCGCTTCATCGGCGACCTCGTCGGCCGCTCGGGCGCCATCGCGCAGCACATCGCGGCCTTGCAGCCCCGCATCGACGCGCTCTTGCAGCTGGCCGCACAGCGCGAGGCGCGCGACGCCGCGCCGGGTGGCGCACAGCAGCAGGACGAGGCCGTGAAACAGCGCTGGCAGGCCTGGCAGGAGCGCTGGAAGGGCCTGCGCGGCTGGTTCGTGAGCGACCGCCACGAGCCGCCGCAGGCCGAGGTGCTGCGCTCCAAGGCGCGCGCCTCGATCCCGCTGCTGCTGGCCGCCGTGGCGGCGCTCAACGAACGGCGCAGCGGCCGCAGCGACCGTTCGGCCGATTTCCGCGTCCTCGCCGGCTGGTTTGCCGACGCCGCCGGCGACGACGAGGCGCACCGGCTGGCGCGCGCGGCCTTTGCGCTCAACCCGGCCCGGCACCTGGCGCTGCAGGCCGGCGCCGGCCTCGACCTGCCGGCCACGACGCCGTGGGCCGAGGCGCCGCCGCTGCAGATCCACCCGCGCCTGCGCGAATACGGCGAGGTCGCGCCGCGCGGCAACCTGCCGCGCGTGCGCGAGCGCGACGAGGAGCGCGCCTGGCTCGCCCAGCAACTGCGCCAGGAGCACCGGCAGATGGAGGCCGCGCGCGCCCGGCTGGCCAGCGGCCGCGCGCTGCGCCTGTCGGAGATCGGCACGCTGGACCGCCACGCGCTGGCGCTGCTGTTGAACCTGCTCGGCGAGGCGCTGACGGCGCAGACCGGCCCCGACGACGTCGTCGAGCGCAGCTCCAGCGACGGCCTGCTGCAGATCCGGCTCGAGCCGCTGGGTGCCGAGACGCACGCTGCCGTGGTCAGCGACGACGGCGTCTTCAGCGGCCGCGACCACCGCATCACGATCAGCGCACGGCACGACTCGCCATGACGGCCGGCAGCCCGGACATCGGTGGCCAGCAGGCGCGCCACCTGCGCGAGGAATGGACCGCGGCGCTGCGTGCGCTACTGATGACGCCGCTGATGACGCCGGCGCACGCCGAATTCGACGCCGTGCGCCGCCGCGCCGACGAACTGCGGGTCTGGTTCGCGCGCGAGGCCGGCTGGCCGCTGCACGTCGAGCGCGACATGGCCCGGCTCGTCAAGCGCCCGGCCGACCTGCAGGACGCCAGCCGCGGCCTGCCCGGCTTCGAGCGCCGGCGTTATGTGCTGCTGTGCCTGGCCTGCGCGGTGCTCGAGCGCGCCGAGGCGCAGATCACGCTGCGTGTGCTCGGCGAGCGCCTGCTGGCGCTGGCGGCCGACCCCGGGCTGGCCGACCGCGGCTTCGCCTTCACGCTGCAGGCGCAGCACGAGAGGCGCGAACTGGTGGCGGTGTGCCGCACCCTGCTCGCGCTGGGCGTGCTGCAGCGCGTGGCCGGCGACGAGGAGGGTTTCGTGCGCGGCGGCGATGCGGGCTCCGAAACGCTGCACGACGCGCTGTACGATGTGCAGCGGCGCGTGCTGGCCGGCCTGCTGGCGGCCTCGCGCGGACCGTCCACCTGGCCCGCCGAAGACGCACCGGCGACGCTGCCGCAACGCCTGGCCGCGCTCGTCGCCGAACCCATGCCCGACAGCGACGAGGGCCGGCGCACGGCCTGGCGCCACCACCTCGCGCGCCGCCTGCTGGACGACCCGGTGGTCTACCTCGATGGGCTCGACGCCGATCTGCGGGCCTACTTCCTGAACCAGCGCGGCACGCTGGCCAACCGGCTGTGCGAGGCCACCGGACTGCTCGCCGAACAGCGCGCGGAGGGCCTGGCCCTGATCGACGAAGACGGCGAACTGACCGACGTGGCGATGCCGGCCGAAGGCACCGAGGCCCATGTCACGCTGCTGGTGGCCGAGTACCTGAATTCGCGCGCCGGCGCGGCCGCCGGCGAGGACGAGGTGGCGGCCTTCGTGGCGCAGGCGCGGCCGCGCTACGGCAGTTTCTGGCGCAAGTCGGCGCGCGAGGCCGGCTCCGAGGACGAGCTGGCGGCCACGGCCATCGCCCGCCTGCAGCGGCTGCAGCTGGTGGCCGCGCAGGACGGGGCGGTGCGGCCGCTGCCGGCCCTGGCGCGTTTCGCCATCGGCGCGGCCGAGCTCCGGCCCGCTGCCCGGCCCGCGCCCACGGGCGACCTGTTCGATTGAGAGCCTGTAGCGATATGAACGAGCTCTTGCCGCCCCTGCACGATGCCGCCGCAGCGCCGGCGCTGCGCATCGACGCCGCCGCCAGCGCCAGCGTGTCCGCGTTGCCGCAGCCGACGCTGGCGCGCTGGCAGCCTTTGCGCCTCGGCCTGGTCGAGCTCTATCACTACGACAGCGAGGAATTCTGGTTCCGCGACGGCCACCTGCTGCTGCGCGGCAACAACGGCACCGGCAAGTCGAAAGTGCTGTCGCTGACGCTGCCCTTCCTGCTCGACGCCCAGCTCAAGCCGTCGCGCATCGAACCCGACGGCGACGCCGGCAAGAAGATGGCCTGGAACCTGCTGCTGGGCAAGCTGGACCGCCGCATCGGCTACACGTGGATCGAATTCGGCCGCCTCGGCGACGACGGCCGGCCTGTGTACCTGACACTCGGCTGCGGCCTGTCGGCCGCCGCCGCGCGGGCGCAGGTGGACGCCTGGTTCTTCCTGATCGAGACGCAGCGCCTGGGCCAGGACCTGTGGCTCACCGGAGCGACGCGGCACGTGCTCACGCGCGAGCGGCTGAAGGAGGCGCTGCAGTCGCACGGCCAGGTCTTCGATACCGCCCAGGCCTACCGGCGCGCCGTCGACGAAAGGCTGTTCCAGCTCGGTGCCGTGCGCTATGCGGCGCTGATGGATACGCTGATCCAGTTGCGCCAGCCGCAGCTGTCGAAGAAGCCCGACGAGGGCAACCTGTCCGATGCGCTGACCGAGGCCCTGCCGCCGATGTCGGCCGAGCTGCTGACCGACGTCGCCGAGGCGCTGAACCAGCTCGAGGAATACCGCCGCGAACTGCAGGAATACGAGGTGCTCGCCCGCGCCGTGAGTCAGTTCAACCAGCGCTATCAGCGCTATGCCGCGGTCAATGCGCGCCGCCAGGCCGCCGTGCTGCGTGGCGCGCAAAGCGGCTTCGACGCCGCCAGCCGGACCCTCAACGAGGCCCGCAGCGGGCTGGCGCAGGCCCAGCAGACCGAGGCGGCAGCGCGGGCGCGACACGAAGCCACCGAGACGGCGCTGCTGGCTGCCCGCACGCGGCTGGACCAGCTGCAGTCGGACCCGGCGATGCAGGACGCCAACCGGCTGGCGCAGGCCGAACGCGACGCCCACGGACGCAGCACCGACCTCGCACAGGCGAGCCGCCTGCACGACGAGGCCCAGGCGCGGCTGGCGCGCGAGACGCTGGCCCTGCAGGAACGCGCCGCGCGCCAGACGGCGGCCGAGCAGGCGCTGGCCGGCGCACGCGCCGAAGCGGCCACGGCGGCCGTCGCGGGCGGCCTGGAAGCGGCCTGGCGCGACAACCCCTTGGCGGCGCTGCCGGCCGCGGCGCTGGCCACCCTCGACAGCCTGCCGCTGGACGCCGCCCGCCAGGCGCTGCGCCAGGCCCTGGTGCTGCGCCGCGAACAGCTGGCCCTGGTGCAGCACCGCGTCAGGGAGGTCGAGCTGGCCGAGGCTGGAGTGTCGCGCGCCCGGCAGCTTCGAGACGAACGCCAGGACGAGGCCGAAGCCGCCGCTGCCCGGCGCACCGCGGCTGACACGGCGGTGGAAGACGAAGGCACGCGCCTGCTGCAAGGCTGGGAGCGCCACTTCGACGGTTTGCGGGAACTGTGCGTCGAAGTGCCGCCGCTGCCGGCGTTGGCGGTCTGGGTGGTGGCGCTGCAGGGCGACAACCCGGCACGCGCGGCCCTCGCGCTGGCCCAGCAGCAGGCGGCCGAGCGCCTGGCGCAGGAGCGCGCCGCGCGGCTGGCCGAGCAGCAGGCCGTGCAGGCGGAACAGGCCGACCTGCTGGCCGAAAGCGCGCGTCTGGCGCTGGGCGAGGATGCGCCGCCGCCGGTGCCGCACACCCGGGCCGCCGATGCGCGCCAGGGCCGCGCCGGCGCGCCGCTGTGGCAGCAGGTCGACTTCCGTGACGATGTCGATGCCGCCGCGCGCGCCGGCATCGAAGCGGCGCTGGAGGCGACGGGCCTGCTCGATGCCTGGTTGGCGCCCGACGGCAGCCTGCAGTCGGGCAGCGACGGCCGGCCCTTGCTCGATGCGCAGTGGCTGCAGCGGCCGCCGCAGCGCGGGCCGACACTGGCCGAGCCGCTGCGCCCCGCCGCCGATGCCGCCAACCCGGCGCTGCTGCAGCGCCTGCTGCAAAGCGTGGCCTGCAGCGCGCAGGACGAAGGCGGCGCCGAAGCCTGGGTGGCGCCCGACGGGCGCTACCGCCTGGGCGCATTGGCCGGCGCCTGGCACAAAGCGCAGGCGGCGCATATCGGCCATGCGGCGCGCGCCGCGGCACGGGCGCGGCGGCTGGCCGAGATCGCGCGGCGCCGGCTCGAAATCGACGCCG
>JAUXVE010000022.1 GCA_030680415.1 Rubrivivax sp.
ACCGGCCAGCGCAAGGACTCGGCGGGCAAGCCGATCCCGGCCTGGTTCATCCAGGAGGTGACGGCCGCGCACAACGGCAAGACGGTGATGACGGCCGAGTGGGGCCCGTCGGTGGCCAAGAACCCGTTCATGCAGTTCAACGTCAAGGGTGCGAAGGCCGGCGACAAGATCACCATCAGCTGGGTCGACAACAAGGGCGACAAGCGCACCGACGAAGCCACGGTGTCCTGAGCGCCTTCCTTAGAACAAAACAGGAGACAGACCACGATGAAGCAGCGATACACACTGGCCGCCGCGGCGGTGCTGACCCTCGTCGCGGCTGGCGCCGCGTGGGCGCAGAAAACGACCTCCGAAGGCATTGCCGAATACCGCCAGTTGCTGGCCGACGGCAACCCGGCGGAACTGTTCGAGGTGAAGGGGGAAGAGCTCTGGAAACAGAAGCGCGGCCCGAAGAACGCGTCGTTGGAGTCCTGCGACTTGGGCAAGGGCCCGGGCGTGGTCAAGGGTGCTTGGGTCGAACTGCCGCGTTACTTTGCCGACACGGATCGTGTGCAGGACGTCGAATCGCGGCTGCTGACCTGCATGGAACGACTGCAGGGCTTCAACCCGGCCGAAGTGGCCAAGACGCCCTTCGGCAAGGGCGAAATGGCCAACGTCACGGCGCTGGCCACCTATATCTCCGGGCAGTCCAAGGGCCTGCGCTTCAACCTGCCGCAGGGGCATGCGCGCGAGCGCAAGATGTACGCACTGGGCACGAAAGCCTTCTACTTCCGCGGTGGCCCGATGGACTTCTCGTGCGCCTCCTGCCACGGCGAGGAAGGCAAGCGCATCCGCCTGCAGGATCTGCCGGTGCTCTACAAGAACCCGGGCGACGGCCTAGGCATGGCGGCCTGGCCGGCTTACCGGGTCTCCAACGGGCAGATGTGGGGGATGCAGCAGCGCTTGTCGGACTGCTTTCGCCTGCAGCGCTTCCCGAACTCGAATTTCGCGTCCGACGTGACGATCGCACTGCAGACCTACATGGGTGTCAATTCCAAGGGTGCTGTCGTGATCACGCCCGCCCTCAAGCGCTGAAGGAGACCCAGCCATCATGAAGAAGAGCATCCTCATCCTGGGTTCGGTCATCGCGGCGGCCCTCGTGGCAGGCTGTGCCAGCGCTCCCTCCCAACAGAGCCTGGACGCCGAATTCGCTTCAATGTTGAAGGCGTCGTTCAGCGAGCGTGGCATCGCCAAGATGGACCGCATCGTGCAGGACCTGGGCCAGTCGGCCTGCTCGTCGGCAAAGCCACCCAGTGATGCCGTGGCCCAGCAGATCATGGGGCAAGCGCGGGCGACTGTGAAATGGCCCGCTGGCGGGCAGTATTTCGGCGACTGGAAGGCCGGCGAGAAGCTCGCGCAAAGCGGCCGCGGCATGACCTGGTCCGACAAGAGCACCGACACCGCGCTCAACGGCGGCCAGTGCTACAACTGCCACCAGATCGACAAGAAGGAGATCTCCTTCGGCACCATCGGCCCCAGCCTGTACAACTACGGCAAGAACCGTGGCGTGAACGACGTGACGGCGCCGACCGCGCAGCCCATCGTCGAGTACACGTGGATGAAGATCTACAACGGCAAGACCTACAACGCGTGCTCCAACATGCCGCGTTTCGGACATGCCAAGCTGCTGGATGAAGTGCAGATGCGGCACATGATGTCGCTGCTGCTGGACCCGAAATCCCCGGTCAACCAGTAAGTTGCCCGCAACAAAGCCCGGCCTCGCCGGGCTTTTCCGCTTCTAAACATAAGCCGTTACTTATCATGACCCTGAGCAAGCGCGATTTCCTGCAGGTGCTATCGGCGGCCTCGGTGGCCGGCATGGGCCTGGCGCGCTACGCCGACGCCGACGCAGCCACCGCCGAAGCAGGCCTGTACGACCTGCCGCCCCTGGGTGCCGGTGCCGGCCAGGTGAGCTTCCTGCACATGACCGACTGCCATGCGCAGCTCAAGCCCATCCACTTCCGCGAGCCCAGCGTCAACCTGGGTCTGGGCTCGATGCAGGGCCAACTGCCGCACCTGGTGGGCGAGCACCTGCTGAAGAAGGCCGGCGTGCGCGCCGGCACGCCGCTGGCCGCGGCCTACACCTACATCGACTTCGAACGCGCCGCGCGCCGCTATGGCCGTGTCGGCGGCTTCGCGCACCTGGCCACGCTGGTCAAGCGGCTGAAGGCGAGCCGGCCGGGCGCGCTGCTGCTCGACGGCGGCGACACCTGGCAGGGCAGCGCCACCGCGCTGTGGACCAACGGCCAGGACATGGTCGACGCCTGCAAGGCGCTCGGCGTCGACGTGATGACGGGCCACTGGGAATTCACCTACGGCATGGAACGCGTCAAGGAGATCGTCGACAAGGACTTCAAGGGCCGCATCGACTTCATCGCGCAGAACATCAAGACCAACGACTTCGGCGACCCGGTGTTCGCGCCCTATGTCATGCGCGAGATGAACGGCGTCAAGGTGGCCGTCGTCGGCCAGGCCTTCCCGTACACGCCGATCGCCAACCCGCGCTACATGGTCGCCGACTGGGAGTTCGGCATCCAGGACGCCAACATGCAGAAGGTGGTCGACGAAGCGCGCGGCAAGGGCGCGCAGCTGGTCGTCGTGCTCAGCCACAACGGCATGGACGTCGACCTGAAGATGGCCAGCCGCGTGCGCGGCGTCGACGCCATCTTCGGCGGCCACACGCACGACGGCGTGCCGGTCGCGGTGCCGGTGGCCAACGCCGGCGGCACCACGCTGGTCACCAACGCCGGCAGCAACGGCAAGTTCCTCGGCGTGATGGACTTCGAGGTTGATCTCGGATCAAAGAGCGGCAAGGTCAAGAACTGGCGCTACCGGCTGCTGCCGATCTTCAGCAACATGCTGAAAGCCGACCCCGAGATGGACGCGCTGATCACCAAGGTGCGCGCACCTTTTGAGTCCAAGCTGGCCGAGAAACTGGCCGTCACCGACGGCCTGCTGTACCGCCGCGGCAACTTCAACGGCAGCTGGGACCAGTTGCTGTGCGACGCGCTGATCGACGTGCAGGGCGCGCAGATCGCCTTCAGCCCCGGCTTCCGCTGGGGCACCAGCCTGCTGCCGGGCGACGCCATCACGCGCGAGCTGATGATGGATCAGGTGGCGGTGACCTACCCGTACGCCACGCTCACCGACATGTCGGGCGAGATGATCAAGACCGTGCTCGAGGACGTGGCCGACAACCTCTTCAACCCCGACCCCTACTACCAGCAGGGGGGCGACATGGTGCGCGTCGGCGGCCTGCAGTACACGCTGGCGCCGGCCGCGAAGATGGGCTCGCGCATCACCGAGATGCGCCTGGGCGGCCAGCCCGTCGAGGCCGCCAAGACCTACAAGGTGGCCGGCTGGGCACCGGTGTCGGAAGAGGCCAGGAACGTCGGCAACAAGCCGGTGTGGGAGGTCGTCGAGACCTGGCTCAAGTCGCAGCCGGGCGGCCGCGTCACGCCGCGCCGCATCAACACACCCAAGCTGCTGGGTGTGCAGGGCAACCCGGGCATCGCTTGAAGACAGGTGAACCTATTCTCCTCAGTTAGCCCGCTGTCACGGGCAGGTCGCCGATCCAGTGGGTCTGGATCGCGTGGCTGGGTCGCCCTGGCTTGTGCGGGTTGTAGCTGACGACCGCGCCGGCCGGCTGCCGCCCGTACGGCACCTTGATTGTGGTGTCGCAGTCCAGGATCCACGGCGTGTTCAGCGCTGTGGCGCAAGTGCTGCCGCATCCAAGGCACCGAGCGCGCCACATGGGCCTGCTGTGCCTGGCGTTGCGCCTCGGGGTGCCGCAGTTGACCCATCGCCGTGGCCGTGCCGCGCTCGTCCCACCGAACCTCGGCCACGCATTCCGTCGTGCGAGCTTGCGTCGCCTCGCCCCTGATACTGCGTTCACCCATTGGGTGTCCACGTCTGATCACGGCGCAGCCCGCACCAACTCTACCGATTGAACGTCTCGGTCAGGGGCAACTGAGGAAAATAGGTTTTGCCGTTCCTGTTCAGGCGTGACCGTCGCCTCTCTATCGCCGGGGTTCCAGCGCACGTTCATGGAGCGAAGCCAGATACGCGCGAATCCGCTTCGCGTTCACTCCACGATCGATGCGCCCAAGACGTGAACGCGAACGCACATCGACCTGCGCGCCACCGTCCGATGCCTTGACCCTGACGATCACTTCGTCGGTGAAGCCGTACAGCAGACTGCTCACCGTCGCTTCGAGGCGGCCTTCTGCAGGCACGCTGGCGACGATGGTCCAGCCCTTCTCCTTGGCCACCGCCAACGCCTGCGCGAAGGCCTGTTCCGGTGGCATCGCCAGCTTCAACGGGGCGAGATCGCGATACGCGGCACGTTGCAGCGCAGCGGTCTTCGCGCCCGGGTAGTCGGTGGGGTTGGGCATGTCCCAGAACACCGGCGCGTCGGTGGTGTCGGTGCTGATGTCGTTGATCGCCGGAGTGGTGCGAGTGGCATATTCCCACTGAACGGCCATCACCACCGGCGGCAGCGCGACGAGCAGCCCGAGCAGGGCCACGACAAGTCCGCGCCGCGCGGCACCCAGACGGGTCTGGACCAAGCCGACCACCGACAGGGCGAGCGCCACGGCCGCGCCGTACGTCGCCCATTCGGACACTTGCAGGCCGACCGTGAAGTGCCACCAGCCGAGTCGGTAGCCGACGCCCGAGGCCACGATGGCGGTGAACGCGGCCACACCGACGATCAGGCCCGCCACCGCGGGCTTGGAGAGGGCTTCGCGTGACATCGAAATCGACTCGTCGTTCATGACATTGTGTGCTTAGGCTTCTAGCAACAATAACTTGAACAATCAAGGCTTGCGTCGAATGCGGTGCGGCTTGATGCGATAGTTCCATTCGCCGTGAAACTCATCGCGTTCGATGGACACGTCGGCCAGTTCCTCGTCCGTGACCTTGACGCCGGCAGCGTAGGTCTTCTCGTCGAGTTCGGCCCGAATGCGTAGGCCAGCCTCGGTGGTCACGCCGCCGATCAGGTTCACCACGATCTGACGCGTCAGCAGCGGTCGGCCCCGCCAGTTGTTGGTGATGTGGCAGAACATGCGGTGCTCGATCTTGTTCCACTTGCTGGTGCCTGGCGGGAAGTGGCAGACCTGGACGGTCAGCCCCAACTCGTCGGCCAGGTGCTGAAGCTGAAGCCGCCACAAGCGCACGCGGTAGCCGTTGCTGCCCCCGCAGTCGGCGGTGATCAGCAGACGCCGCGCACGGGCATACAGCGGCCGACCCATCTCCAGCCACCAACGCCGAATGCTCTGTACGGCGAACTCCGCCGTGTCGTGGTCGATGCCCACGCTCACCCAGCCCTCGTTGGCCGTCACGTCGTAGACCCCATAGGGAGCGACCTTGCCCAGCTCTTCATCGATGAAATCGTGGGTGCGCGCCTCCTCGGGCTGGCCAGCGGGCTGCCACTCGCGCCCGGCGTTCTTGAAGTCCCCGATCAGCTCCTTCTTCTTCGTGTCCACCGAGATCACCGGCTGACGCTCGCGCTGATACTGCGCCACCGTCTTGGCAATGTGATGGAACTGCGCATCGCGGTCCGCGTGTTGGGCGCCCTCGCGGGTCTTGCGCACCGACTGCAGGCTGTAGTGCATCTGGGCCAGCAGGTCGCACACCGTGCGTTGACTGACCTGGTGGCCCTGGCGGTTCAACTCCTGCGCCAGACGCGTCGTGCTCTTGCAGGTCCAGCGCAGCGCCGACATGGGATCGCCGCGGGTGGTCGGCTCGACCAGTGCGTCCAGGTCCCGCAGCAACGTGGGGTCCGTGCTGACCAGTGTCTTGCGGCCACCACCTTGAGCACGCACGCGGACCTTGTCAGGCGGCGGCAAGAAGTGCCGCTCCGCGCCTCGATCAAGTTCGGCCAGTCCGGCGTACACGGTTGTCCGAGACACTCCTGCCGCCTTGGCCACCACGCTGACTCCGCCCCGCCCGATGCTGCGTGCCTCGGTAGCCACCCACAACCTCAGCGTTGCCTCGTCAAGCCGGCCCGCCAGCGCCTGGTACTTGGCTTCGATGGTCTGCGCTAACCCGAGTTTGTCACCTGCCTCCACCAACCCCAATGAAATCAACAACTTAGAGCGGAGTTTTGGCGCGTATGGCACTACGCCTGTGCAGTCGCCCGCCGATTGTCGAGCCCGCCTGCGCGGGTGCCTCAGACCAGCA
>JAUXVE010000026.1 GCA_030680415.1 Rubrivivax sp.
CCAGGCGGCACCGGCGCGCCGCCGCCGGCGCGGCCTTGGCGCCGCGCCCGGCTCGGCGCCGTCGATCACGGTGTCGCCGCGCTGCAGCGCCTCCTGCAGCCCGAGGCTGGCGACGTGGTCGGCACACAGCGCGCGGCGGAACTCGGCGACGTTGCGCGGGCGCCGCGCGGGGTCGGTGTCGAGCGCCCAGTCGATGGCGGCCAGGAAGGCCGGTCCGCAGCGGTCACGCCCCGCCTCGACGGCGGGAACGAAGGCGCCCGGGTTGGCGGCACGGGTCTCGGCATCGGGCGGCTTGCGGCCCGTCACGGCCCAGTACAGCGTGGCGGCCAGCGCGTAGAGGTCGGTCCACGCGCCTTGCTCGCCCAGGCCGTACTGTTCGATCGGCGAATAACCTGGCGTCACCGCCACCGCGGCCTGGTCGGCCAAGGCCAGTGTCTGGCCGGCGCTGCCGAAATCCAGCAACACCAGGCTGCCGTCGGCGCTGCGCACCTGGATGTTGTCGGGCTTGATGTCGCGGTGCAGGAAACCCGCCGCATGCACCGCGGCCAGGCCGTCCAGCAGTGGCAGCAGGAGTGCCACCAGACCGGCTTCGCCCAGACCGCCCTGCTGGCGCGGCCACCAGACCCTGAACGGTGCGCCCTGCTCGTACTCGAGCACCATGTAGGCGGTTTGGTGGGCCTCGAAGAAACGCGCCACGCGCACGATGGCCGGATGGCGGAAAGTGGCCAGCGTGCGCGCCTCGACGAGGAAGTTCTCCAGGCCCTGGCGGTAGCGGTCACGGTGGCGGCTGGCGTTGGGCGAGACGCTGCGCTCGCCGGTGCGGAAGGCAATCTCCTCGGGCAGGTACTCCTTGATCGCCACCATCGCGTTCAGGTGCACGTCGGTGGCCAGGTAGGTGATGCCGAAGCCGCCCTGGCCGAGCACGCTGTCGATGCGGTATTCGTGCAGGCGGAACCCCGGCTGCAGCGCCAGCGGTGGCGCCTTGGGCAGCGGCGGTGCCGCCGGAACGGGCAGTGCCGACGTCCGCCCTGCCGGCCGCACCACGGTGGGGTCGCGGTCCGGTGCCATCCGTGGGCGGATGACGGTGGCGTCGGGGTCGGCGCCACGCGGCGGCCGGATGATCGTCGCGTCGGGGTCGTTCATGGCACGGCGGCAACGGCGAGCGTGCGCGTCGGCGTGCCGACGGGCCCGGGTCTTCGCGGGGCAGCGGAGTCGCGCAGTTTCATCGGCCGCAAGTGTCGGGCCATCGCCGCGCGGCGTCCACGGTCTGGCACTCATGGGCCCAAGTATGTATAGTTCATACATACCTGTTTCTTCCGAGAGACGCCATGGAAGCCACTGTTGCAGAACGCGGGCAGATCACCCTGCCCAAGGCCGTGCGCGACGCGTTGGGCCTGACCAAGGGCACCAAGCTCAAGGTCGAACTCGAAGACGGGCGCATCGTGCTGCGCAAGGACGTCAACGACGCGCTGTCGCGCGTGCGCGGCCGCTTCAAGCTGCCCGCCGGCGTGACCACCGACGACATCATGCGCGAATTGCGCGGGCGCGCGCCGGGCGATCCGGTCGATCCTTGATGCCCTCCACCCTGCCCCTGAAGCGCCGGCCGGCGGCACCGCGGTGATCGCCGTCGACACATCGGTGATCGTGGACTTGCTCGGCGATGACCATCATGCCGACGCCGCCGAGTCCTGCCTGCGCGACGCCATGTCGCACGGGACGGTGGTGGCCTGCGAGGTGGTCGTCAGCGAAGTCGTCGCCGGCTTCGGCCGCAGCTCGCAGTTGATCGACACGCTGGACGAAATGGGCCTGGGCTTCTCGGCGCTGGAAATGCGCGCTGCCACGCGCGCCGGCGAGATGCAGCGGCGCTACAACGAGCGGTTGAAGGCGGCAGGCCGCCGGCCCGTTTCACCGCGCACCGTGCCCGACTTCCTGATCGGCGCCCACGCTCTGCTGCAATGCACGGCGCTGATCACGCGCGACGCCGGCTTCTTCCGCGACTACTTCAAAGGCCTGAAAGTCATCGTGCCGAAAGCTGCATGACGCAGGCTTGCGGTCTGCACGCTGCATCACCCTTGCCGAAACCCTTCTTCCGCCCCACCCTCTTCCTCACTCCACCCGAGGCGAACCATGCCCAGCTCCAAGACCCCAGGCTCCAAGACCCCCACCACGCCCAAGCACGCTTTTGCCAAGACGCTGAAGACGTTCAAGACCGCCTCCGGCAAGGAAGGCCGGTTCTATTCGCTGCCCGCGCTGGCCAAGACCTACCCCGGCGTGAGCCGGCTGCCGGTATCGATCCGCATCGTGCTCGAAAGCGTGCTGCGCAACTGCGACGGCAAGAAGGTCACGGCCGAACACGTGGCGCAACTCGCGCAGTGGCAGGCGGTGGCCGAGCGCACTGCGGAGATCCCCTTCGTCGTCGCCCGCGTCGTGCTGCAGGACTTCACCGGCGTGCCGCTGCTGGCCGATCTGGCCGCCATGCGCAACGTGGCCCAGAGGATGGGCATGGACCCCAAGCGCATCGAGCCGCTCGTTCCGGTGGACCTGGTGGTGGACCACTCGGTGATGATCGACCACTTCGGCAACAAGCGCGCGCTGGACCTGAACATGAAGCTGGAATTCCAGCGCAACGAGGAGCGCTACCAGTTCATGAAGTGGGGCATGGACGCCTTCGACACCTTCGGCGTCGTGCCGCCGGGATTCGGCATCGTGCACCAGGTGAACCTGGAGTACCTGGCGCGCGGCGTGCACAAGACCCCCGCCGCGAAGTCGGCGGACGGGAAGACCTCCAAGGTCTACTACCCCGACACCCTGGTCGGCACCGACAGCCACACGACGATGATCAACGGCATCGGCGTCGTCGGCTGGGGCGTGGGCGGCATCGAGGCCGAGGCCGGCATGCTGGGCCAGCCGGTGTACTTCCTGACTCCCGACGTGGTGGGCTTCGAGCTCACCGGCCAGCTGCGTGAAGGCGTCACCGCCACCGACCTGGTGCTCACCGTGACCGAGATGCTGCGCAAGGAAAAGGTGGTCGGCAAGTTCGTCGAATTCTGCGGCGAAGGCACGCGCACGCTGAGCCTGCCCGATCGCGCCACCATCGCCAACATGGCCCCAGAGTACGGCGCCACGATGGGCTTGTTCCCGGTCGACGAAAAGACCATCGAATACTTCCACGGCACCGGCCGCACGAAGGCCGAGATCGAGGCCTTCGAAGCCTACTTCAAGGCGCAGAAGATGTTCGGCGTGCCCGCCGCGGCCGACATCGACTACACCAGGCTGGTCAGGCTGGACCTGGCCACCGTGGCGCCGAGCCTGAGCGGGCCCAAGCGGCCGCAGGACCGCATCGAGCTCGGCGACGTGAAGAGCAAGTTCAGCCAGCTCTACAGCGCCGGCGCGGCCGACAACGGCTTCAACCAGCCGGCCGAGAAACTCATGATGGGCTTCAAGACCAGCGACGGCATCGAGATCAGGAACGGCGACGTGCTCATCGCCGCCATCACCAGCTGCACCAACACCAGCAACCCGGGTGTGCTGCTGGCCGCCGGCCTGCTGGCCAAGAAGGCCGTCGAGGCCGGGCTGAAGGTGAAGAAGCATGTCAAGACGTCGCTCGCCCCCGGCTCGCGCATCGTCACCGAATACCTGGAAAAGGCCGGCCTGCTGCCCTACCTGGAAAAGCTGGGCTTCAACGTCGCCGCCTACGGCTGCACCACCTGCATCGGCAACGCCGGCGACCTCACCCCCGAGATCAACGAGGTCATCACCGGCAGCGACCTGGTGTGCGCTGCGGTGCTCTCTGGCAACCGCAACTTCGAAGCCCGCATCCACCCCAACCTGAAGGCCAATTTCCTGGCCAGCCCGCCGCTGGTGGTGGCCTACGCCATCGCCGGCACCGTGAATCGCGACCTGATGACCGAGCCGGTGGGCAAGGGCACCAAGGGCCGTGACATCTACCTGGGTGACATCTGGCCGACCAGCGACGAGGTCTACAAGCTGATGAAGTTCGCGATGAACGGCCGTGCTTTCCGCGCCAATTACGGCAAGGTCAAGACCGACCCCGGCAAGCTGTGGCAGAAGATCAAGGGCGTCACAGGCCAGGTCTACACCTGGCCCAAGAGCACCTACATCGCCGAGCCGCCGTTCTTCCAGGACTTCGGGATGGAGCCCAAGGCGCTGGTCGCCGGCGTCACCGGCGCGCGCATCATGGGCCTGTTCGGCGACAGCATCACCACCGACCACATCAGCCCCGCCGGCTCGTTCAGGGAAACCACGCCGGCCGGCAAGTACCTGCTGGACAACGGCGTGCTGAAGGCCGACTTCAACAGCTACGGCGCGCGCCGCGGCAACCACGAGGTGATGATGCGCGGCACCTTCGCCAACGTGCGCATCAAGAACCTCATGATCCCGGCCAAGGGCGACGGCAACCGCGAAGAAGGCGGCGTTACCTCGTACCAGCCCACCCCGGCCGAGGCAGCGGCCGGGTCCGGCCCCGAGAAGATGGCGATCTACGACGCGGCGATGCGCTACAGCGGCGCCGGCATCCCGACGGTCGTCTTCGCCGGCGAGGAGTACGGCACCGGCTCCAGCCGCGACTGGGCCGCCAAGGGCACGGCGCTGTTGGGCATCAAGGCCGTGGTGGCGCGCAGCTTCGAGCGCATCCACCGCAGCAACCTCATCGGCATGGGCGTGCTGCCGCTGCAGTTCGAGGCCGGCGAATCGTGGGAAACGCTGGGCCTGAAGGGCGACGAGGTGGTGGACGTGGTGCTGGCCGACGACATCAAGCCCTTGTCCGACGCCAAGGTCGTCATCACCGGCACCGACGGCGCACGGCGCGAAGTCACGGTCACACTGCGCATCGACACCGCGATCGAGGTCGACTACTACAAGCACGGCGGCATCCTGCCGTTCGTGCTGAGGCAGTTGCTGGCGGCTTGAGGCCCGGCGCAGGGGCGCGCAGCGCGTGGCGATGAACGAGCGCCTGCGCCGCCTGCTGCCGACCCGCGAGGCCATCAGCCGCAACCGCTGGCTGCGTTGGCTCGGGCCGGCGCTGCTGCACCCGCGGCTGTGGCACGTGAGCCGTCGCGGCATCGCCACCGGCGCCGGCATCGGGGTCTTTTTCGCCTTCCTGATCCCGATCGCGCAGATCCCGCTGTCGGCGGCGGCGGCGGTGGCCCTGCGCGCCAACGTCCCCGCGGCCGTGGTCGCCACGCTGGTCAACAGCCCGCTGACGTTTGCGCCCGTGTACTACGCCGCCTGGCGCGTCGGCAGCGCCATGCTGGGCGAGCCGGCCGACGACGCCAATGCACCGCCGATCACCAGCGCATCCGAGGCACCCCCTGCCGGCGATACGCGCAGCGGCTGGCGCCACGCCTGGCACAGCCTGACGCATGTCGGCAAGCCGCTGCTGCTGGGGGCACTGACCTTCGCCTGCGTGTTCGGCCTGGCAGCCTACCTGCTCGTCAACGGCGGCTGGCACCTGCACGTGCGGCTCAAGCGGCGGGCAAGGCTGCGACGGCGCCAAGCGGCGCCATGAAAACGCCGGGCCGCCCCGAGGGCGAATGCCGGCGTGCGCAGCACGAAGGTGCACCAGTGAGCCGGCGGCCGCTCAGCGCCCGCGCAGGAACAGCGCGTCCAGCTCCTTCATCGTCACCTGGCGCCAGGTCGGCCGGCCGTGGTTGCAGGTGTCGGCGCGCTCGGTGGCCTCCATCTCGCGCAGCAAGGCGTTCATCTCCTCGATCGTGAGGCGCCGGTTGGCGCGCACCGCGCCATGGCAGGCCATGGTGGCCAGCAGTTCGTCGCGCGCGCGTTGCACCACGCGCGTGGCGCCGGCCTGCACCAGATCGGCAAGCACCGAGCGCGTGAGTTCGGCCAGGTCGGCGTCGGGCAAGGCCGCCGGACGGCTGCGCACGACCAGCGTGCCGGCGGACAGCACGCCCACGTCCAGGCCCAGCTCGAGCAGGGCCTCGTGCTCGGCCTCGGCGGTGGCCATCTCGGCCGCCGAGGCGGCCAGGCTCACCGGGATCAGCAGCGGCTGCGCCGGCAGCGTCGTACCGCTGGCGGCCGCCCGCTTGAGCCGCTCGTAGACGATGCGTTCGTGTGCGGCGTGCATGTCGACGACCACCAGGCCGTGCGCGTTTTCGGCCAGCACGTAGACGCCGCCGATCTGGGCCACGGCACGGCCGAGCGGCCAGCCGGCGGTATCTTGCGGGTTCTCACGGCCGAGCGGCGCCACCATCGGCTCACCACGCGGCACCGCCTCGCGCAGGCCGGCCCAGGCCTCGATGCCACCACTGCCTTGCGGCGTGCGCCAGGGGCCGTCCTGGCGCCATGGCGGCGGGTCTTCGCGCACGACCGGTGCGACCTCGGCCAGCGCCAGGCTGTCCTGCCAGGGCGCCGGCACCGCCGGCGGTGCCGGCGCCGCCGCGGGCACGGCCGACGCCGCACGCGTCGGAGCCAGGGCATCCTCCACCGCGTGGCGCAGCGCCTGGTGCACGGCGCGGCCATCGCGAAAGCGCACCTCGATCTTGGTCGGGTGCACGTTCACATCCACCAGTTCGGGCGCGATGCCCAGGAACAGCGCGTAGGCCGGCTGCCGGCTGCCGTGCAACTGGTCTTCGTAGGCCGAACGCACGGCGTGCGCGAGCAGGCGGTCGCGCACATGGCGGCCGTTGACGAACAGGTACTGCAGGTCGGCGCGGGCGCGCGCCGCCTCGGGCTGGCCGACGCGGCCGTGCAGCACCAGCGGCCCGCGCTCGACCTGCAGTTCGCGGCTGGCGGCCACGAAGTCGGGGCCCAGCACGTCGGCCCAGCGCTGCGCGGCGCTGGCCGCCGGCCGCCACTGCGCCACCAGCCGCCCTTCGTGCCAGACCGCAAAGCCGACCTCGGGGCGCGCCAGCGCGTGCCGGCGCACCGCCTCCAGGCCATGCGCCAGTTCGGTGGCGTCGGTCTTGAGGAACTTGCGCCGCGCCGGGGTGCTGAAGAACAGCTCCTGCACCTCCACGGTGGTGCCCACGGCACGGGCCGCAGGGGCCAACTCGCCGCTGCGCGCGTGCAGCCGCCAGGCATGGGCGGCGTCGCGCGTGCGACTGGTCAGCGTGACTTCGGCCACCGACGCGATGGCGGCCAGCGCCTCGCCGCGAAAGCCCATCGTGGCCACCGATTCCAGCTCGGCCAGCGACCCGATCTTGCTCGTGGCGTGCCGCTTCAGCGCCAGCGGCAGGTCATCGACCGCGATGCCGGCGCCGTCGTCTTCGACGGTGATTGAGCGCACGCCGCCGGCCGCCAACCGCACCGTGACCTGCGCCGCGCCGGCGTCGAGCGCGTTGTCGACCAGTTCGCGCACCACCGAGGCCGGGCGCTCGACCACCTCGCCGGCGGCGATCTGGCTCACCAGTTCGTCGGGCAACTCGCGGATGCGGCGCCCCGCGCCGGCGCGGGGGGACTGTGGCGCCGAGGGCACGAAGTTCATCCTTCGAATTGTAGGAGCGACCCTGCCAGCGCCGACGGCGGCGCAGGTCGCGGTGCAGACCGCTGCGTCGGGGCGCGGGGCGGCAGACTGCGGCGCCTGCGGGGACGGCGACCGGGAACTCGAGCGCATGGCGCTGGAAAGCGCGAGCGCCGCGCCCTCTGCGGCCGTCGCCGGGCCGGGAGCGTCTACATGCTGCGCCGGTACTGCCCGCCGACCTGGTCCACGCGACCGCGCCCACGCTTGAAGGGCTTGCCGTCGATGATCTCGACGCGCACCGCGCTCTGCTCACGCCGGATCTCGCCATGCGTGGCCCGCTCGGCATCCGACACACTCTCGACCCAGCATGCCTTGTACACGGCCGGGTCGATGAGCTTGGCGCGGGTATCGGCTTCGTTGCGGCCCTGCGGTGCCATGGAGTGACTCGTGCGATGGTCGGTCAAGTGGCCGGATCGGCCTGATCCGGGCGCAGGAGTGCAGCCACGTTTTGCCGTTCGCCGAGCAGCCGGACGACGTCCAGGGACTCTGCGTCTTCGACATAGAACCACCGCACCGGGAAGTGACGCACCGCCCAGGAACGCAGCCCCGGAAAGCCAGCCAGTTCTCCGAGGCGCAGCGAGCCCATGCCAGGCATGCCCTCGACCTCACGGAGTGCGGCTCTCGCCTCATCGAAGAACCGTTCCGCCAAGCCAGGTTCGCCTTGCTCGGCGTACCAGTGGGTCAAGTCCAGCACATCCTGCTCGGCCGCGGGCCTGAGCGTCGCCGGCTTCACTTCGCAGCCCGCGTCGCGCGGGCACGAAGCTCCGTCCAGTCGGCCTCGGTCATGGGCCGCGCCGGGCCCGATGCCAGGCCTTCTTCGATCAATTCTCGCAGCCGCTGAACAGCCTGGGCCTCGTGATCCCGCCGGACCAGGTCACGCAGGTATTCGCCTGCATCCGCATAGTCCCCTCGCTGCACGCGCTCGTCCACGTAGCGACGCAACGGCTCGGGCAGGTCGACCTGTAGCGCAGGGGTGGCCATGCTGGGGATCTCCCTTGGCGGATTTAACGTGGGAATTCTAGGGCGAGTGCATGCCCTACATGCTGCGCCGGTACTGCCCGCCGACCTCGAACAGCGCATTCGTGATCTGCCCCAGGCTGCACACGCGCACGGCGTCCATCAGCACCTCGAAGACATTGCGGTTGTCGATGACGGCCTGTTGCAGGCGCTGCAGCTGCG
>JAUXVE010000027.1 GCA_030680415.1 Rubrivivax sp.
ACCGCGCAGCCGCCCCCCGGCGCGAGCCCGCCGCCGATGCGCCCGCGCTTGTGGTCGCCGTGCCGCGCGCCGCGCCGGGCTACGACAGCGCACGCATGGTCTACCTGCTGCGCCCGCAGGAACTCGAGTCCTTCGCCTTCCACGAATGGGTGGACACGCCGGCGCAGATGCTGGCACCGCTGCTGGTGCGATCGCTGCAGGACAGCGGCGCCTTTCGTGCCGTGCTGCTGGCCCCTTCGGCGGCCAGCGGCGCCTTGCGCCTGGAAACCGAACTGATCCGCCTGCAGCAGGACTTCAGCACCCGCCCCAGCCAGTTGCGACTGACGCTGCGCGCCGTGTTGCTGGAGACCGCGACGCGGCGAGTGATCGCCTGGCGCGAGTTCGACGACAGCGTGGCGGCGGCGAGCGACGACCCGGTGGGCGGTGCGGCTGCCGCCCACGTGGCGTCGCAACGCGTGCTGGCGGCGCTGGCGGCGTTCTGCGCCGAGCAGGCCCGCCGCTGAGCGGTCCGCCGCTCGAGGCGCTGCTGGCGGTGTCGACGCCGCCGGGTGCCCGGTCCCGGCCAGCGCCTATGACCCGGATGCGCAGTCCATGCCAACGTTGACGCCGCTCAAGGGCGCCGCGCGGGAATGCAGGAGCATGAGCGGCATGGCTTCAACGGCCGGCTGCGGCTGCACACGACACGAGGACTTCGACCATGACGAGCATGCGCAGGATCGTCGCCGCGACTGACTTTTCGCCGGGTTCCGGCGCGGCGGTCGAGCGTGCGGTCCAGCTGGCCGCGGCCCATGGCGCTTCACTGTGCCTGCTGCATGCCTTCGACGCCAGCGCCTGGCACAGCCTGATGGGTGCTTTCGATGCCCAGCGCCTGAGCGCCGATCCGCCGCTCGATGTGCGCCTGCGGCAACGCCTGGTCGACACGGCGGCAGCGCTGGCGGCACAGTCCGGGCTCGAGGTCGAGGCGCAGTTCGGCGTCGGTTCCCCGCAAAGCACGATCGACGCCTACCTCAGGGCCCATGCCGTCTCGCTCGTCGTGGTGGGCTCACGCGCCGACCCCGAAGTGGCGGGCCTGGGCAGCACCGCCTCGAAGGTGGTTCGCGCGCCGGCATGCCCGGTGCTGATCGTACGCGCGCCCGGGTCGCGGCCGTACGACAGGGTCCTCTCGGCGGTCGATCTGCGCGAGGGTTCGATCCGCGCGGTGCGCTTCGCCCTCACGCTGTTCCCGGCAGCGCGCCATCACCTCTTGTACGCCTTGGACCCGGCGCTGGACCGTGCCGTGTGGATGGGCGGTATTGCCAAGGAGCAACTGCAGTCGCTGCACGAGTCGATGCACGCGCGCGCGGACCGCGAACTGCAGCAGTTCGCACAGAGCTTGGGGGCACGGGCCCTCCATCCCTTGACCGCCGATGTCGCCGACGACCTGCCGGCGCGGGCCATCCTGGTCGGCGCGGCGGCGCTGCCGGCGGACTGCGTCGTCGTCGGCCACCACGGCGAAGGAACGGTCGTCGACAGTTTCCTGGGCAACCTGGCCCAGCACGTGATCCAGTACACGACGCGCGATGTGCTCGTCGTGCCATGACAGCCGTTGCGGCCCGGTGGCTCGTCAGTCCACGCCGGGCGAAAGCGCAGCTGTTCGCCGTTCGCGCATGCGCGCAGTGCCCAGCCCGTGCCGGGAGCCGATCCGGCGTGCGCTAGGCTAGCCGGATGTCATCGCGCCGGATCAAGCACATCGAGCTCGCGCTTCAGGGCGGCGGCGCGCATGGCGCGTTCACCTGGGGCGTGCTGGATCGTCTGCTCGAGGACGAACGCATCGAGATCGACGCCATCAGCGGCACCAGTGCCGGCGCCATGAATGCCGTCGTGCTGGCCGACGGGCTGATGGCCGGAGGACGCCAGGGCGCACGTGAAGCATTGCGGCGATTCTGGAGCCGGGTCAGCAAGGCCGCAGGCCACGGCTCGATGCTGCCCAATGCCATGGCGGCGTTCTTCGGCCACTGGTCGATCGAGGGTTCGCCGCTGCAGCTCTACCTGGACTGGTTCGGCCGCTCGCTGTCGCCGCACCAGTTCAACCCGCTCGACCTCAACCCGCTGCGCGACATCGTCGCCGCCGAGGTCGACTTCGATCGCGTGCGCGCTTGCGACAAGGTGCGCCTGTTCGTCTCGGCCACCAACGTGCGCACCGGGCAGCTGAAGGAATTCCGGCAGTCGGAGCTGTCGACCGAAGCGGTGATGGCGTCGGCCTGCCTGCCGCTGGTGTTTCGCGCCGTCGAAATCGACGGCGAGGCCTACTGGGACGGCGGCTACGTCGGCAACCCGTCGCTGTTGCCGCTGGTCGCCGAAAGCCCGGCGCACGACCTCGTGCTGGTGCAGATCAACCCGTCACGACGCGACGCACTGCCGACCACGGCAGCGGACATTCTCGACCGCCTGAACGAGATCACCTTCAACAGCAGCCTGGTCAAGGAGCTGCGCACGCTGGCGCTGATCCAGCAGCTCCTGCGCCTGGAGGGCGAGCCGCCCAGCGCCGGCCGCGCGCCGCTGTTCACGCAGATCGCGGCGCTGCGCATGCACCGCATCGAGGCCGGGGCCGAACTGGCCGAGCTCGGTGCCGGCAGCAAGGTCAATACCGGCTGGCCCTTCCTGACGCGACTGCACCACATCGGCTATGGCGCCGCGCAGGGCTGGCTCGAAGCCAGCTTCACGCACCTGGGCCGCCGTTCCACCCTGGCGCTGGATGCCTACTTGACGTGATCGATGTCGCTGCTTCGAACGCCGCCTGAGGCAACACCGTCATGCTGAGCATCGCCGGCATCCTGCTGTCGCTCGCGCTCTTGATGTACCTGGCCTACCGCGGCATCAGCGTGCTGATCCTGGCGCCGCTGCTGGCCTTGCTGGCGGTCGCGTCGAGCCCGGACGCGCCGCTGCTGGCGAGCTACACACAGGTCTTCATGAAGGCGCTGGGGGGTTTCGTCGTTTTGTTCTTCCCGCTGTTCCTGCTCGGCGCGGTGTTCGGCAGGCTGATGGAGGACTCGGGCGCGGCGCGCGTGATCGCCTCGCGCATCGTCGCCTGGCTGGGCACCGGCCGGGCCGTGCTGGCGATCGTGCTCGCCTGCGCGGTGCTCACCTACGGTGGCGTGTCGCTGTTCGTGGTGGCCTTCGCCGTGTACCCGATCGCGGTCGAGCTGTTCCGCGTCGTCGACGTGCCCAAGCGCCTGATGCCGGCGACGATCGCGCTCGGCGCGTTCACCTTCACGATGACGGCGCTGCCCGGCACGCCGGCGATCCAGAACGCGATTCCGATGCCGTATTTCGGCACCACGCCGTTTGCGGCTCCCGGGCTCGGGCTGATCGGCGGCGCCATCATGCTCGCACTCGGTGCCTGGTGGTTGCTGCGGCGTGCGCGCCTGGCCGTCGCCGCGGGCGAGGGCTACGGCACCCAGGCCGACGAGCCCGCGCAACTGGACCGCAGCGTGCGCCCACACGCCCAAGGCGAGGGCTACGACGTGGCCGAACTGGGTCCGCAGGGTGGTGCCGCACCGCCGGCGGTCTTGCCCGGCTTCGGCGTCGCGCTGGCGCCCATCGTGGTCGTGGTGGCGCTGAACTGGCTGTTCAGCGCCCAGATCCTGCCGCGCCTGGACACCAGCTACCTGGCCAGCCCCTTGTACGGCGCGACGCGGCTGGACACGGTGCGCGGCACCTGGGCGATCATCGCCGCGCTGGCCGTGGCCAACCTGCTGCTGATCGTGCTGGCGCGGCGCAGCCTGTCGAATCTCAAGGGCAGCCTGGACGCCGGCGCCAGCGCGGCCGTGCTGCCGATCTTCAACACCGCTTCGCAAGTCGGCTATGGCGCGGTGATCGCCTCGCTGGCCGGCTTCGCGCTGATCCGCGACGCGGTGCTGGGGATCGCGCCCGGCAACCCGCTGATCTCGCTTTCGATCGCCGTCAACCTGCTGGCCGGCATCACCGGATCGGCCTCGGGCGGCATGAGCATCGCGTTGCAGACGCTGGGCAGCACCTACCTGGAGATGGGCCGGGCGGCGGGCATCGCGCCCGAGCTGATGCACCGGGTCACGTCGATCGCCACCGGCGGCCTGGATGCGCTGCCGCACAACGGCGCCGTCATCACGCTGCTGGCGATCTGCAAGCTGACGCACCGTCAGTCCTACCTGGACATCTTCGTGGTGGCGGTGGTGCTGCCCCTGGTCGCGCTGGTCGCAGTGGTCGTGCTGGGCACGGTGTTCGGCTCGTTCTGATGGTTTCCCCGGCCAGGGCGCGCAGGGACTGCGTCAGCCGGCGCCGGGACTCGTGTTCGCTCTCCTGAGGATCAGCGGCGGTGCTGCCGGCCGAAGGCCAGCGCCAGCGCCAGCGCCAGCCCCGCCAGCGCCAGCGTGCCCGGTGAGGCAACGGTGCTGTCGGCAGCGCGGCCGGTCTTGTCGGGCGGATGGGGACTGACGTCGGCATAGCGCAGGGCGGGCGGCAGCCGGCGCACGCGCCGCTCGGGCGGCAGGCGCATCCAGGGCCGCGGGTCATCGGCCGTGCCGGCCGTGTCGGCCCTGCCAACCGCGCCGGCGACGCTGGGCAGTGGCTCGGGCTGCGCGTAGCGCTCGCCCAGCACCGAGACGTTGCCGCAGACGTCGGGGACCATCACGGCGTAGATCTGCCCGTCGTCGTCCATGGCTTCGTACAGATCGCCTTCCTCGCGGTGAGGGCCCTTGAAGTTCACACGCGTGTCCGCGCACAGCGTCATGCCGTAGGTCATGGCGACGCGCTGCGGGTCGAACTCGCGCCCGCTGCCGTGGGCCAGGATGCCGTCGTTGCGGATCGTCACGCGGTCGACGCGGCGGCCGGCATGGATGTCGGCGGCGATCTTCTTCACCACCGTCGCTGACAGCGTCGCCGTCTGCAGCGCCTGCGCCACCGAGCCGCGGTAGGGGTTGCGGCCCGGCAAGCCCCAGGCACAGTGGCGGCGCACCCGCAGCACCGCCCCGGCAGCCTCGACGTAGCCCTGCGGCTCGTCTTCCATCGCCTGCGCCGGCAGCAGTGTCTTGAGCGGATGGGCTGCGGGCAGGCGTTCGCCCTCGAGGTGCGTGCCCCGCGTCACCACATGCGGGCCCACCATGACGGCCTCGAGCGGGGGCTGGTGCAGCACCCAGGCGGTGGCCGCGGCCGCCACCACGCCGCCGGCGACCATCATGGCAGCGCCGCGGCCCGGCGCCCGTGCACGCCAGGCCGCCCAGGACCAGGCCGCGGGCCTGGGCGCGTCTACCGGCTGCAGGACGGGCAGCAGCCCACCCCAGATGCAGGCTGGGTTGTTGCAGCGGTAGCGGCGGTAACCCGTCAGCAGACGGTCCTCCCGACGCCGCCGGCGCCGCTGCACGGAGCTGCCGCATTCGGGGCAGCGGTGGTCGGCGGCGCTTGTCATCGGGCCAACGGCGCCGCGCCCGCCTGGCCGGGTGGCGGCTTTGTGCCTTGAGGCTGCGGGGCCTTGTCCATGAGCTGTTTTCGGCCGCACCGGACGAAAGTTTAGACCTCCCCAGGGGCTGCGCGAACGCATGGTGCGGAGCGCACCGTGCGCGCCATGAGAACGACAGCACTTGAGGCTGATCAGCCGCTGCACGCATGGCCGCACCTAGACTGGGCGTGCGGGCGAGGCATATCGCCAGGCCTTGGAGATCGAGCGATGACGACTCGGCAATCGGCGCGACGCCTGACGGCCTGAGCAAGGCCTGCATGTCCAAGCCGCATCGCGCCGCGCCCGACCCCGTTGCTCCTGCTGCAACGGTGTCGAACCTGCACTGGCGCCAGTTGCTGGCCAGCACCGAGGGCCGCTTGCTGGCCACCGGCCTGGGGATGGTCATGGCCATCCTGGCCGCGATCGGCATCGGCCTGATGATGGCGCACACAGCCACGCTGGACTTCGCTGCCGTGATCGGGCTGAACCTGGTGATCGGCCGCGCGGCCGGCATGAGTTACGGGCTGGCCAGCGGCCTGGGCAGACTCGACGTCGTGCTGTGCGACATGCTGGTCGAAACCGCCCAGGTGCTGGTGCTGTACCCGCTGTTCGTGCTCGGTTGGCGGCAGCTGATCGACACGCGCCGCCTGCAGCCGCTGCTGAAGCGCTTGCACGCGGCGGCCGAATCGGGCGGCGTCGGCGTGCGCCGCTTCGGCATCGCCGGGCTGTTCGTCTTCGTCTTCATGCCGTTCTGGATGACCGGCCCGGTGGTCGGCGCCATCATCGGCTTCCTGCTCGGCCTGCGCACCGCCGTCAACCTGGCCGTGGTGCTCTCGGCCACCGGCGTGGCGATCCTCGTCTACGCGCAATTCCTCGAGCAGGTCGACGCCTGGGCCACCGCCGCCCATCCGTATGCGGTGTTCATCGTCATCGTCGCGCTGGCCGCGCTGGCCGCGCTGGTGTGGGCGCTGCGGCGCTGGCTGCGGCGGCGGCAGGCGTAGCCGGAACGCCTCGCGGGATCAGGTCGTCGGCCACCTTCGCCTGTAAGGGCCGGACCCTCCCCGGCCACAGCCCAGAGCGCAGAGAAGGCGGGCATCGCCAGGTCTGATGTCGGGCTTGCCCGCTGCGGGCGTGCGGCAAGATGGAAACCGCGCGTCTCCGTGTCGCCGGTGCGGGCGTGCACGCCCCTTCCAGCCGAGGTCCAGCCGATGCCCTGGGACAAGACATCCAAGCCTGCCGCGCTGACGCTGCTCGTGGCCGCCGCGGGACTGACCGCGAGCGTGGGGGCGGCGCTGCATCTGCAGCAGCGGCAGGAACAGGACGCGGCAGCGGACTTCCAGCGCGCGGTCGACGGGGCGCGGCTGGAGATCGCACAGCGCTTCGTCCAGCCGCTCAACGGGCTGCGCGGTGCCCGCGGCCTGTACGCCGCGAGCGAGCACGTGGACCGCGACGAATTCCGCCGCTTCGTGCAGGCGCAGGCCATCGACACCACGATGCCCGGCGTCCGTGGCCTGGGATTCGTGCGCCGCGTGTCCATCGGCGACGAAACACAATACCTCGCCGAGCAGCGCGCCGACGCTGCACCGGACTTCACCATTCGCGAGCTGGCGCCGTCGGCACGCGGCGAGCGCTACGTCGTCCAGCACATCGAGCCGCTGCTGCGCAACCGCCAGGCCTGGGGCCTGGATCTCGGCAGCGAGGTCCGGCGCCGCCATGGTATCGAGCGAGCCATCGCCAGCGGGCAGCCGTCGCTGACCGACCCCATCGTGCTCTTGCAGGACGAGCGGCGCAGGCCGGGACTCCTGCTCTTCCTGCCCGTCTACCGTGCCGGCAGCGAGCCCGCGGCGCTCGCGGGCTTGCTGTACGCACCGATCGTGATCGACGAGCTGCTCGGCGGGCTCGGCACCGTACGCACCGGACGCCTGGCCCTGGAGCTGTTCGCCGCCGAGGGCGCCGCCGACGCCGATCGGGTGTACGGCGCATCGCCAACGGCCGGCCGGCGCTTCCAGCAGCAGGCCAGCCTGCCGGTGCCGGGGCGGACCTTCACGCTGCGCGCCACCGCGACACCCGACTTCGAGGCCGCCTGGAGCGGCAACACGGCTTGGATCGTACTGGCAGGCGGCCTGCTGCTGACGGCACTGCTGAGCACCCTGGCCCACCAAAGCGCCGTCGGGCGGTGGCGGGCCGAGGCGCTGGCGCAGGGCATGACGCAGGACCTGGATCGCCTGGCCCACGTCGTGCGGCTGACCCACGACGCCGTGATGCTGCTCGACGACCAGCGCCGTATCACCTGGGTCAACGACGCCTTCACCCGCAACACCGGCTACCTGCCGCACGAGGCGGTGGGCCTGCAACCGGGCGTGCTGCTGCGCAGCGAATGCATCGACCCGGCGGCGCTGGCCCGGCTGCGCGCGGCCGGTGACGCCGGCCAGGCGTGGTGCGGCGAGCTCCACAACCTGCGCAAGGACGGGCGCGACTACTGGGTCGAGGTCGAACTGCAGCCGCTGCACGACGCCCAGGGCGAGCTGAGTGGCTTCATGGCCGTCGAGTCCGACATCACCGAGCGCCGCCGGGCCGCCGAGGCGCTGGCCGCGGCGACGCGCGAGAACGAGGCGCTGCTGGGCACCTTGCACACCCACGCCATCGTCTCGGTGACCGATGCGGACGGCCGCATCACCGACGTCAACGACATGTTCTGCGCCATCAGCGGCTACGCGCGCGACGAACTGCTGGGGCAGCCGCACCGCATCATCAACTCCGGTGTGCACGACGCGCCGTACTGGGCTGCGCTGTGGCAGCGCATCCGCAGCGGTCAAGCCTGGCGTGGCCAGGTCTGCAACCGCGCCCGGGACGGCGCGTTGTACTGGGTCGACAGCATCGTCGCGCCGTTCGCCGACGCCGACGGGCGCGTCGAGAAGTTCGTTTCGATCGGCCACGACATCACTGCCAGCCGGCGCGCGATGGCCGAACTCACGCGTGAGCGCGAGCGGCTGGCGCTGATCGTCGAAGGCACCGGCGCCGGCACCTGGGAGGTCGACCTGCGCAGCGGCGAATGCCAGAACAGCCCGGCCTCCGCCGCGATGCTGGGCGAAAGCACGGACAGCCTGCGCGAGCGCGCGCAGGGCAGCTTCCTGAAGCTCGTGCATCCCGACGACCGCGCCGCCGTCGAACGTGCGCGGCAGGCCCATTTCGACGGCGACACGCCGCTGTACGAGGTGGAGTTCCGCATGCGCCACCGCGACGGCCGCTGGGTCTGGGTGCTCACCCGCGGCCGCGTCGGCGCGCGCGACGCCGCCGGGCAGCCCTTGCGCATGGCCGGCATCCACTTCGACATCAGCGCCCGCCGTGCGATGGCCGACGAACTGCGCCGCAACAGCGAGCTGATGACGAGCATCGTCGAGAACCTGCCCTGCGGGCTGAGCGTGTTCGACGAGCGGCTGGAACTGGTGGCGTCGAACCGCGAGTATCGCCAGCTGCTGGATCTCCCCGACACGCTGTTCGTCACGCCGCGGCCGAGCTTCGAAAGCTTCATCCGCTTCAATGCCGAACGTGGCGAGTACGGCCCCGGCAACGTGGAGCAGATCGTCGCTGCCGCCGTCGAGCGTGCGCGCGGCCCGGCGGCACCGCACCGCTTCGAGCGCGAGCGGCGCGACGGCACGCCGCTCGAGGTGCGCGGCGCGCCGATGCCCGGTGGCGGCTTCGTCACCACCTATACCGACATCTCGCAACGCCGGCAGGCCGAGCGCGAGAGTCAGCGCAGCGCCGGGCTGCTGCGGGGCGCGATCGACGCCATCGACGAGGCCTTCGTGCTGTTCGACCCCGACGACCGGCTGGTGATGTGCAACGACAAGTACAAGCAGGTCTACGCCGGAGTGGCCGATCTCATCCAGCCCGGTGCGCTCTTTGCCGACCTGGTGCGGGCCGGGGCCGAGCGCGGCGGCTTCGCCGCCGCCACGGACCATGTCGACGCCTGGGTGGCCGAGCGCGTGGCGGCGCACCAGGCGGCCAACTCCACCGTCATCCAGCCGCTGGCCAACGGCAACACGCTGCGCATCATCGAGCGCAAGTTGCCCGACGGCCACATCGTGGGCTTTCGCATCGACATCACCGAGCATGTGCGCGCCACCGAGGCGGCGCAGCAGGCCTCGCTGGCCAAGAGTCGCTTCCTGGCCAACATGAGCCACGAGATCCGCACGCCGATGAACGCCATCCTCGGCATGCTGGCACTGCTGCGCAAGACCGATCTGACGGCGCGCCAGGCCGACTACGCCGCCAAGACCGAAGGCGCGGCGCGCTCGCTGCTCGGGCTGCTCAACGACATCCTGGACTTCTCGAAGGCCGAGGCAGGCAAGATGGAGCTCGACCCGCAGCCCTTCCGCATCGATACCCTGCTGCGCGACCTGTCGGTGATCCTGTCGGTGAATGCCGGCGGCAAGCCGGTGGAGGTGCTGTACGACCTCGACCCGGCGCTGCCGCGCGCGCTGCTCGGCGACGCGATGCGCCTGCAGCAGGTGCTGATCAACCTCGGCGGCAACGCCATCAAGTTCACCGAAAATGGCGAGGTCGTGCTGGCGGTGCGCGTGGTCGCCCGCGGCGAAGACGAGGTCACGCTGGAGTTCTCGGTGCGCGACACCGGCATCGGCATCGCGCCCGAGAACCAGCGCCGCATCTTCGAGGGCTTCACGCAGGCCGAGGCGTCGACGACGCGCCGCTTCGGTGGCTCCGGACTGGGCGTCGCGATCTGCCAGCGCCTGGTGCGGCTGATGGGTGGCGAGCTCGCTCTGGAGAGCAGGCCCGGCCACGGCAGCCGATTCCATTTCCGCATCACGCTGCCGCTGGCCGAAGCGGCGGCTGCGCCGCGGCCGGCCCCGGCCATGCGGCTGCGGGCGCTGATCGTCGACGACAACCCCTCGGCGCGCGAGTTGCTGCAGGCCATGGCCGAGTCGCTGGGCTGGCAGGCGGAGCTGGCGGCCAGTGGCGAGCAGGCGCTCGAGCGGCTGCAAGCGGGCGCGGCCAGCTACGACGCCGTGTTCGTCGACTGGCAGATGCCCGGGCTGGATGGCTGGCAGACCTGCGAGCGCATCCGCGCGCAGGCACTGGCCGGCCAGGCACCGCTGGTGGTGATGGTCACCGCCCACGGGCGCGAGTTGCTCGCGCAGCGCAGTGACAGTGAACAGCGCATGCTCGATGGTTTCCTCGTCAAGCCGATCACGGCCTCGATGCTGTACGACGCCGTGATGGATGCGCGCTCCGCCAGCGGGGCCGCGCCGGCGCGAGCGGCGCCGCTGGCCGTTGCCGGCCGGCTTGCCGGCCTGCGCCTGCTGGTGGCCGAGGACAACGCCAACAACCAGCAGGTCGCGCGCGAGTTGCTCGAGGACGAGGGTGCCCAGGTGCAGATCGCGCCCGACGGCCTGGCGGCGGTGCAGGCCGTGGCGCAGGCCGAGCCGCCGTTCGACGCCGTGCTGATGGACCTGCAGATGCCGGTGATGGATGGTTATGCTGCCACCGGCCACATCCGCCAACTGCCGGGGCGCTCGGCACTGCCGATCGTCGCGATGACGGCCAACGCGATGGCGTCCGACCGCGAGGCCTGCCTGGCGGCCGGCATGAACGAGCATGTGGGCAAGCCCTTCGACCTGGACCAACTGGTGCGCGTGCTGCGCCGCCTGTGCCAGCACAGTGCCGCCGCAGCGGCAGCTCCGATGGCCGCCGCCGCGCCCGATGCGGTTCTGGAGCAGGCCGCGGCCGAGGCCGGTGTCGAACTCGCAGCCGCGCTCACACGCCTGGGCGGCAACCGGCACGCCTACCGCCGCCTGCTGCGCCAGTGTGCGCAGGACCTGGCCGAGCAGCCGGCGCGCCTGCGCGCGCTGGCCGCCGGCGCTCAGTGGGCCGAGGCCGCGCGCGAGGCGCACACGCTCAAGGGCCTGGCGGGGACGCTGGGTTCGCGCGTGCTGGCTGCCAGCGCCGCCACCGCCGAGAAGGCCCTGGCGTCGGACGACGAAGCGGCGCGCGCCGCCGTGACCGGGCTGTGCAACGCGATCGAGACCACCCGGCCCGCGCTGCTGCGGCTGTGCGAGCAGCTGGACGCCGAGGCAGCCGGCGTGCCGGCCAACGGCGGCACTGCTCCGCCCATTGCCGGACTGGTGCCCATGCTGCACGACCTGGCCCGGCTGCTGGCCGCTGCCGACATGGAAGCCCTGACCGTCATGGACCGCGTGCGCGGCTTGCCGGCGGGCGCGCTGGCGCCGCGTCTGCAGGCGCTGGACGAGACGGTCGGCCGGCTGGCCTTCGAGCAGGCCTTGCAGGCCTGTCGCGGCCTGATCGAGGAGATCGACGCTTGAGCATCGCCACCGAGGTCGACCTGCAGGCGCTGTACGGGCGCCGGCCGCGCGTGCTGGTCGTCGACGACCAGCCGGCGAACGTGCAGGCGCTGTACCAGGTTTTCGCGGCCGACCACCAGGTCTTCATGGCCACCACCGGTGCGCAGGCGCTGGGCGTGTGCGAGGCCCAGCACCCCGACCTCGTGCTGCTGGACGTCGAGATGCCCGGACTGGACGGCTACCAGGTCTGCGAGCGGCTCAAGGTCGACCCGGCACTGCGCGACATCCCGGTCATCTTCGTCACCGCGCACGAAGACGAGGTCGCCGAGGCGCGCGCGCTCGATGCCGGTGCCGTGGATTTCATCACCAAGCCGATCAAGCCGCGCATCGTGCGCGCTCGCGCGCGCACCCACCTGACCCTCAAGCACCAGTCGGACCTGCTGCGCCAGTGGGCCTACATCGACGGCCTGACCGTCGTCGGCAACCGGCGTCTGTTCGACGACCGCCTGGCCATGGAGTGGGCGCGCGCAGTGCGCCAGCGCACCAGCCTGAGCGTGGTGCTGATCGACGTCGACCACTTCAAGCGTTTCAACGACCGCTATGGCCATCAGGCCGGCGACGACTGCCTGCGCCGCGTGGCGGCGGCGCTGAAGGCCGGCCTGCGGCGCCCGGCCGACCTGCTCGCGCGCTACGGCGGCGAGGAGTTCGTCTGCCTGCTGCCCGAGACCGACGCCACCGGCGCGCTGGCGCTGGCCGAGCAGCTCGGCCGGGCGGTGCGCGAGCTCGGGATCGAGCACACCACCTCCGACGTGGCGGCGGTGGTCACCGTCAGCCTCGGCGCCTGCACCCAGCCGGCCGGCGTGGTGGGCAGCGCCGCGACGCTGCTGCGCGAGGCCGATGCGCAGCTGTACGCCGCCAAGTCGAGCGGGCGCGATCAGGCCCGTGCCACGTCACTGTCCGCGCCCTGAGCGCGGCGCGCGGCATCGGCATCCAAGGCCGTGGCCCGTGGCGTATCGTGCTGCGCGCCGACTTCACGCGGCTGCGCCAGGTGCGGCTGAACCCGCTGTCCAAGGCCGTCCATGCAGGCTGCCGGGCGGGCGGGTGCGCAGCCGGGGCTGCGCGGGCGTGACGGCGCGCAGCGAATGGACTGTGGTCAGACCGCCGCGCCCAGGCGGGTCACGTCGATCTTCTCCTCGTGCTCGCTGCCTTGCCGTGTCATCGGCTCGTTGGCTGCCAGGGCGCTGCCGAGGGTGGCGCGGTCGCGGCCGTGTTCCTTGGACCGGTACAGGGCCTCATCGGCGATGCGCAACAGGTCGTCCAGGCGCTCGGCCATCGTCGAGTCGGCGACGCCGAAACTGACCGTGAACTTGGGTACCTTGCCGTTCTCGAGCGCCTGCGCCAGCCCTGTGCGTGCACGATCTGCCCAGTGGCATCCCTCCTGGGCATCGGAGCCGCAGAGCACGATGGCAAACTCCTCGCCGCCCCAGCGGGCCACGATGTCGTGGTCGCGCACGGCCTTCTTCATCGCGTCGGCAAACAGACGCAAGGCGTCGTCGCCCACTAGGTGACCGTAGGTGTCGTTGAGCATCTTGAAGCGGTCGAGATCGGCCATGAGCAGCGCGAAGGGTTGCTTCTTGCGCATCAACTCGCGAACTGCGGCCTCCAGCGCACGCCGGTTGGCCAGACCGGTGGCCGCGTCGGTGGCCGCCTGCAGTTGGGTGCGCTCGAAGGCACGCACCACGCCGATGCGCGCCGCCGCCTGGGCGCCGATGGCGGCGAGCTGCACCAGTTGATGGGGCTGCATCGCCCGGCGCGCCGGGCCGACGCTGTGGAGCACGCCGAGTGCGCGCCCCATGAAGCGCAGCGGCACGCACACCGCTGAGATCGCGCCCTCCGAGCCTGGTCGGCCGCGCAGGCGCGGGCATGCGCTCAGGGCCTCGCTGTCGTTGAAAGTCACGCTATTGCCGCCGCGCACGGCTTGGCAGTAGTAGGGGGAATCCACGGTGCAGCCTGGCGCACCGGCGCTTGGATGCTCCGTGGCCCGCTGCAGCATCGCCTGGCTGGAGTCGGAAACCAGCAATTCCATGGCGTGATCCGGCGAAACCGCCGCCATCGCGCGCTGCACCACCCGGTAAGCGTCGGGTTCCGAATCGGCCATCTCCAATGCAGCGTCCAACTCACGGCCGAAGCGGTGGCGTTCCGAGTCGTCCACGGCGTGGGCCAACATATGCTGCAGCTTATCGGCCATCGCATTGACCGCGCAGCCCAGCCGCCCAATCTCGTCGTCGATCTCGATCTCTGCGCGGCGGCCGATGTCACCACCGGCCACTGCCGACGCCACCGCCTCCACTTTGCGCAGCGAGTTGCGGATGGAGCGCCCGGTCCAGCCAACCAGGGCCGCCGTGAGCACGAAGCCGATCAGAGCCGTGGCGGCAACGACCAGGTTGGCTCGGGTCTTGACCTCTGCTGCATGGGCCACCGCGCGCTGGTTGTGCCCGCGCAGTGCCACGATCTGCCTTTGGAACACGTCCTCCAGTTCGTCGAAGGCGGCATTGAACTGCGGCAGTCTCGCTTGTGCGGCGCTGCGATCGACGAGCGCTGCCGAGATCAATTCCTGCGCGATGTCCAGGTACCGATCGACACTCGCTCGCCCGACGAGCAACTCGGCGCGGAAATCGGCGTCGATGTCGCTCGTTGCGAGCCGCGCCATCGCATCGCGCATGAACTGCGCGTGCTCTCTGACGCCCTTGCGCACGTCGTCGGCGTTCACCTGTGCAATCTGGCCGACCAGAAGCGACTCGTAAGCCACCGAGCGCAGCCCTTCATGCGACATGTCGGCGGCTTGCAGCAGGCTGAGCGCGGCGCTCTGGTTGACGACCAGTTCGGTGACCGCCCGGGTCCGCGACAGCACAAACTCGGCAATCGCGGCACCGACCACCATCCCCAGGGACAGCAGGATCGCAATGACGCGGAGCTTGGTTTGTATGGAGCGGGGTGTCCGCAGGAACATGTTCATGCCTTTCTCCAGCAACAACCGGGGTGTCGGCCACGGTTTCGGGTCCGATCGAAACTGACGCTTGGCAGGACGTGATTTCGCCTCGGCCTGGGCGAAACCTGCACGACCCGGGCGCCATGGTTCAGCAGCAGCAGCCGGCAGATTCCATCGTGGTATCGGCAGGGATACGCGGCAGTTGAGGCGTGGCGCAGTGACATCCGAACGATGCGGTCGATCGGAGACAGGGTCGCAGTCGGGCCCGACTCAAGCGCGCCGGCCCATGACCGGCGCAAGACGATCCGCCCGCCGGGCCGCAGGAACACTCGCCAGCCGAGGAACTGGACAGCGTGCAGGCGAAGCGGCGCGTGGCGAACAGGCAGAGCGGCTACGATGCGCCATTGAAGACCCATGCCATCGCGCAAGGCATGTCGCTGTTCGAGCAGTTGCGCTGAAAGCCCTTGGAACCTCACTGAACCGCTGCCCGACTGCCGGGCCGACGCTGCATGCAAGACCATCCCGTGCTGGGCCATGTGGCCCTGGGCTACAGCCCCATGATCGACCGCCAGCGCGCGGTCATTGCGACCCGCCTGACGGTGTTCCCCGAACGGCCAGACGCCACGCCCGATGCCGCAGCGCTGCTGCGTGCGCTGGACGAAGTCTGGCGCCCGGCCGAGGGCAGCGCGGGCAGCGGCGCACGGCTGACGCTGGAGTTGCGTCCGCTGAACCCGGGTGCAGCCGCGGCGCGGCCGGTGGGCCTGCGGCCGCCGCTGTCGCTGAACGTGGCGGGCGAGGCCATGCTGCATGCTGTCATGGCTGCCGGCCCCGGGCCGCACCTGATGCTGGAAGTGCCGGCCTTCATGGCCGCCGACCCGCTGCATGCGGCCGTGTTGCGTGAACTGCACGCCGCCGGCACGCCGCTGATGCTCAAGGGCCGGCCTTCGGCCCCGCTGGCGCCGGATCTGCTGGCCGGCTTCGGTCATGCCTTGATCGAGGCCGGCGACGAACACCGCACCGGCGCCGCGCCGGCGCCCGGTCTGCGCCAGGTCACCACCGTGCAGGACGGCGTGCGCACGACGGCCGAACTCGAAGGGGCCTTCCAGCGCGGAGCCGTGGCCGTGCTGGGCTGGCCCTTCGACGACCCCTTGCCCCCAGCGGCGTCGCGGCGCAGCGTGCCGACCGACATGCAGGTGGTGATGGAACTCGTCGCCGCGGTCGACCGCGAAGAGCCGGTGGCCAAGCTCGAAGCCATCCTCAAGCGCGATCCGACCTTGGCTTTCCGTCTCATGCGCTACCTCAATTCGGCGGCCTTCGGGCTGTCGGTGGAGATCAACTCCTTCGGCCACGCGCTCATGCTGCTGGGCTATGTGCGCCTGAAGCGCTGGCTGGCGCTGCTGCTGGCGTCGTCCAGCAAGGACGCCAGCGCCAAGCCGCTGTTGTTCGCCGCCGTGCGACGCGGCCTGCTGCTCGAGGAACTGGTGCGCAGCCAGGGCGACGCCGAACTGCGCAGCGAGATCTTCATCTGCGGCGTGTTCTCGCTGCTCGACCGCCTGCTGCGCCAGCCGTTCAGCGAACTGCTGGCCAACGTACCCGTGCCCGCGCGCGTGCAGCAGGCGCTGCGCCACGAGGACGGCCCCTTCCACCCGTATCTGGAACTGGTGCGGGCGATCGAGGCCTGTGCCGTGTTCGACATCCGCGAGTGTTCGGAACGCCTGCTGCTGGGCCCGGCCGAGGTCAACCGCGCCCTGCTGAGCGCGCTGCGCGCGGCGCGGCAACTGGACTGACGTTCCTGACGGCGCGATGGCCGCGCGGATGCCTGCTCCCGCCGATACCTTGGAGTTTCAGCCGGTCGCCACGCGGGTTGCCGTACGGTTCAATGCACCCGTGGAGACTGTCTTCCGGTCCAAGTCGGCCATGCGCCGCAGCTGCCCGTCGCCCCGTACGCGATCTGCCGTGATGTCTCAGCCAAGCCGCCTTGCTGCCGACCCCATGCGGGGGCGACCGCGCTTGCGCCGCCTCGCCGACGCCATCCTCGTTGGCAAGGCGGCCGGTTTCGCCGGCTACCTCACCAAGCCGATCGACATGGTGCGCCTGCTCGGCCTCGTCGACGAACTGCTGGCCGCCGGCCGAAACTGATCGAAGTCCACCTAAAGGAGTCTGTCCCATGCCTGACTTCACGCTCGACCAGGCCCAGGCGCTCGTCCTGAGTGCCACGGCCAAGGCCACGCAGGACCACGGCCGCCCGATCTGCGTCGCCGTCTGCGACGACCGGGGCTTGCTGCTGGCATTCGCACGCATGGACGGGGCGCCGGCGCGCAGCGTGCGCATCTCGCAGGGCAAGGCGTACTCGGCCGCACGCATGGGCGTGAGCACCGCAGCGCTGCTCGCACGGCTGCATCGGGAACAGATCGAGGTCGGCTACTTCTGCGACCCCGACCTGACCGCGCTGCCGGGAGGCTCGCCGCTGAAGGACGCCAGCGGCCGGCTGCTCGGCGCCGTCGGCGTCAGCGGGCTCAGCTCGGCCGAGGATCAGGCCATCACCGACGCCCTCGCGGCGGCGCTGCTGGCCGGGTGACTGGCGACGAGATCGCGTCGCCTGATCGCGGACGCGGCGGGCACGCGCCAGGCATCGATCAGCGACCCAGGTGCACCGCCCCTGCGGCCGCGAGGGCGGCAATCTCGCTGTCGGTGTAGCCATGCTCGTGCAGCACCTCGCCCGTGTGCTGGCCGAAGGTGGGCGCCGGGCGGCGGATGCCTCCCGGCGTCGCGCTGAACTTGACCGGCAGGCCCAGCGCCTTGGTGCGCCCGGCCACCGGGTGGTCGAGCTCGACAACCATCTCGCGCGCCAGCGTTTGCGGGTCGGCGGCCATCTCCGCGATGCTCTGGATGGGCCCCGCGGGGATGCCAGCGGCGTCCAGGGCCAGCAGCCACTCGTGCGTGGGGCGTTCGCGCAGATGTTCGGCAAGCAATTGAGCGAGCGCGTCGCGGTTGGCCATGCGGGCGCTGTTGTCGACGAAGCGCGCGTCGCTGATCAGTTCCGGCGCACCCACCAGCCTGGCGATGCGTTCCCAGTTGCCCTGGTTGGCGCCGCCGATGTTGATCCAGCCATCGGCGGTGGGGAAGGCCTGGTAGGGTGCGGCCAGCACGTGCGCCGACCCGCCGGGGCCGGGGGAGACGCCGGTGGCGAAGAAGATCGCCGCCTGCCAGGCCGTCTGGTGGATGCCGGCTTCCATCAGCGAGGTGTCGACGAACTGGCCGCGGCCGGTCTTCAGCCGGTGCACGTAGGCCGAAACGATGCCCAGGGCGGCCAGGATGCCGGCGTTCAGGTCGGTCACCGGGCTGCCTACCTTCACCGGCGGGCGGCCGGGTTCGCCGGTGATGCTCATGAGGCCGGAAACGCCTTGTGCGATGAGGTCGAAGCCGCCCTTGTCGGCCGCCGGCCCGGTGCGGCCATAGCCGGTGATCGAGCAGTAGACCAGCGCCGGGTTCAGCGCACTCAGCGCCTCGTAGCCCAGTCCCAGGCGGTCCAGCGCGCCGCGGCGATAATTTTCGGCCAGCACGTCGGCGCGCTGGACGAGGCGTTCGAGAACGCGGCGGCCGCCTTCGCTCTTGAGGTCGACCGCGATGCCCCGCTTGTTGCGGTTCATCATCATGAAGGCCGCCGACTCGCCGTTGACGCTGGGCTCGGCGTAGCGCCGCGTGTCGTCGCCGCCAGGCAGCTTCTCGACCTTGATGACGTCGGCGCCCAGGTCGGCCAGCAGCGCACCGCAGCTCGGCCCGGCCATGATCTGGGCCAGCTCCAGAACGGTCACGCCGGTCAGCGGCCCGTTCATGGGCCCGCTCATCGTCCGACGAACTCCGGTGTCGTCTTGGCCAGGAAGGCCTGGACCCCGATGCGGAAGTCCTCGCTGTCGTAGCAGCGGAAGCCTTCGTCGCGATCGGCTTCGGTGAGCGCCGTCCCGCTGTCGACCTGGCGCAGGAAGCGCTTGTGCCAGCGAGCCACCAGCGGCGCACCGGCAGCGATGCGGCGCGCGCTGGCGTAGGCCTCGGCCTCGACCTCGGCGTCGGGCATCACGCGGTGCACCAGGCGCTTGTCGAGCGCTTCGCGGGCGCCGAAGACACGGCCTTCGAGCAGCATCTCCAGCGCCACCGCGCGCCCGGCCAGCTGCAGCAGCGCCGCCAGCTCGGCGTGCGCCATCACCAGGCCCAGCTTGTTGATCGGCACGCCGAAGCGGCTGCCTTCGCCGCAGATGCGGATGTCGCACAGCGCGGCGATCTCCAGGCCGCCGCCGACGCAGATGCCCTCGATCAGCGCCACGGTCGGGTGGCGACAGTCGGCGATCGCGCCCAGCGCGCCGTGCAGCACGGCGCCGTAGGCCTTGCCCTGGTCGAAGCTGCTGCGTTCGGTCTCGAACTCGGCGATGTCGTTGCCCGGCGCGAACGCCTTGCCGCCGGCGCCGCGCAGCACGACGCAGCGCAGGCTGTCGTCGGCCGACAGTTCCCGCATCACCGCGCCCAGGCGCTGCCACATGGGCTTGGTCAACGCATTGAGTTTCTCGGGCCGGTTCAGCGTGACCGTGGCCACGTGCCCGTCGCGGTGCGTCAGGATGAGCTCGGTCATGGCAGCCTCATCGATAGAACACGTCGACCAGGAACATCGGCACCGCCGGCACGTAGGTGCACAGCATCAGCACCGCCAACAGCACGCCGATGAAGGGCAGGTTGACGCGCGTCACCGCCCACATGTCGGCCTTGGCGATCGAGCACGCCGCCATCAGCACGCTGGCCACCGGCGGTGTCTGCTGGCCGATGCCCAGGTTCAGCGTCACGATGAGGCCGAAGTGCACCGGGTCGATGCCCACCGCCTTGACCAGCGGCATCACGATCGGCACCACCAGGATGATGGCCGCCGCCGAATGCAGGAACAGGCCGATGACGAGGAAGAACACGTTCAACAGCGCCAGCACCGCATAGCGGTCACTGGTGATGCCCGAGATCCATGCCGCCAGCTGCTGCGGCATCTGCTGCTCTGTCAGGTAGACGCCCAGCAGCGCCGACGCGGCCACCAGCAGCATCACGGTGGCGGTCTGGATCGAGCCGTCCAGCATCGACTGGTAGAGGTGCTTCCAGTCGAGCTCGCGGTAGATCACGCCGCCGATGAACAGCGCTGCCAGCACCGCCAGCGCCGCACCCTCGGTGGCGGTGACGACGCCACCGAAGATGCCGCCCAGGATGATGATCGGCAGCAGGAAGGCCCAGGCCGCGTCCTTGAAGGTGCTCTTCACCCGGCTCCAGCTGAAGACCTCCTCCACCGGGTAGTTGTAGCGCCGCGCGTACCACCAGGCCAGCGCCATCATGCCGCCGCCGCCCAGGATGCCGGGAACGATGCCGGCGACGAAGATCTGCACCACCGAGGCGTCGGCCATCACCGCGTACAGGATCATCGGGATCGACGGCGGGATGATCACCGCCAGCGTCGCCGACGACGAGGTGATCGCGGCGGCGAACTCCTTCGGGTAACCCTTCTTCTTCATCGCCGGGATCAGGATCGACCCCATCGCGGCGACGTCGGCCACCGCCGAACCGGAGATCTCGGCGAAGAACATCGAGGTGCCGATGTTGATCATCGCCAGCCCGCCCTTGACGAAACCGAACAGCGCCGAGGCGAAGGCGATCAGCCGCCGCGACAGGCTGGACGAGTTCATGATCGCGCCGGCCAGGATGAACAGCGGGATCGCCAGCAGCGGGAAGCTGGTGGCACCCGTGAACATCACGATGGCCGAGTTCAGCAGCGCGTCCATACCACCGGCATGCACCATCGCGCCCATCGCGACGATGCCCAGCGAGACGGCGATCGGCACGTTGAGCAGGATCAGGCCGACCAGGCCCAGGAACATGAAGGCGACGGTCATGACGACTTCAGCAGTTCCTGCACGGGGGCCTGTTCGTGGTCGACGATGCCGTCGCCGCGCGCCTGGCGCAGCACCGCGGGCAGGCTCAGCAACTGGGCGATGATGAACAAGGCGCCGCCGACCGGAATCACCGACTGCGTCAGCCGCGTCGGCACGCTGGGCAGGCTGACCATCGTGTCACCCGACAGGATCTGCAGCACCTGCACGCCGAACCAGGTCAAGAGGCCGAAGAAGCCGATCACGCAGGCCTCGCCGAACAGCACGGCGGCGACGCGCAGCTGCGGCGGCATCGCATTGACGAGGCCGGGAAAACCGATGTGCGCACGCTTCAGCGCCGCCAGCGCGGCGCCGTAGTAGGTCAGCCAGGCCAGCATGATGGACGCGCCCTCGTCGTACCAGACGAGCGCGATGCCCAGCTTGCGGCAGGCCACCCCGACCAGGATCATCACTGCCAGCGACGCCAGCAGGAAGATCACGAAAGCGCTCAGCGTGCGGTCGAAGGCCTTGTGCAGGGCAGGCATCGAGCTCACATTCCCTTGCCGAGCTCGATCGCCTTGTCGACCAGCTTGCCGCCCTCGGGCACTTCCTTGGCGAAGTCCCCGTACACCGCCTTGCTGGCGGCGATGAAGGCGTCCTTGTCGGCGTCGTTGACCTTGACACCGGCGGCCTTGATCTTGTCGAGCAAGTCGTTGTCGAGTTTGGCGGCCTGCTCGTAGACGTAGGCCTGCGTTTCCTTCGCGGCGGCCGACAGCGCCGCCTGCACGTCGGCAGGCAGCGATGCGAACTTGTTCTTGCCGGTGGCCAGGTAGGCCGGCGTATAGACGTGCCCGGTCATCGACAGGAACTTCTGTACTTCCTGGAACTTGGACGAGTAGATCTGCGTCAGCGGGTTCTCCTGCCCGTCCATGACGCCGGTCTGCAGCGCGACGAAGACCTCCGACAGCGCCATCGGGCTCGGGTTGGCGCCGTAGGCCTGGAACATCTTCACGCGCCACTTGCCCTGCGGCACGCGCAGCTTCATGCCGGCCAGGTCGGCGGGCTTGACGATCGGCTTCGCATTCGTCGTGATGTGGCGGAAGCCGTTCTCCCACACCGCCAGCAGCGTGTAGCCCTTGGCCTCGGCCAGCGGTGCGAGCGTCGGCCAGACCACCGCGGCCTCGATCTTCTTCATGTGCTCGCGGTTCTTCACCAGATAGGGCATCTCGAACATGCCGAAGGCCTCGACGTCGGAGGACATCACGGTCGACGGGATCGCGAACTCCAGCGTGCCCAGGCGCAGCTTCTGCATCAGTTCGCGGTCGCCGCCGAGCTGGCTGGAGCCGAAGACGACGACCTTGGCCTTGCTGCCCAGCTTGTCGTTGGCGCGGCGCGCGAACTCGTTGGCCGAGAGCTCGAACAGCGAGCCCGGCCCGCCGACATGGCCGAGCTTGAGCTCCATCTGCGCGGCGGCCGGCAGGGCGAAGGCCGCGACGAGCGCGGCGGCGAGGAGGGTGCGTCGGGTGCTCATGATGTTGTCTCCTGGTCGTGGTGGGGTTGTGTATCAGGCCGTGGCGGCCATGGCCTGTGGCGCCGGGCGCGCCGCGAAGAAGTCCATCGCGGCCTGCACGCCGCTGCCGGCCAGCTTCACGCCGGCTAGCTTGAGGCCCATCTCGACGCCCGAGAGCGCGGCCATCAGCGTCAGGTCGTTGCAGTCGCCCAGGTGGCCGATGCGGAACATGCGGCCCTTGATCCGGCCCAGGCCGGTGCCCAGCGAAAGGTCGAAGCGTTCGTGGATCAGGCGGCGCAGCGCGTCGGCGTCGACGCCCGCGGGCGTGACGACGCCGGTCAGCACCGGCGAGTACACGGCCGCGTCGGCGCACTGGATGGGCAGGCCCCAGGCCCGCACGGCGCCGCGCACGCCCTCGGCCCAGCGCTGGTGGCGCGCCAGCACCGCGTCCAGGCCCTGGCCGAGCAGCATGTCCAGCGACTCGTGCAGGGCGTACAGCAGGTTGGTGCTGGGCGTGTACGGCCAGTAGCCCGTCTTGTTCATCTCGACGATCTCGTCCCAGGCCCAGAAGGCCTTGGGCAACTTGGCCGTCTTGCTCAGCGCCAGCGCCTTGGGTGACAGCGCGTTGAAACTGATGCCCGGCGGCAGCATCAGGCCCTTCTGCGAGCCGCCGACGGTGACGTCCACGCCCCAGTCGTCGTGCCGATACTCTGCGCTGGCCAGGCCCGAGATGGTGTCCACCATCAGCAGCGCCGGATGGCCGGCGTCGTCGATCGCGCGGCGCACGGCGGCGATGTCGCTGGTGGCGCCGGTGGAGGTTTCGTTGTGCACCACGCACACGGCGCGGATGTGGTGCGCCGGGTCGGCGCGCAGCCGATCGGCCACCAGGTCGGCGCGCACGCCATGGCGCCAGGCCAGCGGCAGGCCGGTCTCGGCGCAGGTGCCCGGCAGCGACAGGAACTCCGGCGCCACGCCCAGGCGCCGCGCCATCTTCTGCCACAGCGTGGCGAAGTGGCCGGTCTCGACCATCAGCACCGCGTCGCCGGGGCTGAGCACGTTGACGAGCGCGGCTTCCCAGGCGCCGGTGCCGGAGGCCGGGTAGATGGCCACCGGGTGCTGGGTGCGGAACACCTGCTTCAGGCCGGCCAGCAGCTTCAGCCCCAACACGCCGAACTCCGGCCCGCGGTGGTCGATGGTGGGCAGGCTCATGGCGCGCAGGATGCGGTCGGGCACCGGGCTGGGGCCGGGGATCTGCAGGAAATGGCGCCCGCTGGGGTGGTGATCGAGGGTCAGCATGCTCAGCTCCTTGAGGGTCCAGTTTTGCATACAGAATGCATTTGTCAACCGGGTCGCGCTATAGTGTCGCTCACGCGCAGAGCGAAGTTCTGCATACATATTAGGGTCTACCCGGTGGCTGAGGTGATCTCGATCCCGCGTCAGGTGCTGCATCAGGAGGCCGCGGTGCGGCTGCGGCAGCTCATCGTCGAGGCCGACATCGCGCCCGGCGCCAAGCTCAACGAACGTGAACTGGCCGAGCGGCTGCAGGTGTCGCGCACACCCTTGCGCGAGGCCATCAAGACGCTGGCCGCCGAAGGCCTGGTGGAACTGCTGCCCAACCGCGGCGCGGTGGCGGCGCAGCTCTCGGCACAGGACGTGGCCGACACCTTCGAGGTCATCGCCGGCCTCGAAGGCCAGTCGGGCGAGCTGGCCGCGCAGCGCATCACCGATCCCGAACTGGCCGAGATCCGCGCCTTGCACTACGAGATGCTGGCGGCGTACACGCGGCGCGACCTGTCCACCTACTACCGGCTCAACGCGCGCATCCACGAGTGCATCAATGTGGCCGCGCGCAACCCGGTGCTGACGCGGACCTACCGCAACGTCAACGCCAGGTTGCAGGCGCTGAGATTCCGCTCCAACTTCGACGAGCGCAAGTGGCAGCACGCAGTGAAGGAACACGAGGCGATGGTGCAGCTGCTGGCCACGCGCGACGCCGCCGGCCTGCGCGCCTTGCTGGTGCGGCACCTGGAACACAAACGCGACACCGTGCTGGAGCTGATGAAGCGCGGCGAGCTCTCACCGGCCGCGGCGGTTCGAGCATGAGCGGGGACCTGGCTCGCCGGCTGGCCCGCGAGACCGCGGGCGAGGTGCTGTTCGACGCCGCCTCGCGCGGCCGCTACGCCACCGACGCGTCGATCTACCAGATCATGCCGGTGGGCGTGTTCGTGCCGCGCACCGAGGACGACGTGGCCACCGCCATCGCGCTGGCCCGCGAGACCGGCACACCGCTGCTGCCGCGCGGCGGCGGCACCTCGCAATGCGGCCAGACCACCGGTGCCGCGCTGGTCATCGACACCACCAAGCACCTGCGACGCGTGCACCGCGTGGACGCGGCGGCGATGACGGCCGAGGTCGAGCCCGGCCTCGTGCTGGACCACCTGAACGCGCAACTGAAGGCCCACGGCCTGTGGTTTCCGGTCGACGTGTCCACCAGCGCGCAGGCCACGCTGGGCGGCATGGCCGGCAACAACTCGTGCGGCAGCCGCTCGGTGGCCTACGGCAACATGGTGCACAACGTGCTGGGCGCGCAGGCATGGCTGGCCGACGGCAGCCTGGTCGACTTCGGTGACCACGCCACGGCCAGTCCGCAAGCCAAGGCCATCGGCAACTTCGTGCGCGAACTCGCCCTGGAGCACGCCGACGAGATCGACGCGCGCTGGCCCAAGGTGCTGCGCCGTGTGGCCGGCTACAACCTCGACATCTTCCGCAACCAGAACGAAAAACCGTACACGCACGACGGCTCGGTGAACCTCTCGCACCTGCTGATCGGCAGCGAAGGCACGCTGGCGCTCACGCGATCGCTCAAGCTGCAGTTGCGCGAGTTGCCGCGCGCCAAGGTGCTGGGCGTGGTGAACTTCCCCACCTTCTTCCAGGCGATGGACAGCGCGCAGCACATCGTCAAGCTCGGCGAGGGCATGGCCGTGGGGCAGCTCACGGCGGTGGAGCTGGTCGACCGCACCATGATCGAGCTCTCGCTGCAGAACCCGGCGTTCGCGCCCACCATCCGCACCGCGCTCTCGCCGCACATCAACGGCGGCAAACCCGCGGCCGTGCTGCTGGTGGAGTTCAGCGGCCCGAGCAAGGCCGACATCGCGCACAAGATCCGCGAGCTCGTGGAGCTCATGGGCGACCTTGGCCTGCCCGGCAGCGTGGTCGAGATGGTGGACGACGTACCGCAGAAGAACCTGTGGGAAGTGCGCAAGGCGGGCCTGAACATCATGATGAGCCTGCGCGGCGACGGCAAACCCGTGAGCTTCATCGAAGACTGTGCCGTGCCGTTGGTGCACCTGGCCGAGTACACCGATGCGCTCACCGAGGTGTTCCACAAACACGGCAGCCGCGGCACCTGGTACGCCCACGCTTCGGTGGGCACGCTGCA
>JAUXVE010000085.1 GCA_030680415.1 Rubrivivax sp.
CGCGCACGCCGGTGGCGCCGGCGCACGCACCGGCGCCACCGCGCACGGCGCTGCAGCGCATGGCCGGCGACTCGGCGGCGATGCAGCAGGTGCGTTCGCTCGTCGAGCGGGTGGCGCTGAGCATGGCGCCGGTGCTGGTGCACGGCGAGTCGGGCACCGGCAAGGAACTGGTGGCGCGGGCGATCCACGAATGTTCGCCGCGCCACGCGGGGCCGTTCGTCGCCGTCAATTGCGGCGCCATCCCCGAAGCGCTGCTGGAGAGCGAATTCTTCGGCTACCGCAAGGGCGCCTTCACCGGCGCCAACGAGGACCGCAGCGGCTTTTTCCAGACCGCGCAAGGCGGCACGCTGTTCCTCGACGAGATCGGCGACCTGCCGCTGCAGATGCAGAGCAAGCTGCTGCGCGTGATCCAGGAGCGCGCCGCGCGGCCGATCGGTGCCGCGATCGAACTGCCGGTCAATGTGCGCATCGTCAGTGCCACGCACATGGACCTGGGCGCCGAGGTGCAGGCCGGGCGCTTCAGGCAGGACCTGTACTACCGCCTCAACGTCATCCGCATCGCGGTGCCGCCGTTGCGCGAGCGCATTGCCGACATGCCGGCGATCTGCGCCGCGGTGCTCGAGCGCATCGCGGCGGATGCCGGCGTCACGCCGCTGCCGGCGCTGGCCCCCGATGCGCTGCAGCACCTGCTGCGTTATTCCTTCCCGGGCAATGTGCGCGAACTCGAGAACCTGCTGCATCGCGCGCTGGCCCTGGCCGCGAGCCCCGTGATCGGCCGTGCCGACCTCGGTCTGCCCGAAGAAGTGCTGCAGGAGGCCGCGCTGGCCGAGGCCGAGGCGCCGCCCGCGGCCGAGCCCGACGTCCCCCTGCCGGCACCTGCCGCCTTGCCTGCGGACCTGGCGGCCTACCTGGACGCGGTCGAACGCGAGATCCTCGAGCGCGCGCTCGAACGCCACCGCTACAACCGCACGGCGGCCGGCGCGAGCCTGGGCTTGTCGCTGCGCCAGATGCGTTACCGCATGGCGCGCCTGGGCGTCGGTGCCGCCGACAGCCCCAGCGAGCACGGCGAAGTCGCCTGAGGGCATGGCGCAGCGCCCGCGCTGGCAGCAAGGCTGGTGGAGCCCGGCGCGCCCGTGCCCGTCGCCGAACTTCGGCCCGCGGCCGGCCGGCGCCGCCGTGACGCTGGTGGTGGTGCACTCGATCAGCCTGCCGCCGGGCGCTTACACCGGTGATGCGGTGGAACGGTTGTTCACCAACCGGCTCGACGCCGACGCGCATCCTTACTACTCCGGCTTGCGCGGGCTCGAAGTCTCGGCGCACTTCTTCGTTCGCCGCGACGGGCAGACGCTGCAGTTCGTCAGTTGCGAGCAGCGCGCCTGGCATGCCGGGCGCTCGAGCTGGCGCGGGCGCGAGGACTGCAACGACTGGTCGATCGGCATCGAGCTCGAGGGCCTGGAGGGAGGCAGCTTCGAGCCGGTGCAATACCGGCAACTGGCCGTGCTGCTGCGGGCGCTGGCCGGCCGCTACCCGATCGAAGAAGTTGTCGGCCACGAACACGTGGCACCCGGACGCAAGGCCGACCCGGGGCCGGGATTCGACTGGCTGGAGCTGCGACGCGCATTGCGCCGTCGTCGGCCGCAGCTGCCTTGGGCCCCGCACCGAAGAGTTTGAAGCGGCGCGCCCGGCAAACGGTGTCGAAGAAACCTGCGCCCGGATGAGGGAAGGCCCTGACGAGACACTAGCCGTAGTGGCTTGTGGGGGTCGGCGACCCCAGATATAGTGCTTGCACGTGATAATCTCATCACACCAAGGGCATCGCCGCCTGCCGCCTTTCGCTGTCTCTTGCTGGCTTTGCGCGGCCCGGCCGCGGGCCCGTGCAGTGCACCCGTCGGCCAGCGGCTGGAATCACGGCGACGCGCCGCTGCGGTACCCGGCGTGCTGAGCGCCAACGACCCGCGCCGCGGCCGGCGAAGTGCCGCCCAGGCTACACACCACATCACAGAGGGAATTCGATGCAAGCTGTCCTGATCACCGCAGCGCAGGGCGCCGCGCCAGGCCGTACCCCGGCCACCGGCCTGGCCACCGCCGCGCCGCCGGCCGGCGCCGGCGCCTATGTCGGCTACCAGATCATCCGCCGCAATGGCGCGGTCGTCGGCTTCGCGCCGAACAAGATCGCGGTGGCGCTGATGAAGGCCTTCCTGGCCGTGCACGGCACCCAGGGCGCGGCCTCGGCCAGTGTGCGCGAAACGGTCGACCGGCTCACCGAGACGGTGGTGCGCGCGCTGCTGCGTTCGCGCCCGGGCGGCGGCACCTTCCACATCGAAGACGTGCAGGACCACGTCGAACTCGGCCTCATGCGCAGTGGCCACCACGAGGTGGCGCGCGCCTACGTGCTGTACCGCGAGCGCCGTGCCCAGGAGCGCGCACGCCAGGCCACACCGGTGCCGGCCAAGGCAGCCGAGCTGCACGTCATCGACGGTGGCCAGCGCGTGCCGCTGGACATGGGCGCGCTGCGCTTGCTGGTCGAGTCGGCCTGCGCCGGTCTCGGCGAAGATGTCAAGGCCGAACCCATCCTGGCCGAGACGCGCCGCAACCTGTACGACGGTGTGCCCATCGACGAGGTCTACAAGGCCGCCATCCTGTCGGCGCGCACGCTGCTCGAGAAGGAGCCCGCCTACACGCGCGCCACCGCGCGGCTGCTGCTGCACACGATCCGCCGCGAGATCCTGGGCGCCGAGGTCACGCAGGCCGAGATGGCCGAGCGCTACGCCGAGTACTTCCCGCAGTTCATCAGGAAGGGCGTGCAGGCCGAACTGCTGGACGAGAGGCTGCAGCAGTTCGACCTGGCGCGCCTGGGCGCGGCGCTCGACGCCGGCCGTGACCTGCAGTTCGACTACCTCGGTTTGCAGACGCTGTACGACCGCTACTTCCTGCACATCGACGAGGCGCGCATCGAGATGCCGCAGGCCTTCTTCATGCGCGTGGCCATGGGCCTGGCGCTGAACGAGATCGACCGCGAGGCGCGCGCCATCGAGTTCTACAACGTGCTGTCCACCTTCGACTTCATGAGCAGCACGCCCACACTGTTCAACAGCGGCACGCGGCGCAGCCAGCTGTCGAGCTGCTACCTCACCACGGTGGCCGACGACCTGGACGGCATCTTCGAGGCGCTGAAGGAAAACGCGCTGCTGTCCAAGTTCGCCGGCGGCCTGGGCAACGACTGGACACGCGTGCGCGCCCTGGGCTCCTACATCAAGGGCACCAACGGCAAGAGCCAGGGCGTGGTGCCCTTCCTCAAGGTCGTCAACGACACCGCGGTGGCCGTCAACCAGGGCGGCAAGCGCAAGGGCGCGGTGTGTTCCTACCTGGAGAGCTGGCACCTCGACCTGGAGGAGTTCCTGGAGCTGCGCAAGAACACCGGCGACGACCGCAGGCGCACGCACGACATGAACACCGCCAACTGGATCCCCGACCTCTTCATGCGCCGCGTCATGGAAGGCGCCGCGCACCCGGAGGATGCGAGCAAGGGCCAGTGGACGCTGTTCTCGCCCAGCACCTGCCCCGACCTGCATGACAAATTCGGCCGTGCCTTCGAAGTGGCCTACACCGCCTACGAAGCGAAGGTCGATCGCGGCGAGATCAAGCTCTACAAGCGCATGCGGGCGCTGGACCTGTGGCGCAAGATGCTGTCGATGCTGTTCGAGACCGGCCACCCCTGGATCACCTTCAAGGACGCCTGCAACGTGCGCAGCCCGCAGCAGCACGTGGGCGTGGTGCACAGCTCGAACCTGTGCACCGAGATCACGCTCAACACCAGCGACACCGAGATCGCGGTGTGCAACCTGGGCAGCGTCAACCTGGCGCAGCACCTGAAGGACGGCGTGCCCGGCCAGGAGATCGACCAGGCCAAGCTCAGGAAGACCGTGGCCACGGCGATGCGCATGCTCGACAACGTCATCGACATCAACTACTACGCCGTGAAGAAGGCGCGCGACAGCAACCTGCGCCACCGGCCCGTGGGCCTGGGGATCATGGGCTTCCAGGACTGTCTGTACCAGCTACGCGTGCCCTACGCCAGCACCGAGGCGGTGGCGTTTGCCGACCGCTCGATGGAGGCCGTGTGTTACCACGCCTACTGGGCCAGCACCGAGCTGGCCGCGGAGCGCGGCCGCTACAGCAGCTACCGCGGCTCGCTGTGGGACCGCGGCATCCTGCCGCAGGACACGCTGGACCTGCTGCAGGAACAGCGCGGCGGCTACCTCGAGGTCGACCGCTCGAGCACCATGGACTGGGACGCCTTGCGCGCACGCATTTCGCGGCACGGCATGCGCAACAGCAACTGCGTGGCCATCGCCCCCACCGCCACCATCAGCAACATCATCGGCGTCGACGCTTCCATCGAGCCCAGCTTCGGCAACCTGTCGGTCAAGAGCAACCTCTCGGGCGAGTTCACGGTGGTCAACGAGTACCTGGTGCGCGACCTCAAGAAACTCGGCCTGTGGGACGACGTGATGGTGATGGACCTCAAGCACTTCGACGGCTCGCTGCGGCCGATCGACCGCGTGCCCGACGAACTCAAGCGCCTGTACGGCACGGCCTTCGAGGTCGACGCATCGTGGCTGGTGGAAGCCGGCGCACGGCGCCAGAAGTGGATCGACCAGGCGCAGTCGCTCAACATCTACATGGCCGGCGCCTCGGGCCGCAAGCTCGACGAGACCTACAAGCTGGCCTGGCTGCGCGGCTTGAAGACGACCTACTACCTGCGCACCACGAGCGCCACCTATGCCGAGAAGTCGACCGTGGCGCGCGGCGCATTGAATGCGGTCTCGAATGTCGAAGCAGCCACCGTTGCGGCAGCAACGGAACCCGCGAGCGACGTCAAGTTCTGCTCGATCGACAACCCGGACTGCGAGGCTTGTCAGTGAGCATCTGATTGCTGCTTGAACCGGTCACGGTTTTCTCGATGCGATGCCGCAACAACGAGAACGCCGCGATGTCAACTAGTGCTTGGTGTTCACGCACAACACTCCGATAATTCGCGCCATAGGAAGTTCACACATGTTGGTCTGGGAAAACGACGTCAAGACACCATCGAATCAAGTGCCTCGCGGCCTTGTCAGCAGTCTTGCCGCCGCCTCGCGCGCGGCGGCGGTTCAAGCTCACGAGGTGCGCGCTGCGCCACTTTCCACACCCGCAGTTGCGGTCGCAGCGGCGGCGCGCACCGACACCTCCGCGCAGCGCCGTGTCAACGCCGCCGACAAGCGCATCATCAACGGCCAGACCGACGTCAACCAGTTGGTGCCCTTCAAATACAAGTGGGCGTGGGAGAAGTACCTTTCCAGTTGTGCCAACCACTGGATGCCGAACGAGGTGAACATGTCGCGCGACATCGCGACCTGGAAGGACCCGCACGGCCTCACCGAAGACGAGCGCCGCATCGTCAAGCGCAACCTCGGTTTCTTCGTCACTGCCGATTCGCTGGCCGCCAACAACATCGTGCTCGGCACCTACCGCCACATCACGGCGCCCGAGTGCCGGCAGTTCCTGCTGCGCCAGGCCTTCGAAGAAGCGATCCACACCCACGCCTACCAGTACATCGTCGAGTCGCTGGGCCTGGACGAAGGCGAGATCTTCAACGCCTACCACGAGGTTTCTTCGATCCGCGACAAGGACGAGTTCCTGATCCCGTTCATCGACGTGATCATGGATCCGCACTTCCACACCGGCACGCCGGAGAACGACCAGACCCTGCTCAAGAGCCTGATCGTCTTCGCCTGCCTGATGGAGGGTCTGTTCTTCTACGTCGGATTCACGCAGATCCTGGCCCTGGGCCGGCAGAACAAGATGACGGGGGCCGCCGAGCAGTACCAGTACATCCTGCGCGACGAGTCGATGCACTGCAATTTCGGCATCGACCTCATCAACCAGATCAAGCTCGAGAACCCGCAGTTGTGGACGACGGCGTTCAAGGCCGAGATCAAAGCCTTGTTCGAGAAGGCGGTGGACCTGGAGTACCGCTACGCCGAGGACACCATGCCGCGTGGCGTGCTCGGCATGAACGCGTCGATGTTCAAGGGCTACCTGCGCTACATCGCCAACCGGCGGGCGACGCAGATCGGCCTGGAGGCCTTGTTCCCGAACGAGGAGAACCCCTTTCCGTGGATGAGCGAGATGATCGACCTGAAGAAGGAGCGCAACTTCTTCGAGACCCGTGTCATCGACTATCAAACCGGCGGCGCACTGGCGTGGGACTGAAGGCGCAGGCGCCGATGTCGCATGACGCTGCAACGCCGAGACTTCGAGCGCGCCCGGCCCTGGCAAGGCCGTGGGGCGTCGAGCCTTCGTGAGTAACCAAGAATGGCGAGCCAAGGCAGGCATGAGACCGTGAACACAGCCGAGCTCGCGACCGCATTCATCGCACCGGGGCGACAGTTGCAGGGCAGCTGCCCGGCAGCAGACCGCCGGGCGGTGGATCTCTGCAGTGCCAAGGGCACTGCGGAGCCTTTTGCAACTTGATCAAGGAGATCGTTATGGCAACTGCGAAAAAGGCCGCTCCGGCCAAGAAGGCCGCTCCGGCGAAGAAGGATGCTCCGGCCAAGAAGGCGGCACCGGCGAAGAAGGCCGCTCCGGCCAAGAAGGCGGCGCCGGCGAAGAAGGCCGCTCCCGCGAAGAAGGCAGCGCCGGCGAAGAAGGCAGCGCCGGCGAAGAAGGCCGCTCCCGCGAAGAAGGCGGCTGCGGCGAAGAAGCCAGCAACGAAGAAGGCGGCCGCAAAGAAGGCGACAAAGAAGGCGGCACCCGCGACCCCCGCTGCCCCGGCTGCGCCCGCGCCTGCGAAGACCACGCTGAACCCAGCGGCCGCATGGCCGTTCCCGACGGGCAACAAGCCCTGAGGTGTCAACAGATCGGACACGCTTCGGCGCGTCTGATCTCCTCTCTTCGGAAGGCCTGGCTTTGTCGGGCCTTCCTTTTTTCCGCGGGCGCAAGCCCGAAATCGCATGAGCTCAAGCGTAAGTACATTAAGTGATTCGTGCTAAGGGCGGGGGCACTCTGGCGCCAAGTAGAGGAGATCGATCATCATGAGTCAACTGCTTGCTCGACTTGATCGGGAACTTCAAGTCACTTCCGATCTCGTGAAGCGCGCGGAGATTCTCGCGAAGAAGGGGTCCTACTTTGCGCGTGTTGGCCGATTTTCGGACACGCGAGCAATCATTGGTGAGTTGCGTCAAGAGTTCGGGGACGGCCGAAGCGGTCACGCTACTGCTTGGATTATGTTGACCGAAGGCTTGCTGCATCTTTTTGAGAATCTAAGCCCAATCGCATTGGATCGCATAACGCGATCGCAAGTACTTGGTTTGGCAATGCAGGATGCCTCTGTCGTTGCGATTGCGTCAGCGTGGAAGGCTCATCTTGAGTTTGAGACGTCGAACTTCAGTGCGATGGTCAGATCGCTCGAACTCGCTATTGCAAACTCGTCTGATCGTGACCACGATGCGCGGGCTCGACTCGCAATGGTGATTAGTGACTCATTTCTAATCTGCGGCGATCGGCGGTGCGCGCAAGAATGGTTCCTGCAAAGCCGTGACCACGCTCTAAAGGATGGGGACCAAGCAACTATTGAGGCGCTGCTCTACAACCGTGCCGCCTTCAGTCTGGCGAGACTACGAGCGGAGCGCTGCGTGGCGCAGATCAACGATGAGCAGCTATCACTAACTCGGCTCGAAATTGCTTCCGCTAGAAATCTTCAAACGCTTACCGGGATTGGCGCGCTTACAAACTTCATCTATCTTTGCGATGCGCGATTGTTGATTCTCGAGGGGCGCTATTCTCAGGCTATCGAAGCATTGAACGGAATTCGTAATGCGTCGCCATTCGCGACTTATAACTTTAGTCAGTCCTTTGTTGATCTTGAGCTTGCCTTTTGTTTGCTCAAGTTGGACCGTTTAGAGGAGTCGCTATCAGTCCACAAGTCAATTGATTGGCGGTCAATCGATGGTCTCGATGTTGATGAGCAATTAGTTGCTGGTTGGATGCAACATCAGATGTGTAGCACAGACGAGGCATTCGGAGCTGTTGGCGACGCTAGGACCCGCCTCGACACCCTGTCGCTCAAATACGAGGAAATGAGGTTGCAGTTGTTGGCTAACTTGCAGCCATTTCAAAGTGTCCGCAAGGTTGTCTGAGTTGCGGAGGGCGTAGCCGATCGTGATCAACGCGTCCTTAGGTTAGGGAACTGAGAATGAACCCCCTCATCAGCCTAGTCATGGGCTCCTCCAGCGACTGGGAAACCCTGCGTCACGCCGCCGAGATCCTGGACACCTTTCAGGTGGCCTACGAAAAGCGCGTCGTCTCCGCGCATCGCATGCCTGACGACATGTTCGCCTTTGCCGACGGGGCGGTGGCGCGCGGGCTGCGGGCCATCATTGCCGGCGCCGGTGGCGCGGCGCACCTGCCGGGCATGCTGGCGGCCAAGACGGTGGTGCCGGTGCTCGGTGTGCCGGTGGCCAGCAAACATTTGAATGGCGTCGACTCGCTCTACTCGATGGTGCAGATGCCCAAGGGCATTCCCGTGGCCACCTTCGCCATCGGCCCCGCCGGCGCGGCCAACGCAGCCTTGTTTGCCGTGGCCATGCTCGCCGTCCATGACGACGCATTGCGCCAGCGCCTGCACGAGTTCCGGGCACGCCAGACCGAGGCCGCACGCGCCATGACACAGGACTTGAAGTGAGCGCTGCGCCCCTGCCACCGTCGACGCTGCCGCGGCCGCTCGCCCCCCTGCTGCCCGGCAGCGCGATGCTCGGCGTGCTCGGCGGCGGCCAGCTCGGGCGCATGTTCGTGCATGCCGCGCAGACGCACGGTTACCGCGTCGCAGTGCTCGAACCCGACGACGCCAGCCCCGCCGGCGCCGCGGCCGAGTTGCATCTGCGTGCGCCATACACCGACAGCGCCGCGCTGGCGCAATTGCGGCAGGCATGCGCTGCCGTGACGACCGAGTTCGAGAACGTGCCGGCCGCCGTGCTGCGCGAGCTGGCCGCCACGTTGCCGGTGTCGCCGCCGGCCGATGCGGTGGCGGTCTGCCAGCACCGTGCGCTGGAAAAGCGTTGTTTCGTCCAGGCCGGTGTGCCCTGCGCGCCCCATCGGGTGATCGAATCGGCGGCCGACGCCGGCTCGGCAGCGGCCGCCGCGCTGCTGCCCGGCATCCTCAAGACGGCGCGGCTGGGTTACGACGGCAAGGGCCAGGCCGGCGTGGCCGCCATCGCTGAATTGCCCGCCGCCTGGGCCGCGCTCGGTGCCGTGCCCTGCGTGCTGGAGCAGCGCCTGCCCCTGCGCCACGAGATCAGCGTCATCGTCGCGCGCGGGCGCGACGGCGTTTGGGTGCACCTGCCGGTGCAGCAGAACCTGCACCGCTTCGGCATCCTGGCCGTCACGCAGGTGCCGCCGCCCGACATCGACGCGCCCACCGCGGCGCAGGCCGTCGCGCTGGCCGCGCGGCTGGCACAGGCGCTGGACTACGTCGGCGTGCTGTGCGTGGAGTTCTTCGTGCTGCAGGATGGCTCGCTGGTGGCCAACGAGATGGCGCCGCGGCCGCACAACTCGGGTCACTACAGCATCGATGCCTGCGATGTCTCGCAGTTCGACCTGCAGGTGCGCACGCTGGCCGGGCTGCCGCTGGTGGCACCACGGCTGCACTCGCCGGCGGTGATGCTCAACCTGCTGGGCGACCTGTGGTTCGCCGCCGGGCCCGAGCCGCGCACGCCCGACTGGGCCGCCGTGCTGGCCCTGCCCGGCGTGCACCTGCACCTGTACGGCAAGGCCGAGCCGCGGCGCGGGCGCAAGATGGGGCACCTCACGGTGACGGCAGCCGATGCGGCCGGCGCGCGAGCCACGGCCTTGCGGGCGGCGGCGTTGCTCGGCCTGCCCGCTTTCTGAACCCGGGCGGCCCGATGCCGATCCTGCCGGGCACCGACCCCAAGGCCGTGCAAGAGGCGGCCGCGCTGCTGGCTGCAGGCGAGTTGGTGGCCTTCCCCACCGAGACGGTCTACGGCCTGGGCGCGCGCGCCGACGACGACGCCGCGGTGGCGCGCATCTTCGCCGCCAAGGGCCGACCCGCCAGCCACCCGCTGATCGTGCACGTGGCCGACGCCGCCGCAGCGGCGACGTTTGCCGCCCACTTGAACGCGGCCGCGCGGCGCCTGATGGCCGCTTTCTGGCCCGGCCCGCTGACCGTGATCGTGCCGCGGCGTGCCGGGCTGGGCACCGCGGCGGCAGGTGGACAGGCGAGCATCGGCCTGCGCCTGCCCGCGCACCCGCTGGCGCTGGCGTTGCTGCGCGAGGCCGCGCGCCTGGGCGTGCCCGGCGTGGCGGCACCCAGCGCCAACCGCTACGGGCGTGTCAGCCCCACAACCGCGGCGCATGTGCAACAGGAGTTCGGCGACGCGCTGGCCGTGCTCGATGGCGGCGCCTGCGAGGTGGGCATCGAGTCGGCCATCGTCGACTGCACGCGCGAGCAGCCGGCGCTGTTGCGCCCGGGGCAGCTCACACGTGCGCAACTGGAAGCCGTGCTGGGCACTGCGCTGGCCGCAGCCGACGCCGCGTCGCCGCGCGCCCCGGGTACGCTGGCCTCGCACTACGCGCCGGCGGCGCCGGTGCGCCTGCTCGACACCGCGACGCTGCGCGCCGGCTTGCGCGCGGTGCAGGGCCAGGCGGGCCCGGCCGGTGCGGTGGTCGGGGTATATTCGCGCTTCGTGCCCGAGGCCGGGTCCGGCTGGTTCTACCGGGCCATGCCGGCCGATGCGTCGGCCGCGGCGCACGAATTGTTTGCGGTGCTCCGCGAGTTCGACGCCGCCGGCGTGTCGGCCATCTGGGTGGAGCAGCCGCCGCCGGGCCCCGAATGGGACGGCGTGCGCGATCGCCTTTGCCGCGCAGCGGCCGCCTGAGGCGGCTGCGTGGCAGCTGCGGATGTCAGCGCGCAGACACACGAGATCCCTGCCCACCACGCCGCCCGGCACGGCACCCGTTTTCGGAGCATCGATGACCCTCACCCGTTCGGCCACCTCGCGATGGCAGCGTGCCCTGGCCAGCTTGCTGGCCACCGTGGGCCTGCTTGCCGCCTGTGGCGGCGGCAGCTCGCAATACGACCCCTTCGTGGCACAGCGCCTGTTTGCCTTTGGCGACGAAACCAGCACGCTGACGGCCACGCCGGCCGGCAACGGGCGCAAGTACAGCGTCAATGGCCTGGACGCCGACGGCAACGTCGACTGCCGGCTGGAGCCGATCTGGGTGCAGTACGTCGCCTTCCTCTATGGCTTCGTCTTCGCCGAGTGCAACCCGGACATGGTGGCCGAGCCACAGGCACGCATGTACGCTGCACTCGCCGCCAAGGTGGCCGATGTGGCGGTGCAGGTCGAGACCGCGCAGGCCCAGTCCGGCGGCCTGCGCGACAAGGACCTGGCCACCGTGATGGCCGGTGCCAACGACATCCTCGAGATCTACGGGCTCTATCCGGCCCAGGCGGAAGCCGTGCTGCTGGCCGAGGCCCGCGCCCGCGGCGAGCGTCTGGCGCAGGTGGTCAACCGGCTCGTCGACCTGGGGGCCAAGGTCGTCGTCTCCGACCTGCCCGACATCGGACTGACGCCCTTTGCGGCGCAGGAGAAGGCGCTGTACACCGACACCGACCGTGCGGCGCTGCTGACGCGGCTGAGCACCGCCTTCAACGAGCAACTGGGCGTGAAGGTCTTGCTCGACGGGCGCTTCGTCGGTCTGGTGCAGGCCGACCTGCAGTTCCGCGCCGCCAGCCTGTTCCCGGCCAGCTTCGGCCTCGTGAACGCCACCGCGGCCGTGTGCACGGTGGCGCTGCCGGACTGCCGCAGTGACACCCTGCTCACCGACGCCGTCGCATCGCAATACCTGTGGGCCGACGCCACCCGCATTGGCAGCGGCGGCCATCTGCGGCTGGGCACGCTGGCGGTCGATCGCGCGCGGCGCAATCCGTTCTGAGGCCTTCCCGGCGCGCCTGTGGCGGTCCGCGGCGGGGGTCGGACCCGTCGTCGCACTTCAGGGTAAGGCCGGGCTGTCGGTGCCTGGCCGGCCCCTATAGCCTGTCGATCCAATCCACTGGTCTGTCTTGTCGCGGTTTGCCGCGCCTGCGGACCTTGCTCCAGGAGAACACGATGATCCCGATGCGCACAGGCTTGCTCGCCATCGCCCTGGCGGCCCTGCTGGCCGCCTGCGGTGGCGGTGACGACGACACCACGGCTGGCGCCGACGTCACTTCGGTCAAGGTGATGGGCGACAGCCTCGCCGATGTCGGTACCTTCGGCATCAAGTTCACGGTGCAAGGCAGCGGCTCGCAGATTTACCCGGAACGCGTCGCGCAAAGCTACGGTCTGCCTCCCGGTTGCAATTTCTTCGCCTTCACCGGCACCACGTTCGTGGCCAATCCCACTGCCGGGTGCACGAACTACGCGGTCGGCGGTGGCGTCATCAACGGTGCGGGCGGAGGCCTTGCGCCGGTCGATCCGCGCAACATCGGCGTGCAGCTGGCCACGGCCGCGTCAGCGGGCAACTATGGGGCCGGCGACCTGGTGGTGATCGACGGCGGCGGCAACGACGCCGCCAACCTGGTGGGTGCCTACCTGCGCGCGGGCCAGCCGGCGCCGGCCGGTGACGGCGGCGCGTCCTTCATGGCGCTGCTGGGGACGCAGCTGACAGCGGCCCAGGTCGGTGCGGCGGCGAGCGGTGGCGCCGCTGGACTGGCCAACGCCGGCGGCCAGTACATGACGACGCTGGCCGACACCTTCTACACCATGATCAAGACCCAGGTGCTGGACAAGGGGGCGCGGCGGGTGGTGGTGCTGAACATGCCTGGCATCACCAACACGCCGCGCTTCCAGACCGTGCTCGACAGCATCGCTGCGGCCAGTGGCGGTGGCGCGGCAGGGGCCGCCGCGCGGGCGCAGAGCGAGGCGCTTTTCAAGGGCTGGGTGCAGGCCTTCAACAGCCAGCTGGCGACACGGTTCAAAGGCAACACGGCGGTGGCGGTGGTCGACGCTGCCACCTTGTTCGACGACCTGGTCGCCACGCCGGCGCAGTTCGGCCTGGGCAACGTGAAGACACCGGCCTGCCCGATCACCGGCATCGGCGGTGACGGCTTGCCGGCCTACACCTTTCCGACCTGCACCGACGCCGCGCTATCGGCGGCGCCGCCGGCCGGATCCGCCGGGGGCGCCAACTGGTGGGGAACCTATCTCTTCTCCGACGGCTTCCACCCCACGCCCTACGGCCACCAGCTGCTGGCCGAATTGGTCGCGCGTGCGCTGACCGCCGCCGGCTGGCGCTGAGCCCTCGTACCCGGCAACCGCGAGCCTGTCGACGTACAGGCCGACCGGCCCAGCGTGAAGGCGCCATACATGCCGAGCGAGATGCCGCGCACGTCGCGCGTGCGCAGCGTCAGCAGGGCCTGCGGCACGAAGGAGCCGGTGGTCAGCGCGGCGGCCAGGTAGCCCAGGGTGTCGTGCAGGTTCATGGCGGGTGGGTCAACGCAGGGGCGTGTCGCGCAGCGTCCACTGCACCAGCGCGTCCAGCGCCGGCCGCGCCGCACCCGCCTGCGGGTGGTTGACGATGGCCACCAGCACGAAGCGGCGGCCGCTGTTCGAAAGCACGTAGCCGGCAACACCCGTCACGTCGCGCAGCGAGCCGGTCTTCAGGTGCGCGCGGCCGGCGGTGGCGCGTGAACGGCGCAGCGTGCCGTCCAGGCCCGAGATCGGCAACGACGACATCAGTTCGCTCATCACCGGGCTGTCGTAGGCCTGCAGCAGCAGCCGCGCCAGGCGCTGCGCGCTGAGGCGGGTGCTGCGCGACAGGCCCGAGCCGTTGTCGATGAACAGCCCGTCCGGTGCAGCTGCCGGCGCTGCCTTGCCGGGCGCGGCGCGAGCCGCCGGACCCGGCTCGCCGGTGCGCTCGACGACCCAGCGCGTGAGCGTCGCGCGCGCCGCGTCCGGCGTCGCCGGCTGCTGCGGCGCGGCCTGCAGCGCCAGGGTCAGGAACAGCTGCTGCGCCATCACGTTGTTGCTGAACTTGTTGATGTCGCGCACCACTTCGGCCAGCGGCGGCGAGCGCCATTCAAAGCTCGGCGGCAGGTCTGCAGGGGCCGCACCGTCGCGCACGGCGCCACGCAACTGCCCGCCCATTTCGCGCCACAGCGCCTCGATCAGCCGCGCGTCGTAGCTGGCGGGCTGGGGGTCGGCCGCGGGCCAGGCGAGTTCGCCGCATGAAGTCGGGTAGGCGCCGCCGAAGCGCGTGCGCCCGGGTTCGAAGCCGCCCTTGAGCGCGGCGCGCCAATCACCGCAGGGTCCGGCGGCCAGGGGCACGCTGCGGTCGACCACCGTGCCGGCCAGCGCCGGCTCGGCCAGCACGCGCGCCACGCCGGCCTGGGGGTCGGGCACGAAGGTGTAGATCACCGAGCGGTAGTTCAGCAGCAGCGCCGCCGGGCGCACGTTGTAGGGCCGCAGCGGCTCGCCGTCGAAGTCGCCGGGCGCCGCCTCGGGCACGGCGAAGGCACGGCCGTCGAGCACGATGTCGCCGCGGATCTCGCGCACGCCCAGCGCCTGCACGCGGCGCAGCAGCAGCCACACGCGTTCCAGCACCAGCGTCGGGTCGCCGCTGCCCTGGATGGCCAGCGAACCTTCGAGCACGCCGTCGCGCAGCGGGCCGGTCAGCCACACGGGTGTGACCCAGCGCCAGGCCGGGCCGAGCTGGTCCAGAGCTGCCGCGGTGGTCAGGAGCTTGGCCAGCGAAGCCGGGTTCACCATTTCGTGCGGCTGCCAGCGCAGCACCGGGCGGCCGCTGCCGGCGTCGTGGATGACGACCGAGATCGCCGCCGGCGGCACGCGCGCGCGCTGCAGCGCGGCCAGCACTTCGGGCGGCAGCTTCTGCGCCGCGCACACGGGCGCCGCCGCTGCCGCGCTGCACAGCACGGCGCCGACCAGGGCAGCTCGGGCTCGCGACATGGCGCCGATGATCGCACGGCTACACTGTTTGAATGCCTGCCCAGACCCTGCCGAAGGTGCTGCCGAACTCACGGCTGCAAGGGCCTTGCGTGCTCGCCTTCGACACCTCGACCGAACGGCTGGCGCTGGGCCTGCAAGGCGCCAGCGGGCCGCTCACGCTGCTGGCCGACGGCGGTGCTGCGGCGTCGGCATCGCTGCTGCCGCACATCCACGCGCTGCTGACGCAGGCGCGTGCGCAACTGGCCGACGTCGACGCCATCGCCTTCGGTCGTGGCCCGGGCGCGTTCACCGGGCTGCGCACGGCCTGCGCCGTGGCGCAAGGCCTCGGGCTGGGCCTGGCGCGGCCGCTGCTGCCCGTCGACAGCCTGCTCATCGTGGCCGAGGATGCACGTGCGCAGGTGGCGGCGCAGGCGCCGCAGTTCGACGTCGGCGTGGCCATGGACGCCCGCATGGACGAGGTCTATGCCGGCCGCTACCGCTGGCAGGATGGGCGCTGGCACGTGTTGCAGGCGCCGGCGCTGTACAGCCTGCCGGCGCTCGCCGAGGCCTGGTCGGGCGAGGCTCTGCAGGCTCTGGCAGGCTCGGCGCTGGCCGCCTTCGGGCCGCGGCTGGCGCTGCCGGCGGCAGGCCCACGCGTGGCTTGCGAGCACGACCGTGCCGGCGCGCTGCTGTGCCTGGCGCTGCAGGCAGCGCGGGCGGGCGAGGGTGTCGACGCGGCCGCTGCACTGCCGCTGTATCTGCGTGACAAGGTGGCGTTGACCATGCGCGAGCGCGAGGCGGCGCGCGCCCTGGCGAGATGAGCCCGCCGGGCCGTCCCAAGGGCGAATACCGGAGTGCGCAGCACGAAGGTACACCAGTGAACGCGCTGCTGCACCCGCACCCCTGGCGCCGCGCCATGACGGTGCGCGACCTCGACGCCGTGGCGGCCGTCGAAGCACGCGCCTACAGCTGGCCGTGGAGCCGCGGCAACTTCATCGACACGCTGACCGCCGGCCACATCGCCGAAGTGCTGGAAGACCGCGACGCCGGTCTGCTGGGGTACTTCGTGGCCATGACCGGGGTCGATGAACTGCATCTGCTGAACGTGACCGTGGCGCCCGAGTGGCAGGGCCGCGGCCACGGCTCGGCACTGCTGGACGCGGTCGCCGAGCATGGCCGCGAGCTTGGCCTGGGCGCGCTGTGGCTCGAGGTGCGCCAGAGCAACCACCGCGCGCGCGCCCTCTACGCCCGCCGCGGATTTGCCGAGGTGGGTTTGCGGCGCGGCTACTACCCGGCCGCGAGCCGGCGCGAAGACGCCGTGGTGATGCGGCTGGCGCTTGCCGGCGAGGGTCTGCATGCCGTGGTCTGAGCGGCAGCAGGCCCTGCTGCGCGGCCTGGGGCTGCGTCTGTGGGCACCGGCGCCGGCCGCCCAGCCCGCCGTGGCGACGAGCGCCGAGCCGGCGCCGCTGCC
>JAUXVE010000030.1 GCA_030680415.1 Rubrivivax sp.
AGCAGCGGCTCGTCGCCGACCGCTTGGGCCAGATCGGCCGCCGTGACCTGGCGCGCCGCCTCGCCCTGGCGGCCGTGGCCGCGCGAGATGACGCCGGGGCGCCTGCCGGCCGCGGCCAGCGCCTGCACGACGGCGATCACCGTCGGCGTCTTGCCGGCGCCGCCGACGACGAAGTTGCCGACCACGAGCACCGGTACCGGCAGCGGCTGCGCCACGCTGCGCCGGCGCTGCCACGCCGCCAGGGCGGCGTAGAGCCAGGACAACGGACGCAGCGCTCGTGCCAGCAGGCTGGGCCGCGGCCGCCACCAGTGACGCACCAGCAGGGCCTGGGCGCGGTCAGCCGGCGTCGGACCGCGGGCCACGGCGTGCGTCAACGCGCTGTGCCGTTGGCGGCCTGCGCGGCGAAGGTCAGTCGCGACAGCCCCGCGCGGCGGGCGGCGTCGAGCACGTTGACCACGGTCTGGTGCGCCGCCATGGCGTCGGCGGAGATGATGACCACGGTGTCCGCGCGGCCCGCCGCGGCGGCGGCCAGCTCGGCGCTCAGCAGTTCGACGCTGCGGCCGTCGACGGCCTTGCGGTTGACGGCATAGCGGCCGTCGCTGGACACCGAGACGATGACTTCGGCCGGCCGCTCGCGCAGCTTCTCGGCCTCGGCCGCCGGCAGGCTGATCTGCAGTTCGGTGAAGCGCGAGTAGGTGGTCGTCAGCATGAGGAAGATCAGCACCACCAGCAGCACGTCGATGAACGGGATCAGGTTGATCTCGGGTTCTTCCATGCGGCGACGGCTGAATCTCATGGCGCGGCGGGTGCCTGGGCGGCGATTACGGGGGGGCGTGTCAGCCGCCGCTGCGCACCGCGAAACGCATCAGGTGCGGCACCATGCGCTCGGCAGCCAGCTCCATCACGAGCTGGAATTCGTCGACACAGCCGCGGAAGTAGCGGTACATCATGAGCGAGGGGATGGCGATCATGAGCCCGAAAGCCGTGTTGTACAGCGCCACCGAGATGCCGTGCGCCAGTTGCTGCGGGTTGGTGCCGCTGCCGGCCGTGGGGGCCTGCGAGCCGAAGATTTCGATCATGCCGACGACGGTGCCGAACAGCCCCAGCAGCGGTGCTGCGGCGGCAATGGTGCCCAGGGTGTTGAGATAGCGCTCGAGCTGGTGCACGGCGCTGCGCCCGGCGCTTTCGAAGACCTGGCGCAGCGCGGCTTCGGTGATGCGGGGCTCGGCGCCCACGCTGCGCAGCCCGGCCGCGAGCACGCCGCCGAGCACCGAATTCGCGGCCAGCTTGTCGACGACGGCTGCCGCGGGCAGACTGCTGCGGGTGACGCCGATCACCTCCTCCAGCAGCGCCGGCGGCGCCACCAGCGTGCGCCGCAGGTGGTACAGGCGCTCGATGACCAGGGCCAGCGCCACCACGGAGCACAGGATCAGGCTCCAGATCGGCCAACCGGCCGCTTGTATGATCGACAGCAAAGGGTTCTCGTGCGGCGTTTTGCTGGGCACAGGGGTCCCAGAGGCGGCCGATTATGGCGGATGCTTGCGGGGGCCCCGGACCACATCGCGGCCCGGCGGCGCGTCGCCAGCAGCCATGTTCACCGAATCTGTGGACAACTTTGTGGGCAAGCTGGCGAATTCGTTCGCAATGCAGGGTATTTGCCGGGGCGGCCACGGTTTGCTCAAAGAGTGGGCACCAATTTATCTATGCGAATCAAGCACTTGCACGAACATGTCAGATTCGTGACGGCGCCAGCGGGCATTTGGGCCTTGTCTGGCGCGGCTGTGGAGTTTCAACCCCGCGCCAATGCTGGAGATTCTCGTGACTGAGCCCGAAGCGGAGCCATTGGCGCGCTTGCCGTGGGGCGTGGCCGCGCTCTTGCTGGCCACCGGTGACGCGCTGGCCGCACGCTTCGGTGCGGTGGCGGTGCGCGGCGAACTCTCGGGCCTGACGCGGGCGGCCAGCGGGCACTGGTACTTTTCGCTCAAGGACGCCGACGGTGCGCCGGCGCTGCTGCGCTGCGCGATGTTTCGGCGTGCCGCCGTGCTCGTCGACTTCGTGCCCAGCGATGGCCAGCAGGTGGAGCTGCGCGGGCGACTGGGTGTCTACGAGCCGCGCGGCGAGTTGCAGATGGTGGTGGAGTCGCTGCAGCGCCTGGGTGCCGGCACGCTGTACGAGGAATTCCTGCGCCGGCGCGCCCGGCTCGAGGCGCAAGGCCTGTTCGACGCGGCCCGCAAGCGGTCGCTGCCGGCGTACCCGGCGGCCATCGGTGTCGTGACCTCGCTCGCCGCAGCGGCTCTGCGCGACGTGCTCACCACGCTACAGCGTCGCGCACCGCAGGTGCGCGTGGTGATCTACCCGAGCCCGGTACAGGGCGCCGAGGCGCCGGCCGAACTGGCCGCGGCGCTGCAGCGCGCCGGGCAGCGGCGCGAAGTCGACACGCTGCTGCTGGTGCGCGGCGGCGGCTCGCTTGAGGATCTGTGGGCCTTCAACGACGAACGTGTGGTGCGCGCCGTGGCGGCGAGCCCGATCCCGGTGGTGTGCGGCGTCGGCCACGAAACCGACGTCACCCTGTGCGACCTGGCGGCCGACCTGCGGGCACCCACGCCGACCGCGGCCGCCGAGCTGGCGGCACCGTCACGCAACAACGCGATGACCGTATTGCAGTCGCAGCAGACGGCGCTGCGGCGCGCCGTGCAGCGCACCCTGCAGACGCAGGCCCAGCGTCTGGACACGCTGGCGCAGCGGCTGGGCCAGCCGGCGCAGACGCTGCGGCTGCAAGGCCAGCGCCTGCAGGATCTGGCGCGGCGGCTCGGCCTGGCGCTGCGTCACAGCCGCGAGATGCACGCCCAGGCGCCGCAACGCCTGGCGCAACGCCTGATACGTGCCACGGCCATGCAACTGCAGCAGCGCCGGCTGGCGCTGGGCGCTGCCCAGCAGCGGCTGCAGGCGCACGACCCGCACCGTGTGCTGCAACGCGGCTACGCCTGGGTCGAGTCGGCCGACGGCCGGCCGGTGGTGTCGGCGCTGGCCTTGCGACCGGGGCAGGCCGTGCGCGCCGTGTGGGCCGACGGCCGTGCGCGCGCCGAGGTGCTGGACGTGGAGCCCCTGCCGCCGTCGCCGTGAAACCCGGCTGCCTACAATGCAGGCTGCTGCCACATTCAACGAGGAAACCCGCCATGGAACACACCCTGCCTGCCCTGCCGTATGCGATCGACGCGCTGGCGCCGCACTACAGCCGCGAGACGCTGGAGTACCACCACGGCAAGCACCACAACGCCTACGTCGTCAACCTCAACAACCTGCAAAAGGGCACCGAGTTCGAGGCCATGGCGCTGGAAGACATCGTGCGCAAGTCCAGCGCCGGCATCTACAACAATGCCGCGCAGATCTGGAACCACACCTTCTTCTGGAACTGCATGAAGCCCAGCGGCGGCGGCGAACCCGGCGGCGCGCTGGCCGCGGCCATCAAGGCCAAGTGGGGCTCCTACGCGGCGTTCCGCGAAGCCTTCGTCAAGTCGGCCGTGGGCAATTTCGGCTCCGGCTGGACCTGGCTGGTGAAGAAGGCCGACGGCAGCGTTGACATCGTCAACATGGGTGCCGCCGGCACGCCGCTGACCACCGCCGACAAGGCGCTGCTGACGGTGGACGTGTGGGAACACGCCTATTACATCGACTACCGCAACCAGCGGCCGAAGTGGGTCGAGACCTTCCTCGACAAGCTCGTGAACTGGGAATTTGCGCAGGCCAACTTCGCCTGACGGGGAGAGACCCGTGCGCCGCTTGGCGGCGCTGGCTTGTGACCAGGAACCGCGGGTATTGCCCCCTCTCCCACTTGTGGGAGAGACATGGGCGGCGCTGCGCGCGGCCGGCTTGAGCCCTGGAACCGCGGGTATTACCCCCTCTCCCACTTGTGGGAGAGGGCTGGGGTGAGGGTCAGGCGTGTCCCTCCCACCCTC
>JAUXVE010000033.1 GCA_030680415.1 Rubrivivax sp.
GGGCGCGCAAAGGACTTGTCGCCAGGGCACCAAATCATGTGGCGAGGCTATTCAGAACTGCAATCCCTTTGCAGAGGTCTGTCCCTGCGCGATTGGACATCGGATTAGGCGAAAACTTCTGGGTAAAGGGCAGGCCTAGGCACGGCTGCGAAGGAACTGATCGAGCGGACAAGCACGCGGTGGCGGACCAGCGTGACCGGCAGGTCTACGGCGAGGAGATCGAGTCAGCGAAGACCCGCCGTCGACCCTGAAGCGACATCCGATGTCCTGATCTCGTCGCCCCGAAGCTGCCGGTCGGACCTCCGCACAGGCACCCGCCCGGCACTGGCCAACGAGCGCGTACAGACCAACGCCGCCGGACAGGTGGTGTTGAAGCTCAAGACCCCCTGGCGCGACGGCACCACGCATCTGGTGATGTCGCCGCTGGAGTTCATGCAGCGACTGGCAGCGCTGGTGCCAAGGCCACGGCTGCACCTGATCCGCTTCCATGGCGTACTGGCACCCAACGCCAAGCTGCGCGCCCAGGTAGTGCCGCAAGAGCCCGAGTCGCCAGCGCAGGCCACGGGCTGTCAGCGGCTCCGGGTACGACGCCGGAAACGCGTCGGCAAAGGCATTGCCCCCAGTTGGGCCCCCGGACTAGGCGTTGACAGCCATGGTGCAGCGGCGGAGCATCGGGCGCGTCGGGCAGGTGTGCCGCATTAGGGTATCTGCCGATGTTTGGACAGCGGCGGGCGCGTCGGCGCGACTCCGTCGTCCGTTTCGAGCCAACGCCAGGAGGATCCCATGAACACGACTCTCGCGAACCATGTTCGACCGTACGCCCTCGCAGGCGCTGCACTGCTTGCCCTCGGATTGCCGGCATCGCCCGTCGACGCCGGCCAGGACCGGCCCTACAGCGGCAGGTGTTCGACCATCGTGACGCCGATCAGCGAGTCGCAGTTGCACATCGCAGGCGACTGCAACTTGACCCACCTCGGTGCCGCGAAGGCCGACACGCTGCAGACCGTGATGCCGATGGGTGATCCGATGATGGGCATGCTGATGCTTCATATCGTCAACGACACCACCTACCGGGCGGCCAATGGCGATCTGCTGACGATGAAGTTCACCGGTCACGGCCACCTCGACTTGGCCACCGGGCACGTTCACTACATGGGGGTCGAGTCGTTCACCGGTGGCACCGGCAGGTTTGCTGCGGCGTCGGGCATGGCCAGCGTCGAAGGCACCGCATCGGTGGTCACGAACGTCGGGCAGTTCGTCAGCAAGGGGCGTATCTCGTACTGAACTGACCGGCTGCCGGTACGCCGCCGGCCCGTCGGTCGAGGGGCTGAGTGCGGTCCTTGTATTTGACGGTGGCCCGCCGAGTTCCGACGGCCCCGGTCGAGCACGCACGTCATATGCCGGGATCATGGGTGTACCCGGACGATGCGACCGCTTTGCCTCAGGCCGTAGAAGCCTGGGCCCGGCCGATCCCCTCGGCCCTGGGCGACAGGCCGGCTGAAAGATGACGAGTCAGGAGGGACAGGCCGCGTGCAGCGCCGGGCCACGGGCGGCAGCTCGCGGTGGGGCCCACGCCTACAGTCTCAGGTCCGTGAGGATGTGCTCGATGACCGGCGCCTCCAGGATCGCAGCAATGATCCTCAGCCGGCTCGGAACGTGCCGGCGCCGAGCGACCGCAAGTGGCCGGGACGCGGTGTTGGTGGCCGGCGGCTTCAGGGCGATGCACTTCGACTGTCAAGTTCCGGGCAGAGTGATCCCTTCAGCGAGGACCCGCCGTCGAACCAGAAGCGACCGTCAACCTCCTGAATTGGGTGCCCCGAAGCTGTCGCTCAGCATCTGGCTCACCAACGGTTCGGCGGCAGGCCGGCATGCCATGACACCAGGGCTGCCAGTCGCTGCATGAACTCCAGCGGCGACATCACCGGTTGCGTCGAGCCGTCGCGCCTCGGCGTCTTGAGCTTGAGCTCCACCTGCCCGGCGGCATTGCACTGCACCTGCTCGTCGGACAGCGCTGGGAGGGTGATGTAGCCGCACAGATGCTCGCCGCGCTCTCTCGGTCATGTGCTTCCACACGCACTGTCGCCTGCAGACTGAAGCCGTGACAAGCTGCTTCCTTGGCCGTTGACGCCGACGTCTTCCTGACCCGCGGTACCGACGTTCTCTTGAACCTGCTCATTGCCGTGTGAGGCAAGCATCCAAGCACGAAAGCCCCCCGCCCGCCTGCTTGGTCGGTCGGGCATCGGCGAGAGCGCCGAGTGCGGTTCAATTCAGCGTCGGCGCGCGCAGTCCGTGCCGGGCTCGCCTGCGTCGGGCTCGCCTGCGTCGGTGACGCGCGCCGAACTCGACTTGCGCCAACGCGGCGTCAGGCGCTCGGCATCACCGCCTGCACGCTGCTGCGCTGATTCATGCGTCCCATCCAGGCTCCGATATTCGGTGTGGCCGCCATCAATGCCTGGCCTTCCGGCGTGGCCTGCAGGTAGGTCAGCACGGGCAGCAGGTGCAGGTCGGCCAGACTCACTTTGTTGCCGCCGAAATAGTCTGTCGCACCCAGCAGGCGGTTGACTTCAGTCAGGAACAGCGCGGCCTGCGGCTTGGCCGCTTCGACCTGGACCTCGTCGGTCTGGCCGCCCAGCGAAGGCACCAGCACGCGGGGAATGAAGATGTTGGTGATCGACGCCGCGTAGCCATAGCTGTCGACGATGCTCATCAACTGATTCACGCGCACCCGCTCGGCCGGCGTGGACGGCATCAGCGCCGGTCCCGAAAACGCCTCGTCGACGTAGCGCATGATCGCGCTGACTTCGTAGAAGCGTTGACCCGCATGCTCGAATGCGGGCATTTTTCCCCAGGGGTTGCGGGCAATGTGGTCCGCTTCCTTGTGCTGACCCTTAACCAGGTCAACCGCCACCAGCGAATGCTGAACTCCCTTCTCCGCCAAGGCCAGCCGGACGGACCGGACATAGGTACTGATCGGATCTCCATAGACGACGGGTTCGCTCATGTTTCGACTCCTCTCGCTCAACTTGTGCTTGGTACCGAATGGACGGCGGAACGCGCCTGCCGAACCAACGCGATTGTGCGCGCGCGCCGACTGCGGCAGGTGAGCACGCTGGCCGCGCACAACGCTTGACTGCGGCCCTTGACGCTTTCCGGTTGACCCCGACGATTCGGCCGCTTTGCCTCTGCCAAGAAGACCCCGGACGCAGCCGGTCCCCGCGACCCAGAACATCGGGCCGCTCGAGCGGTGATGAGTTGACTGTGCTCAGGCCGCCTGCAGCGCCTGGCCACGCCCTGGCGAGCGCGGCAGTGCACGGGCGTGCAGACCCAGGTGCGCGAGGATCATCTCGAAAACAGGCTGCTCCAGGAGGGCGGGGATGATCTTCAGCTCGCCGGGAACCTGCCGGCCGTGAACGACGGCAGATGGCCGGGACCCGGTTTACCCGGGAGTCCGCTGTGTGGCGGACCAGCGTGACCGGCGGGTCTACGGCGAGGAGATCGAGTCAGCGAAGACCCGCCGTCGACCCAAGCCCGACGTAGACGCTCCTCCATTCAGTGCCTGGAAGCGATCGATCACGACCGAAGCCTGCCAACTCCTGGAATGGCGCCTTGTTGAAGTGCAGATCGGGTGCGTGCGCAGTTGCAGCGTTTGACGCCGTCGTGTACCATTTCAATGTGTACAAGTAAGGAGTCCATCATGCCCCGTGCTGTCGTTGAAGATAACAGTCGGCTGGCGCTGCGTGTTCGCGCGGACGACAAGGCGACGCTGATGCGTGCGGTGGCGCTCGAACATACCGACATGACTGACTTCGTTCTGCGCCATGCACTGGACGCAGCCCGAAAGATCATCGAGCAGTCAGAGCATGTGCCCCTGTCGGAGCGCGACAGCCTGCGCGTGCTTGATGCGCTGGAGAACCCACCGGCACCCGGTTCGAAGCTTCTGGGGGCGGCGCGCCGCATGCCCAAAGGCAGATGAATCCTGCCAATTGGCGCGAGACCCCGATCTCGAAGGTGCACGACCGCGACGCCTTCGATTGCGGGGAGCCTGCGCTGAACGAGTTCCTGCGCCGCCATGCGCGGCAGAGCCACATGAGCGGGGGTGCGAAGACCTTCGTCGCCACACCCCTTGGCGACGAAGGACGGGTACTGGGCTTCTACAGCCTGAGCCCGGCCTCGATTGACTACGCGCGGACGCCCATGCTCGCAAAGAAGGGGCTGGCCCGGTACGACGTGCCGGTGTTTCGCCTGGGGCGCCTGGCCGTAGATCTGACCCTGCAAGGCCAAGGTCTGGGCGGTCAATTGCTGTTGGCTGCCGGACGCCGTTGCATTCGCGCCGCCGCCGAGGTCGGAGGTGTTGCCCTGTTGATCAACGCCAAGAGCGACCGAGTCGCCGGCTGGTACGGGACCTATGGCGCCATCTCCCTGCTCGATGCTCCCAGGTCGCTGGTGCTGCCGCTTGCCACCATCGAAGCTGCTCTGAAGGCGGCGCGGCGCGTGTAGCGGGGTGATGACATGGAGCGCGAGATCGCGCTCATGAAGAGCGGCAGCAACAACCGCACCGAGTCCAGCTGTCGTCGCCGGGGCGCATCGCGATCCACAGCCTGGTCTGAAGCGCCTGGCGCCCTTTGGCGCACCAGCCTTGGGTGTGGCACGCGCGCGCTGGGCCGACTGCCCCTCGCCGAACACCGCAGACGCGCCTGGCGCTTCATTTCCGGCGCATCCCGGGCTTCGGTCGGCCCGCTGTCCAATCCCTTGCGGATGTCCCGGCGCAACTGCTCGAGCTTGGCGGCGCGCAGGCGATCCTGCTCGTCCATCAGACGCAGCGCCTCGCGCCTACGCCGCGCGAATCCGCCTGCCGCAAACGTCGGCACCGTTTGCTGGAAAATCCCGCCCGACCCACGCCGATCGAGGAAACACCCGTGAACGAAGCCCAACAGCCGCCCCCAGTGCCCGACCGTCTGTGCACCGACCCGCGCAGTCCGCATCACATCGCCGCTGTGTTTGAACACGACATCGGCATCCGGCTCAACGACAAGGAGCGCTCCGACGTTGCGGAATACTGCATCAGCGAGGGCTGGGTCAAGGTGCCCGCAGGCAAGACGGTGGATCGCAAGGGCAAGCCATTGCTGATCAAGTTGAAGGGCAAGGTCGAAGCGTTCTATCGCTGAGCGAGCGGGGCCGCAGCCCAGGCGCGCTACATGCTCGTCACGCGCAGACGCCGCAGCACGGCCTTCTCCGCCTCGACGGCGAGGAACTTGAGTCCGCCCAGGGTCAGGATCACGAGCCAGGAAGTGGCATCCAGCGCGGCCGTCTGGAACAGCTGCTGCAGCGGCGGCGCGTAGGTGAACGCCAGCTGGAACACGACCAGCAGCGCGCACATCCACAGGGCCACCGGATTGCCGGTGAGGATGTCGCGGCTGAAGGCCGACGTGGTGAAGTGGCGCACGTTGAACAGATACACCAGTTCGCCGACGACCAGCATGTTGACCGCCGCCGTGCGCGCCGTCTCGACGCTGCTGCCGCGGGCGAGTTCCCATTCGAACGCGGTGAGCGTCACGACGACCATCAACAGACTCACGTACGCGATGCGGAAGGCCAGCACCTTCGTCACCAGGGGCTCGCTGGGCCGGCGCGGCGGCCGCCGCATGACGCCGGGCTCGGCGGGCTCGAAGGCCAGTGCCAGCGCCAGCGTCACCGCGGTGACCATGTTCACCCACAGCACCTGACCGGCGGTGACCGGCAGTGTCAGGCCGGCGAACACCGCCAGCAGGATGACACCGGCCTCGCCGCCGTTCGTGGGCAGGATGAACAGCAGCGACTTCTTGATGTTGTCGAACACCACGCGGCCTTCGCGCACGGCGCGCGCGATGGTCGCGAAGTTGTCGTCGGTCAGTACCAGGTCGGCCGCTTCGCGGGCGGCGTCGGTGCCCTTGTGTCCCATCGCCACGCCGATGTCGGCCTTCTTGAGTGCCGGCGCGTCGTTGACGCCGTCGCCCGTCATCGCCACCAGCTCGCCTTCGGCCTGCAGGGCGCGCACCAGCCGCAGCTTGTGCTCGGGGCTGGCGCGGGCGATGACGTCGGTGTCGAGCGCGCGGCGCCGCAGCGCGGTGTCGTCCAGCCCCTGCACCGTCTCGCCGGTCAGCACCTGCTCGGCGTGCAGCCCCAGTTGACGACCGATGGCCGCCGCGGTGACGGCATGGTCGCCGGTGATCATCTTGATGCGCAGCCCCGCGCGCTGGCATTCGGCCACGGCCGCGATGGCCTCCTCGCGCGGCGGGTCGATCAGGCCGGCCAGCCCCAGCAGCGTGAAACGCGCCGTGATGTCGTCGACCGACAGCGCCGTCGTGCCGGCGGGCATGGCGCAGCTGGCCAGCGCCAGCACACGCTGTCCGGCGCCGGCGGCTTCGTCCATGCGCTGTTCCCAGACGCTGCGATCGATCGGCTGGCCGTCGCCGGCCTGCGTGCACAGGTCGAGCACACGCTCCGGCGCGCCCTTGAGCAGCACGAAGGCATGGCCCTCGTGGTCGTGATGCAGCGTGGCCATGTAGCGGTGTTCCGACTCGAACGGGATCTCGTCGACCCGGGGCGTCGCCGCCACCGCTTCGTGCGGATCCAGGCCGGCCTTGCGCGCCAGGCTCAGCAGGGCGCCTTCGGTCGGATCGCCCACGAGCTGCCAGCCTGCGGCCTCGTCGTGTTTGAGCTGGGCGTTGTTGCAGAGCAAGGCACACAGCGCCAGTGCCTGCAGTTGCGCGTCCTGTTCGGCGTCGGCGGCCTCGCCGTCGCGCTGGAATCCGCCCTCGGGCGCATAGCCGGCGCCGCTGACTTCGAGCGTGTGGCTGGGCAGCATGACGCGCACCGCGGTCATCTCGTTCCTGGTCAGGGTGCCGGTCTTGTCCGAGCAGATCACCGTCACCGACCCCAGCGTCTCGACGGCCGGCAGGCGCCGCACGATGGCTTTGTTGCGGGCCATGGTGCGGGTGCCGATGGCCAGCACGATGGTCACGATGGCGGGCAGGCCTTCGGGGATCGCCGCCACCGCCAGCCCGACCACGGCCAGGAAGATTTCCAGCAGCGGCATGCCGCGCAGGAAGTACCCATACAGGAACGTGATCAGCCCGACGACCACGATGAACAGCGTGATGCGGCGCGCGAACTGGTCGAGCCGACGGGTCAGCGGCGTGGCCAGCGTCTGCACCTCGCCCACCAGCGTGCCGATGCGGCCGATCTCGGTGGCCTTGCCGGTCGCGACGACCACGCCGTGCGCCTGGCCGACACTGACGACGGTGCCGGAATAGACCATGCCGTGGCGGTCGCCGATCGGCGCCGTCTCGGCCACCGGTTCGGTGTCCTTGCCCGCGGCCACCGACTCGCCGGTGAGTGCCGCCTCGTTGACGTGCAGGTTTTTCACGCGCAGCAGGCGCAGGTCGGCCGGCACGCGGGCGCCGGACTCCAGCAGCACGACATCGCCCGGCACCAGCCCGGCGGCGTCGATCTCGTGCCACTGGCCGTCACGCAGCACGGTGGCGTGGCTGGCCAGCATCGCGCTCACCGCTTCCAGCGCCTTCTCGGCCTTGCCTTCCTGAACGAAGCCGATGATGGCGTTGATGAGCACCACGCCGAGGATGACGCCGGTGTCCACGTGGTCGTCGAGACCGAAGGTGACGGCGGCCGCGGCCAGCAGCACGTAGATCAGCGGGTTGTGGAACTGCAGCGCAAAGCGTTGCCAGGGCGGGCGCCGCCTGGCGGCGGGCAGGCTGTTGGGGCCGTATTGCTGCAGACGCCGGGCGGCTTCGTCATGGCCCAGGCCGGCGCCGGGGACGACCGACTGGGCTTGCAGCGTCTGCGCCACGGTCTGGGTGTGCCAGGCAGGCGAGGGGACGGCTGCTTTCGGGGAGATCTGTGCCATGGTGATTCCGATGGATTTCAAGGGGCCGGTGTCGTCGCCGGGTCGCCGTCATCGATGGGCGAGCAGCGCCGCCAGCATCACGAGCATGACGAGCAGCGCCGCGCCTGCGACGCTCCATGATCGCAGCCTGCCTTCGATGCGGGCGGCAGCGACCAGCGGGCCTGCCGATGGCGCCGTCGCATGACGCACGGCGGCAAACCGCGGAACACGGTGCGCTGCATCCGCGCACCAGCGCACCGCACGCTCTATGGGCGCCAACAAGTCGCCGGGCGGGATCGCCGACGCCCGATACCGCGCGCGCCGGAACAGCGGCAGGACGGCGAGTCCGGCGGCGAACGCGCCCAGGAGGAGTGGCCACAGGCTCGTCCATGGTGACGCAGGCCAGAGGGCGCGGGCGACCAGGTCCAACGACCCCGCCCAGCGCGTCGCGCCGGCGAGCCACACGACGCCCAGCAGCCAGAACAGCCACAGCAACAGCCACGCCAGCCACAGGCCCGGCACCGCGGCCCGCACCGGTGAACGCTGGGTGGCAGTGATGAACAGGAAGCGGATCATGAGCGCGCTCGTGCCTGCGGCGGCTAGTGGCAGCAGCCACGACAGCCAGCTCGGCCAGGGTGCTGGCAGGGTCGTCAGTGCCTCCTTCATCTGTGTCTTGACCCACGCCCCGCTGGTCAAGGGCGCGCCGGCCAGCGCCAATGCCGACAGCCACTGACCCAGGCGCACCCAGTGCCAGCCGCCGCCGCGTGCCGCCAGCCCCACGCCGAAGAACAGCGAGCCCTTGGCGAAAGCATGATGCAGCGCGTACAGCGACACCGCCGGCAGCAGTGCCGGCCAGGCCTGCGGTGCGAGCAGCCCGGCACCGACAACGATGGTCATCAGACCCATCTGGCTGATGCTGGAGTAGGCCAGCACCACCTTGGCGTCGCGCTGGGTCACGCCGATGGCCACGCCGTAGAACGCCGCGAACAGGCCCGCAGCGATGACCAGCGCACCGAGATCGGGAAGCGCTGCCGCGCCGAGCGGCAGGAAGCGCAACCAGCCGAGCAAGCCGGCCTTGATGATGGCGCCCGAGAGCACCGCGCTCGCCGGCGTGGGTGCCACCGGATGGGCCAGCGGCAGCCACAGGTGCAGCAGCACCGCGCCGGCCTTGACGCCGAAGCCCGCGAGCAGCAGCACGACGATCGTCTGGCGCGCGGGAGCACCCGCCAGCGCCGCAGCCGCGCGCGCGATGTCGAGCGTGCCGCTGGCGTTCACCAGCAGCAGCAAGCCCATCACCAGCAGGCCCTCGCCGAGCACCGCCATGACGAGATAGACGCGCCCGGCGCGCCACGCCGCGGCGCTGCCCTCGTGCACCACGAGCCCGTAGGCGCTGAAGGTCATGAGCGCGAAGAACAGATAGAAGCTCGCGACATCCTGCGCCAGGATCAGGCCGACATTGCCGGCAAAGGTGAGCAGGTAGAAAGCCACGAAGCGCGCGCGCCCGGGGTCGGCGCCGAGATAGGCCCGCCCATAGATGCCGGCACTCAGCCACAGCGCGGCGGTGAAGAACAGGAAGACCCGCGCCGTCGCGTCCATGCCCAGGCGCGCGCCGAGCAGCAGCCACGGCGCGTCGAGCGTGACGCCCGGCGTGCCCAGGAGCACGAGCCCAAGGGCCGGCAGCGGCGCCCACGGCGCCAGCGCCAGCGCCGTGGCGCGCGTGGTGCGCGCGGGCAGCAGCGCGGCGATCACGAGCGGCAGCACGATGGCCACGGCCAGCAGTGCACTCATCGCAGGTAGGCCCGCACGGCGATGAGCCTGGCCCAGTCGAGCGGGCTGAACGGGGTGGCGGCGAGCAGCCCGGTGGCCACCGTGAGCAGCGCCGTCACCAGCGGCGGCAGCAGCAGGCGCCAGTCGGTCTCGAACCGCGCTCGCGGCGTCTCGGCCGGCCAAGGACCCGCCTGCGGCTTGAACCAGGCGGCGTGCAGGATCGGCAGGAAGTAGGCGGCGTTGAGCAGGCTGCTCGCCACCAGCACGCCCAGCACCCAGGGCATGTGCGCCTCGAGCGCACCGAGCCCGAGATACCACTTGCTGACGAATCCCGCCATCGGCGGCACGCCGATCATGCCGAAGGCCGCGACCGTGAACGCCGCCATCGTCCAGGGCAGGCGCCGACCGACGCCGTTCATCTCGCTCACGCGATGGATGCCCAGGGTCTCGGCCAGGTTGCCGGCGCAGAAGAACAGCGTGATCTTCATGATCCCCTGGTGCACGAGGTGCACGAGGCCGCCGACGGTGCCCACCGGCCCGAAGAGGGCCACGCCGAGGACGATGTACGACACCTGGCTCACGGTTGAGAACGCCAGGCGCTTCTTCAGGTCGTCCTGCCCGATCGCGCGCAGCGAGCCGTAGACGATGGTCACGGCAGCGACGATCGCCAGCGGCAGCAGCAGCCCGAGGTCGGCGGCCAGCGCGATGCCATAGACGTCGTAGACCACGCGCATGATGCCGAAGGCACCGGCCTTCACCACCGCCACCGCGTGCAGCAGCGCCGACACCGGCGCCGGCGCGACCATCGCCACCGGCAGCCAGCCGTGCAGCGGCACGAGTGCGGCCTTCACGCCGAGCCCGGCAATGAGCAGCACGAAGATCGCGGTCAGCGCGCCGCGCTGCTCGCCGGGCAGTCCGGAAAGCGCGCCGCCGGTCGTGAACTCGACACTCCCGAGCAGGCTTTGCAGCCAGGCGACACCGACCAGCAGCACCGCGCCACCGGTGAGCGTGTAGACGAGGTAGACATTGCCTGCGCGCAGCGAGCGCTCGGTGCCGCGGTGGACGACCAGCGGATAGGTCGACAGCGTCAGCAACTCGTAGAAGATGAAGAACGTCAGCAGGTTGCCGGCCAGCGCGATGCCCGTGGTGGCGGTGATGCACAGGCTGAAGAAGCCGAAGAAGCGCGAGCGATGCGGCGAGCCCTCCAGATAGCCGATGGCGTAGACCGTGGTCAGCAGCCACAGCCCGGCCGACAGCGTCAGGAACAGCAGCCCCAGTGCGTCGGCACGCAGCACGAAGTCGACCCCGGGCAGCAGTTCGTAGCGCGCCTGGTATTGCTGGTCGCGGAAGACGCCCCAGAGCATGAGCATCACCAGCAACACCTTGACGCCGGCGCCGGCGAGGTTGAGCGTGCTGCGCAGCCGATGGCGTGTTTCGGCCAGGAAGAAGATCACGATGCCGGTGGCCAGCGAGGTGCCCAGCACCAGCAGCGGCAGCGCCACGTTCATGGTCATCGGCGCAACCCGCGCGTTGCGCGCTCCGGAACGAGCGCTTCGCAGCGGCCGTTCGTGCTCATGCCCGACCCCCGGCGAGCAACGCGACCGGCCCGGCGGCGACAAGACCGAGCGCCAGCGATGCCGCGGCGAGGGCCAGTGCGCTGAACTCGAGCGTGCGCGGGACGGGCGCGAAGACCTTGCCGCGGGCCGCGGGCAGGAAGGCGTGACGCAGCACACGCAACACATAGGCCGCGGTCAGCAGCCCGCCGACGATCATGACCACGATCCACCACCACTGCCCGGCCTCGAGCGCGGCCTCGAGCAGCAGCCACTTGGCGACGAAGCCGCCCGTTGGCGGCAGGCCCATCAGCGACACACCGGCCAGGGCGAAGGCGAAGAAGCTCATCGGCAGGTGCGCACTGAGGCCGTCGAGGCCCGCGATGTCGTCGCGCCCCATCGCCAGCACCATGGCGCCGGCGCCGAGGAACATCGCGCCCTTCGCCGCGGCGTGCGACAGCATCTGGCAGACGCCGCCGGCAAGCGCGCTGGCCGCCGCCACGGTGCCGGTGCCGGTGAGCAGCGGAAAGACCAGAAAGAGATAGCCGATCTGCGCCACCGTCGAGTAGGCAACGAGCATCTTCAGCCTGTCCTGGCGCAGCGCGAGCAGCGAACCCCAGACGATCGCGGCCGCACCGAGCCAGCCCAGGAACTGGCCGGCGGCGGGTGTCGCAAGCACTCCGAACAGGTCGAGCCACAGTCGCACGAGCAGATAGAAGGACGCCTTGATGACCAGCGCCGAGAGCAGCGCGCTCACCGGCGCGGCGGCGCCGCCGTGCGCCGGCGGCAACCAGAAGTGCAGCGGGAAGAGCGCGCTCTTGACGATCAGGCCCAGCATCATCAGCGCCGCGGCGAGCCAGGCGTAGGGCGCGGGTGCGAGCAGCGGTGCGAGCAGCGCGATGGCCAGCGTGCCGTGCGCACCGTAGAGCAGTGCCACGCCGAGCAGGTAGAGCAGCGAACCCGCCAGCGCCGCGAGTAGGTAGCGCAAGGCAGCCGCGAGCGCCCGCGCGCCGCCGGCCATCGCGACCAGCCCCACGGCCGCCAGCCCCAGCAATTCGAGCGTGACGTAGAGATTGAAGATGTCCGCCGAGAGATACAGCGCATTCATGGCGCCGATCAGGAACCAGGTCAGCGGCCAGAAGGGCGCCCCGCCCGGCCGCTGTTCGTAATAGACACGCGCGTACAGGCCGACCGGCAGCACCACCACGGCGGTCATCAGCAGCATGAGCGCGGCCAGCGCATCGGCGTGCAGTTCGATGCCCAGCGGTGCGGCCCAGCCGCCGATCGCCTGGCGCTGCGCGCCGCCGACCGCCACCTGCCAGACCAGCAACGCGGCGGCGAACAGGCCGAGCACGAGCCCCGGCGCAGCGAAATGGCGCGCCGCCCGCGCACCGAGCAGGAAGGAGGCGGTCGCGAATACCAGTGGCAGCGCGATCAGCCAGGGCAGGGTGTCGACGCCGAGCCAGCCCCGCATGCCTGCTTTTCAGTCCGTCTCGTCGAGCGCGGTCGCGCCGGTGAGATCGAAGAGCCGGCGCATCAGGACGAGCGCCAGCGCGGTGGCGCTGACCGCCACCACGATGCCGGTGAGCACCATCGCCTGCGGCACGGGGTCGGCGGCGCCATCGCGCTGCGCGAGCCCGACGAGGACCAGGAAGACGCCGCTGCCGACGACGTTGACGGCGAGGATCTTGCGCAACAAATGCCCATGCACGACGAGCGCGTACAGACCGAGGGCCAGGAGCGCGGCGCCCGCGAACGCGTAGAGGAGCCCCGCGCTCATCGCCGCTGCGACGTCGGCGCGCCGATGAAGAAGCCGACGAGCATCATCCCGATCGAGACCGCGAGCGCCGTTTCGACCAGCAGGATCAGTGCCCCGGCCCAGACACGCGGGTACTCCAGCAGCGCCCCGCCGGCCAGCGCCGCGCCGATCGCCACCGCCAGGAAGACGGCGAAACCGACGAGCAGGCCGGCGCGCGCGTGCGCAGGCGGTGGCAGCACCGGCGTCCAGCGGCCGGCAAGCCGCAGCAGCACGCCCACGGCGGCCAGCGCGGCGCCGGCCTGGAATGCCCCGCCCGGGCCGTGCGCGCCGGCCCACAGCAGGTAGGCGGCGAGCAGCACCAGCAGCGGCACGAGCAGGTGGAGCAGCCCGCCGAGCACCGGCTGCGCGACCGCGGCGGGCGGCGTTGCTTCATCGCCGCCCGCCTGGTGCAGCGCCAGCGCCCCGATCACCGCAATCAGCAGCACGGCGATCTCGAGCAAGGTGTCGTAGGCGCGGAAGTTGAGCAGCACCGCCGTCACCGGATGGTTTACGCCGCTGTGGCCCATGCGAGCATCGACGGCCAACGCCAGCCTGGTGGTCGGCGACGGCACGCCGAGCATCGCCACGACCAGCGCCCCGGCGACCAGCGTCACCGCCACGGCTGCGACGATCCGCAGCAGCGCATGGCCTCGTGGCCCGGGCGCGCTCATCGCTCCTCCCCGCGGCGGCGTCGGCCGCCCTGCAGGTGGCCCACGGTGTCGAGCAGCAGCACGCCCGTGAGCCCGGCACCGATCGCCGCCTCGGCCAGCGCGAGATCGGGCGCTGCGAGCCGCGCCCAGGCCAGCGCCATGAGCAGGCCGAAGACGATGAACAACACCACCGCCTCGAGGATGTCGCGACTGGCAAGCGCGCGCCAGGCGACCCAGACCAGCACCGTCGCCAGCGGCACGTCGAGCAGCCAGGTCGCCAGGCTCACCTCCCGGCCCCGGGTGGGCGCCGCCAGGGGCGGACACCGTTGTCCAGCGCGTTGTGCGCGAGCAGGTAGGCGGCGGTGGCGCTAGCCGCGAGTGCCAGACCCCAGATCAGCGCCAGCTTCAGACCGTCCGCGAACGTGTCGGCCTGCAGCATGAGCGCGAGCACCACGAAGCCGAGGCCGAGGTTGTCGACCTTGGTCAGGGCGTGCAGGCGCGTGTACACGTCCGGGAAACGCAGCAGCCCGACGGTGCCGGCGAGAAAGAAGAACGCGCCCGCGGCGAGCAGCACCGCGCTCAGGACGTCGAGCGCAGTCACGGCGACTCGCTCCCGGCCTCGCTCGCGCCGGCGTCATGGGCCACGCGATTGACGAAGGCCACGGTGGCGAGCACCGCGAGCGCCGCGAACACCAGCGCCACGTTGCGCAGCGCCGGCATGGCCTGGGCCTCGGCGAGCAGCAGCAGCACGGCCACGCCGGTGGTCCCGAACAGCTGCGCCGCGAGCATGCGGTCGGCCGCCGTCGGCCCGCGCAGGATGCGCGCCAGACCGGCGGCGATGTTCAGGATCAGGAATGCAGCCAGCGCGAGATAGAGCGGTTTCATCGTCGTCTCCGTTTCAGGCTCATCCGCCGCCATGACGTCGAAAGGCGCTGGCGCCGGTCATCGCTTTGCAGCTCAAGGCTCGCCCGGCAGGGCAATCAATGTCTGGCCGAACAAGGCCGCGACGACCGCTTCGGCGGCGCGCAAGCCCTGCTCGGTCGGCAAGCGAGTGTCGAGCACGTGCAGGCGCAGCCGGTCATCGACGAGGTCGGCGCTGAGTGTTCCAGGCAGCAGGCTCATGATGTCGGCAAGGAACACGCGCGACGGGCCCGGCGGCAGGCGCAGGCGCAAGTCGACCAGCGACGGCGCGATGGGCAGGCGCGGCGAGAGCGCACGCCGGGCCACGTCGAAGCCGGCATGCACCGAGCGCAAGGCGAAGAAGGTGAGAAAGGGGAACAGGGCCGGCAGCGAGATTCGCACTCGAGGTGTCGGTTGCAGCGCGAGACTGGCAGCGACGGCCAGCACGATGACCGCGGCACCGAACGCCCATGCGCCCCCGCCGGCCAGCGCCCACCACAGCAGCGCGATCCACATCACGCGCGTGAGCACCATGCCGAGGAAGGATGCGCCGCCCCGCCTTTTCATGGCCGCGGCTTCGACATGATCTCGTTGCGCCACTGCCAATCGAGGACCTCCGGCATGTCCTGGCCGTGGCGCCGGATGTACTCGTGGTGCTCGACGAGCTTGTCGCGCATGGCCTGCCGGAGGTGCGCGGCGCGGTATCCGAGCTTGGGCACGCGGTCGATGACGTCGGCCACCAGGTGGAAGCGGTCGAGGTCGTTGAGCACCGCCATGTCGAACGGCGTGGTCGTCGTGCCTTCCTCCTTGTAGCCGCGCACGTGGAGGTTGCCGTGGTTGCGGCGCCGGTAGGTCAGCCGGTGGATCAGCCAGGGGTAGCCGTGGTAGGCGAAGATGACCGGCTTGTCGGTCGTGAACAGGGTGTCGAAGTCGCGGTCGGACAGCCCGTGCGGATGCTCCTCCTTCTGCTGCAGCGTCATCAGGTCGACGACATTGACGACCCGCACCCTGAGCGCCGGCAGGTGTTCTCGCAGCAGGCCCACGGCCGCCAGGGTCTCCAGCGTCGGCACGTCGCCGGCGCAGGCCAGCACCACGTCCGGTTCGCCATCCTGGTCGTTGCTGGCCCAGTCGAAGATGCCGATGCCGGCGGCGCAATGCCTGATCGCGGCGTCCATGTCCAGCCACTGCGCCTGCATCTGCTTGCCGGCGACGATGACGTTGACGAGGTTGCGCGAGCGCAGGCAGCGGTCGGTGACGCACAGCAGCGTGTTGGCGTCGGGTGGCAGGTAGACGCGGATGACGTCGGCCTTCTTGTTCACGACGTGGTCGATGAAGCCCGGGTCCTGGTGCGAGAAACCGTTGTGGTCCTGGCGCCAGACGTGCGACGTGAGCAGGTAGTTCAGCGAGGCGATCGGGCGCCGCCATGGGATCTCGTTGCAGACCTTGAGCCACTTGGCGTGCTGGTTGAACATCGAGTCGACGATGTGGATGAAGGCCTCGTAGCACGAGAACAGGCCGTGCCGGCCGGTCAGCAGGTAGCCTTCGAGCCAGCCCTGACACGTGTGCTCGGAAAGGATCTCCATCACGCGGCCGTCCGGCGCCAGCCCTTCGTCGTCGGGCAGGCGCTCGGCGAGCCGGGTGCGGTCGGTGACCTCGAACAGCGCGCCCAGGCGGTTGGAGGCGGTCTCGTCGGGGCCGACGACGCGGAAGTTGCGCGCATCGAGGTTGTGCCGCATGACCTCGCGCAGGTAGCCACCCATGACACGCGTCGCCTCGGCGGTCACGGCGCCGGGTTGCGGCACGGCCACGGCGCTGTCGCGGTAGTCGGGCAGTCGCAGGTCCCTGAGCAGCAAACCGCCATTGCCATGCGGGTTGGAGCCCATGCGGCGCACGCCCTGCGGCGCCAGGGCGGCAATCGCCGGGCGCAGCGCGCCATGTTCGTCGAACAGTTCGCCGGGCCGGTAGCTCTGCAGCCACTGCTCGAGCTGGCGCAGCTGTTGCGGGTTGCGGGCCGTGTCGGCCAGCGGCACCTGGTGCGAGCGCCAGCTGCCTTCGCTCGGCTGGCCGTCCACCACCTTCGGGCCGGTCCAGCCTTTGGGCGAGCGCAGCACGATCAGCGGCCAGCACGGGCGATCACTGCCGCCCCGACCGACGCCGTCGTCACGAGCGGCCCGCTGGATGGCGTGGATCTCGCCGATCACGGCGTCCAGCGTGGCCGCCATCTGGCGATGCATCGCCTGCGGGTCCGACCCTTCGACGAAATGCGGGCGCCAACCGTAGCCGATCAGCAGCGCCTCGAGTTCGGCGTGCGGGATGCGCGCAAGCACGGTGGGGTTGGCGATCTTGTAGCCGTTGAGGTGCAGGATCGGCAGCACCGCGCCGTCGCCGGCGGGGTCGAGGAACTTGTTCGAATGCCAGGCGGCGGCCAGCGGCCCGGTCTCGGCCTCGCCGTCGCCGACGACGCAGGCGACGATGAGCCCGGGGTTGTCGAACGCGGCGCCGAAGGCGTGCGACAGCGCGTAGCCGAGCTCGCCGCCTTCGTGGATCGAACCCGGGGTCTCGGCGGTGACGTGGCTGCCCACGCCGCCGGGAAACGAGAACTGCCGGAACAGGCGCTGCATGCCCTCGGCGTCGCGCGTGACGTCGGGGTAGAAGTCGCTGTAGCTGCCTTCGAGCCAGGTGTTGGCGAACAGCGCCGGGCCGCCGTGGCCGGGGCCGGCGATGTAGAGCATGTCGAGGTCGTGCCGGCGGATGACGCGGTTCAGGTGCGCGTAGATGAAGTTCAGGCCCGGCGTCGTGCCCCAGTGGCCGAGCAGCCTGGGTTTGACGTGTTCATGCGTCAGCGGCGCGGCGAGCAGCGGGTTGTCGAGCAGGTAGATCTGCCCCACCGAAAGGTAGTTGGCGGCGCGCCACCAGGCGTCCAGCGTCGTGAAGTCACCGTCGGCGCCCGCCGGGCTCTGGAGGGCGGGCTGTGGGGTGCTGGTCATCACAGAACTCCTAGTCTATGCCGCCAAGGCGGCGAGTGCTTCCTGCGCGAGAACGCGCGCTTCGTCCACCGGTACGACCCAGGCCTGGACCGGGCTGCCCGGCGCGCTGATGCAGCCCTCGCGGCCGATCGTCGCGGCGTTGGCGGCGGCGTCGACGCGAATGCCCGCCCAGCCCAGGCCGCCGAGGATGGCGGCGCGCACGCCAGCAGCGTTTTCGCCGACGCCGCCGCCGAACAGGATGCCGTCCGCACCGCCCAGCACCGCCAGGTACGCGCCGAGGACCTTGCGCGCCCGGTAGGCGTAGAGATCCACGGCCAGGCGACTGTGGGGGTCGTCGCTGGCAAGCAACTCGCGCATGTCGCCGCTGACACCCGACAGGCCCAGCAAACCGGAGCGTTCGTTGAGCAGCCGTTCCACGTCCGCAGCACTCAGCCCCGCGACGCGCTGAAGGTAGGTCACGAGCGCCGGATCGACGTCACCGCTGCGTGTGGCCATGACCAGCCCCTCCAGCGGTGAAAATCCCATCGAGGTGTCGCGCGCCGCGCCGCGCTCGATGGCACTGACCGAGCAGCCGGCGCCGAGCTGGAACGAGACGATGCGGCCGCCCTGTGCCAGGTCGGGCCGCAAGGCGCACCAGCGTGACCACAGCGCCTGGTGGGCGAGGCCGTGAAAGCCGTAGCGCCGCAGACCGTGGGCGGCGCTGAGTTCGCGAGGTAAGGCATAGGTCGCTGCCACCTCCGGCAGGTGGGCGAAGAACGCCGTGTCGAACACGGCCAGCTGGGGCATGTCCTGGCCCCACAGCGTGCGGCAGGCATGCACCCAGGCCAGCGCCACCGGGTTGTGCAGCGGCGCCAGCGGCGTGAGCCTTTCGATCTCGGCCTCGACGTCGGCGTCGATGCGGCGCGTGGAGGTCAGGCGCAGGCCGCCGTGCACCACCCGGTGGGCGACGCACCGCGGCCGTTCATGCAGATGCTGCCCGACGAAGTCGGCCAGCCACTCGGCGGACGTGCCGGCGCCGATCTCGTGGCGCTGCTCAGCGCAGGCGCGCAGGCCTGCGGACTCGGGCGTGAACGCCGTCAGGCGTACCGAGGAACTGCCGGCGTTGACGGTCAAGATGATCATGCCGATCCTTTGCATGCACGCCAAGGCGCTTGAGTCATCTTCCCCTACCTCGCGCGTGCGGCGTTGACCCTCCTCAAATGGGCCGCCGACGCGGTGCGAGCCAGCCCTGCTGCCCGGCCACAATGCCCCAACCGGACAGAGGGACGAAGCCGATGACGCGGTCTGTGGCAAGTGGCGGACGCCTGACCGACTGGTCGGGCGCATGAACGAGTGGCTGGGACCAGCCTGGGCCGTGACGCCCGCCGTTGCCCACGTCATGGCCGCGACCGCCGTGACGGTCGATGCCGTGCTGCGCAAGCGTCACGTCAGCGCGGTGATCGGCTGGATCGGCCTGGCCTGGCTCGCGCCCGGCATCGGATCGATCCTGTATCTGATGTTCGGCATCAATCGCGTTCAACGCAGCGCAGTGGCGCTGGGGCTGCAGGAAGTCTGGCGTCGCGACGCCCGGCACCTGTCGGCGGACCACACGACAGCCGTCGTGGCCCCGGATGTGCTGCAGCGCGACCCAGCTCTCGGCGGACTCGATCGCTTGTGCGCCCGCGTCACCGGCAAGGCGCTGCTGGCGGGCAACCACATCGAGGCGCTGGAAGACGGCGACGTCGCCTATCCGGCCATGCTCGCAGCGATCGACCAGGCCACGCGGTCGGTGACGCTGGCCAGCTACATCTTCGACAACGATGCCGCGGGCCAGGCCTTTGCGCAATCGCTGCAACGCGCGCACGAGCGGGGCGTCGAGGTCCGTGTCCTGATCGACGGCCTCGGCTTGCGCTACAGCCGGCCGGACATGCTCGGGGTATTGCGACGGGCCGGCGTGCCGGCGGCCGCGTTCCTGCCGACGTACAACCCCTTCCGGTCGCGTTACGCGAACCTGCGCAACCACCGCAAGATCATGGTCGTCGACGGCGCCACCGGCTTCACGGGCGGCATGAACATCCGCCACGGACACTGGCGCTCCAGGCAGCCAACGCACCCTGTGCGTTGTCTGCACTTCGCCGTCCAGGGGCCGGTCGTGGCCGACCTGCAGCGCACGTTCGCGGTGGATTGGGCCTTCGCCAGCGGTGAACAGCTGTACGGCGAGCCATGGTTTGGGCCATCGGCCCTGTGTGGACCGGTGCTGGCCCGCGGCATCCCCGACGGACCGGATGCCGACATCGACAACATGCCGCAAGTGATCCTCGGCGCGCTGGCGGTGGCACGCTCGCGCGTGCGCATCGTGACCCCGTATTTCCTGCCCGACGACACGCTGATCGCGGCGCTGAAGGTCGCCGCGCTGCGCGGCGTGGCAGTGGATATCGTGATGCCGCAGCGCAGCAACGTGCGCGTGATGGACTGGGCCACGCGACCGCAGCTGGTCGAGCTGATCGACAGCGGGTGCCGCGTGCACTTGAGCGCGGCGCCGTTCGACCACACGAAGTTGTTCCTCGTCGACGAAGGGTGGTCGCTGATCGGCTCCACCAACTGGGACGCGCGCAGCCTGCGGCTGAACTTCGAATACAACCTGGAGTGCTACGACGATGACCTGGTGCGGCGGCTGGACCTGCTGGTGGCGGCGCGCCTCCAGGGAGCGCGCGAACTGGCTGCCGCCGAGTTGCGGTCGCTGCCGCTGGCCGCGCGCCTGCGCAACGGCCTGGCGCGGCTGATGTCACCGTATCTCTGAGCAGCCCCGAGGCCGCCGCCACGCGGTGGCCGCCGCGCGAGCGTGTTGGCTGCGCGCCCGTGCGCTCAGTCGTGGCCGATCGTGCCTTCGGTGAAGAGCGTGCCGCGCAATTCCTTGTCGAACACCGGGTCGCGGCGGCGGATCCACTCCAGCACCATCGCCGCGTGCTCCTTCTCCTCGTCGCGGTTGTGCTCGAGGATCTTGCGCAGCTCCGGGTCCTTGCAGGCATCGACGCGCTGGTTGTACCAGTCCACCGCCTCGAGTTCCTCCATCAGCGAAACGATGGCGCGGTGCATGTCGCGCGTCTCGGCGCCGAGCTCGGCGACCGGTTCGTGGTAACCCTCGTTGGCCATTGATACTCTCCTTGAGTGAACGTATGCCCGACGATACGACAACGCGACAAGCGCACCAGGATGACAGCGGGCACGTCCCGCGCACCCTGTCAGGCAGCGCGCCGGTGGTGAGTCGGCAAGGTCGAGCACGCTGTGTCGCGGCGCCAAAATGGGGAACTCAGCGGCGCCGGGGTGCTCCTTCCATGTACGCAATCGCCCGTGCCCTGGCGATTGGTGGTCATCCTTCGAACAAGTCAATCAGGAGCGGATCATGCCCAAACGATCTCTGGCCTCTGCCGACGAGGCCCCCGCCCGCGCCCTGGCGATGATGGTGGCCGCCAATGGCCACATCGACGAACGCGAGTTGCGCATGCTCGACGACCTCGACGCCTTCCGTCGCCTGGCCGTGTCGCGGACCAGGTTCGTCGAGCTGGCGCGGCTGTGTGTCAAGGAGGTCGGTGCGGGATTGTCCGAGCGATCGTGGCTGTGCCCGGACGACATGATGCATCTCGTGGCGGTGCTCGACGCCGTCGTTGCGCCGGAACAGCGCCTGCTGGTCTGTCGCCTCGCTGCCGCCGTCATCATCGCGGACGGCCACGTCACGCACGACGAGCGACGGGTCTATGGCTATGCCCTGGCCCACTGGGGGATCAGCCAGGAGATGGTCACGCAGGCCATTCGGCAGGACCGCGTCCACTGAGCGTCGGTTCGGTCCGGCGGCGGCGGGTCTTCGGCTCGGTGGGCGGGCCAGGCGTCAGGTTAGCGGCTCTGTGCGAGGTACTCGATCAGGACATCGATGTCGGCGTCCTGCGCGGCGCGGGCCTTGGTGCGCAAGAGGCCACGTGGCAGTTGATCGACCGCCACGCCGGCCCCCAGGGTCCAGTCGCGCAGCGCAGCGGGGTCGAGCCGGGCGCCGACGCCGTCCAGCGGCGCAGCCGGATTGCCGACGCCATCGATGGCGTGGCAGCCCCCGCAGCCCAGGCGCGTGAAGGCCGCGCGGCCGGCGGCAAGCCGCGCCGCGTCGGCAGGCGGGGCCTGTGGCACCGGCGCGGCTCCCTGCCATGCTGAAGCTGGCGTGGCCGGGGCCGTCGGCGGTGCAGCCGCGAGCGTCGGGGCAGCGGTCCGGGTGGCGTCGCCGGGCGGATTGCGCAGCCATGCAAACAGCGCCGCCAGCGCCACCACGACGCCTGCGGTGGCAAAGGCCAGCCAGCGGGCTCTGGATTCACGCAGCATCGGGCGCCTCCGGTTCAGACCCAGTCGAAGATCTCGGAATGCACCTGCCTCACCGGGACCGACAGCGCCGCCAGGCTGCGTTCCACGCTCACCGTCATCGGTGTCGGCCCGCACATCAGGTACTCGAATTCGGTGCGCCGTGCCGGCAGGTGCCGCGCCAGCAGGTCAGACGTGATGTAGCCCTGTTCGCCCGCCCAGCCTGGCGGCGGTTCCAGCAGCACGTGCACGACGCGCAGGTCCAGTGCTGGCGCCAGTCGTTCGAGTTCTTCGCGGAACGCCACCCGCTCCCAGGCGCGGTTGCCGTAGAACAGCCACAGTGGGCGGCGGTCATGGCGGTCGGCCAGCGTGCGCAGCATCGACAGCAGCGGCGCGATGCCGATGCCGCCGGCGATGAACACGAAACCCGGTGCGTCGGGATGCCGGTCGATGCCGAAGGTGCCATAGGGTGCGTCGAGCCAGGCGGTCTCGCCCACCGCGATGTCCTTGATGCCCGAACTGAAGTCGCCCAGGGCCTTGATCGACAGCTCGATGCCGGGGCCGCGCTCGGCACTGGAGGCGATCGAGAACGGGTGTTCCTTCATCGCGAAGGGCGACGCACGCAGGGTCAGCCAGGCGAACTGGCCGGGCGAGAACCGCAGCGACTGCCCCGGCGGCGGCTCCAGCTCCAGGGTCCAGACGCGCCCGCGCTCGGGCCGCACGCGCCCGACACGCCAGGGCGAACGCGACACCCGCCAGGGCCTGAACACTCGCACATAGGCGATGAGTCCGATCCAGAACGCGCCGTAGACCGCCCACAGCGCCTGCTTCCAGGCGCTGTCGAGGTAGCGGCCGGAGCCCGCCAGGTGCCACAGCGCCAGCGCCAGGGCCGCCGTGGCCAGCGCTGCGTGCAGGACACGCCAGCGGTCGTATTCAAGGCGCAGCCCACGTCGCGCCAGCGACAACACCGACACCAGCACGAACAGCGCCAGCGCCAGCCGCCCCGCGGACATGTACCCCGGCGCGCTGCGCGGGTCGGCCGCCCCCAGTGCCGCCGGGTTGTGCCAGCGCAGGATCAGGTAATGCGCAAGCACCAGGGCCAGCGCCAACAGCGCCAGATAGCGGTGGAAGTAGTAGATGATGTCGATGCCGAAGGGCGCCGTGGCGCGGCGAAAGCGCGCCGTCAGGGCGAACTGCACACCCAGCATGGCGAGCCCGGCATAACCGAGCGCCATCGCGAAGTCCCACGCCCACCCGCGGCCCGCGCCGGTGCTGCCCGCGAGCAGGGCAAACAGCGGCAGCGTGACCGCGGCGACGTAGATGCCCAGCCACAGGAGCACGTCACGGGTGGTGTGTCGGTGAGACGTCGCCATGGCTGGCGTGCCGCTGAACAAGGAGGACACCCAGGCCCGAAAGGGGCCAGTCGCAGGCGCTACTTGACCAAGGTCACCGGTACCTCGGCGAGCTGCACCACCTTGTACGCCGTCGACCCCAGGAAGACCTGCTCGAGGGCACCCAGGCCGCGCGTGCCCAACACGACGCCGATGCAGCCCGGCTCCCGGGCGAAGCGCGCGATGACCTCGCCAGGGTGCCCGAACAGCACCCTGAATTCATAGTTCAGCCCGGCGGCATCAATGAGCGCCCGCGCTGCCACGGCGTCCTGCTCGCCCAGTTGCTGCAAGTGCGCAAGCGCCTCCTTGTTCAGCAGGCCGCCTGCATACCAGCGCTCGAGTGCTTGCTGAACGTTGATCAGCAACAGCTTCGTGTTGCCGAAGCGACGCGCGATCTCGATCGCGTGAGCGACGGCGCGATTGCCCGTTTCGGAGCCATCGACAGCCACCAGCAGGGTCTGCATGTCCACCTCCAAGCGCTGATCAATCCCCGGAACCGCCCGGCGCGAACGAGGCTAGTGCAGGGGCTCGTCGGCGCGATTGACCTCGCTCAAGGTCGTGCCTCATGGCCGCGAGGCCTGCCGCCGCGTTGGCGTGACGCGCCGCTACGCGGCCCGGTCGGCCAGGGCCGTGCGTATGCGGGCGATCGTGTCCTCGACCGGGGCCTGGGTCGACACCTCCAGCCCGAGCTTGCGCGCGATGTCATTCACGCGGGCCGGGTTGAGCGGCAAGCCACCGGCGTCGATCGCCGCCAGCAGGTCGAGGGCGCGTTGCCGCTCCGGGGGCTCCGGCGGGCGCCGCGTCGGCAAGGCTTTGAACCACCGCATGCGCCGAGTCTAGGGGAGCCAACGAAGGGCCGCGGCCGGCGTCGGCCCGATCCGGACAGGGACATGGCCGCCAAGCCTGTATCGTGACGTGTCGACACTGGAGGACACCCGCTCATGAAGATCGCCTTTTTCGGAACCGGCCTGATGGGCTCGGGGTTCGTGCGTCGCCTGCGCGCCAGCGGGCACGAGGTCAACGTCTGGAACCGCAGCGCCGCCAAGGCGCGCGCGCTGGAGGCGGATGGCGCCCGCGCGTTCGACGACCCGGCAGCGGCACTCGTGGGCGCCGAGCGCGTCCACCTGTCACTCGCCGACGACGCCTCGGTCGACGCCGTGCTCGAGCCGATCGCGGCAGCGATACCGCCAGCCACCTGGATCGTCGACCACACCACCACGGCCGTCAGGCCCACCGCCGAGCGCATCGCGCGCTGGAACGCAAGCGGCCGTGCCTTCATCCACGCCCCGGTCTTCATGGGCCCCGCGAACGCGCTGGAAGGCAGCGGCCTGATGCTCGTGTCCGGCGAGAAGGCGCGCCACGACGCGCTGCTGCCGGCGCTGCAGCAGATGACCGGCCATGTGCTCTACCTGGGCGAGGCCCCCGAGCGCGCGGCGGCGTTCAAGCTGTTCGGCAACCTGACGCTGATCGGCATCATGGGCGTGCTCGGCGACGTCAACCGCCTGGCGCACGCGGTCGGCATCCCGACCGGCGAGGCCTTCTCCTTGTTCCAGCACTTCAACCCGGGCCAGTCGCTGCCGGCGCGGGCGGCGCGCATAGAGTCGGGCGACGTGACCTCGCCGTCGTTCGAGATGTCGATGGCGCGCAAGGACGTGCGGCTGATGATCGAGGAGGCCCGGCGCGGCGGCGTCGAGCTGTTCGTGATGCCCGGCGTGGCCGCGATGTTCGACGCCGCGATCGCGCGCGGCGAGGGCGCGCTGGACGCAGTCGCCGCGGCGCGCGTGCCGACCTGACCCGGCCGCCCCTTCGAGGACTCGTCCGTGATCGAACACCACCTCGACATTGCCACCGCCGACGGCGCGATGAACAGCTTCGTCGTCCACCCCGAGGAGGGCGGACCGTTTCCCGTCGTGCTGTTCTACATGGACGCACCGGGCAAGCGCGAGGAGCTGCACGACATGGCGCGGCGCATCGCGGCCGTGGGCTACTGCGTGGTGCTGCCCAACCTGTACTACCGCAACTCGCGCGACTTCCGCTTGCTGGAGCGCACCGAGCCGGCGCTGGCCGAGATGTTCGCGCTGATGGCCACGCTCGACGCCGGCACCACCGCCTGTGACACGCGGGCCCTGCTGCGCTACGTCGACACCTTGCCCGAAGCCGACGCCACGCGCATCGGTGCCGTGGGCTACTGCATGAGCGGGCCGTTCGTGATGTGGGCCGCCGCGGCCTTCCCCGACCGCCTGCGCTGCATCGCGTCGATCCATGGCGCCAACATGGCCACGGCCGAGCCCGATTCACCGCACCGCATGGCGCCCCGGATCCGCTGCGAAAGCTACTTCGCCTGCGCCGAGATCGACAAGTGGGCGCCGCCGGCCGACATCCGGCAGCTGCAGTCGGCGCTGCTGGCGGCAGGCACACCGCACCGCATCGAGTGGTACCCCGGCGTCGAGCACGGTTTCGTGTTTCCCTTGCGTGCGGGCATCTACAACCAGGCTGCCGCCGAACGGCACTGGGAGCGCTTGTTCAGCCTGTTCCAGCACACGCTGCGCCAGGGCGCTTGACAACCAGAACGCCGCGGCGCGCTGTTCGGGGCTGCGCGGCATCCGATCCGACTGCTGGAGGACGTCGGCGTGCCGCACCTCACCGAGGCGATGGTCTTCGGGAAGTCGATGAAGTCGCCCGAATACCGGGCCGTCAACCCGATGGGCAAGGTACCGCCGATCCGCCACGGCGACGTGGTTGTCACCGAAGCCGCCGCAATCTGCGCCTATCTCGCCGACGCCTTCCCCGCCGCGCAACTGGCGCCGCCGCGGGCCGGACGTGAAGTCATTGCCGGCGGGCGCTTCAGCGCCGCCGACGTCTACCTCGGCTCGTCGCTGCGTTGGGGCATGCAGTTCGGCACCCTGCCCAAACGCGACGAGTTCGTCATCTATTGCGACCGCCTGAGGCGGCGCCCGGCATGCCCGCGCGTGCTGCAGATCGACGACGCGCTGGCAAAGTCGATGGGCTGAACGGCGTCAAGACAGTGGGACGTCGCGACCTGGCATCTTGGCGCGCTGAATGCGGAGCGGCATCGAGGTACGCAACGCCTCGGGTGTTGACCCATGCTCGACCGAAGCGCATTCTCCGGCTTGCAGTGGCGCGCCGAAAGCCAATGATGGACTGGACATCAGTCTGAAAACGGACGAGGAGACCCACATGAAGACGTCGACGTATCTCTCGATTCTCGGCATTCTCGGGATCGCTTTCGGTATCGCCTTCCTCGTGGCGGCATCCACGATGCTGCCGATGTACGGCTTGCCGACCGAGCCGTCCAACTTGCTTCAGATGCGCTACTTCGGCGCAACACTCGCGAGCTTCGGTGTGTTCGCCTGGCTCCTCCGCAATACCAACGATGTTTCGGCCCAGCGCGGCGCGCTCCTTGCAGGCGCCGTGGTGAACGCATTGGGTGTTGCCGTTTCGCTATGGGGCTTGTTCGACAAGGTCCTCGGCCCTCTGGGCTGGTCCTCGGTCGTCATCTATGCCGTGCTTCTGCTGGGCAGTCTGTACTGTCTGGCAGCGGCCAAGGCCAGCGCACCATAGACCAAGAAGGAGGTCTCCGGGCCGGCGGGCTCGATTCGCCGCCACCCGGAGATCTCGCGGCCAGGAGGCTGTCGGACTTGAGCCACGCCGGTCCGTTCCGCCGGTCGCGCGGCCCCGGCAGCGGCGGGCAGACCACGCGGTGCCTCACGCCGATGCATGCCGAAGTCGACTTGGTCAAGTCGGTGATCGCCAATGTCCATGCGGCCATCCAGCACGGCAAAGCTGCTGCGGAGCAGTTGCCAAAGTTCGACCGCTGGTGGACGCTACTGGCCGACATCTGCCAGCGCATCGTCGTTCAAACGGCCCTGCCGAAGCCACCGCCAATGCTCATGGCGACCGGGTGGCTGCTGTTCTCAGGCTGAACAAAGATCAACGCGCGCCGAGAGGGCGAAGAGGCGGCCATGCCAGCGCGTCGACGAAGCGCCGCAGCGCCGGTTCGAAGGTGGCCATCCGGGGCGTGTGGCAACGCCCGTCGATCAGTTCCAGCGGCTGGCGCCCGGGCAGCAGTGCGTGCAGCCGCTGCGCCGACGCGAGCGGCGTCACCGGGTCGTCGCGGCAGTGGAGCTGCAGCACCGGCACCGGCACGCGCGGCGCCGCCAGGTCGGCGCGGTAGGTGTCGCGCAGCAGCCAGCGCACCGGCAGCCAGGGGTAGCTGCCCTGTGTAACGTCCAGCGCCGAAGCGAAGCTCGAATCCAGCACCAGCGCCGCCACCGGCACCTCGGCCGCCAGCATCACTGCCACCGTGCTGCCCAGCGATTCACCGAAGACCACGATGCGCGCCGCGTCCACCCGCCGCGCCAGCGCGCGGTAGGCGGTGCGCGCGTCGGTCAGCAGGCCGGCCTCGTGCGGCCGGCCGCTGGAGCCACCGTAGCCGCGCCAGCTCACCGCCAGCAGGCCGGCACCGTCGGCGCTGAGCATCGCCAAGCGGCGGTCGCGGGCGCTCAGCTTGGCGCCGTTGCCGTGCAGGTACAGGTACACCGGCCCGCTGGCGTGGCGCGGCGCCGCCCACCAGACGACGATGCGCTCGCCGTCGGTCGTGGCCAGGGTCTCTGCGCGCACGTGCGGCAGCCACACGGCGGCCGGATCCATCGGCGACGCGTCCGGGCGGTACTGCAGCGCATGCTGGGCGGCGTACATCAGCACGCACAGCGCCAGATACAGCCCGGCCAGGACCAGGAGGCCGCCTGCGAGCCGGCGCATGCGGGTCCCGGCAGCCGGCTACCGCGGCGGCCCGCCGGCGACGACGGCGCGTGCCAGGCGCCACAGCACCCAGCCCAGCAGCAGCGGCAGCACCAGCGTCTGCAGCGTGAACACGACGATCAGCCGCACCACGTGCTCGACGGCACGGTTGGCCACCGCCTTCAGCGCCTCGAAGCGCTCGCCGATGTCGGTGCCCTGGGCCCACCAGCGGCGCACGCGCTCGCCCATCGACTCGTCGGCGGGCGCTGCGGTGACCGGGCCGCTGAGCTGGCCGATCTGCGACGACGACTGCTCCAGCGTCTGCTGGCCGGCCTGGTAGTCGTCCTTCAGAAAGAGCTGGAACGCGGCCTCGCTGCCCAAGGCAACCGCCGGCACGAGGAAGCGCACCACGAGCAGGGCCACCAGCGCCTGCGACAGCCAGCGCGGCGGCAGCGCGCCGCGCCAGCGCAGCACGGCCCAGGCCAGCGCCAGCGCACTGAGCAGCAGCGACAGCGGCCACCAGGCGCCGATGCCGATCAGCACGCGCTGCGCACCGAAGGCCACCGTGGCCAGCAGCATCAGCGTCGAGAACTGCTCGATCAGGTCGTTGACCGGGTCCAGCACCTGGCCCGGCGCCAGCGTCACGCCGACGCCCGCCGGCTGCACCGCCAGCTCGGTGCCCTGAGCGACCGAGATCACCGCATTCAGCGCGCGCGCGGCGGCAAAGGTGGCCAGCGCGCGCTTCCAGCCGGCGTCGACCTGGGTCAGCGCGGCGTCGTCGACACGCAGCACCCAGGTGGCCAGCAGGATGGCCAGCACAGCGGCGGCGGTCAGCGGGCGGGTCCGGCGGTGCGGCATGGCGTGAGCATATGCCGGGCTGCGAGTGCGCGATGCACGCAAAGCCATCACGGCCAGGCCGGCGTGGTGTCGGCGATTGCCGACGGGCCCGCCATGTCACCAAGGTGCGCCATGGCAGCCAACGACGGCTGGCGCCGGCTGTGGTCGATCAAGCGCAGACTCCTCAAGGTGGCGAGTCCGTCTTCGAACGGCAACCGCGGGCGTAAGCTTCGCGCCGCAGCGGGGCCGTTGACACCTGCGCCCGGTTCCAGACCCGACGACTGACAACAAGACAGGAGACGCAGCGATGCCCGCCATGCATGAAGACCTTCGGCGCGAACGAACCGAGCTGGTGCTGAGCCTTGCGGCAGCCCGGCTGCAGCCGGCCCAGCGGCCCCTGGTCGACGCCTTCGGGCGCGAGTATTTCCGCCGCCTGGATACCGAGGACCTGCTCGCGCGCACGCCCGAGGACCTGCTCGGCGCCCTGCTGTCGCACTGGCAGTTCGGTGCCCGGCGCGACCCCGGCGAGACCCTGGTGCGGGTGCTGAGCCCGGCGGTGGCCGAGAACGGCTGGGCGTCGCGCCACTCGGTGATCGACATCGTCAACGACGACATGCCTTTCCTCGTCGACACCACGACGATGGAGATCAACCGCCAGGGGCTGACACTGCACCTCATCGTGCACCCGATCTTCGCCGTCGAGCGCGACGCCCAGGGCCAGCTGGTGTCGATCGCGCCACGCAGCGAGACCTCCGAGACACCGCGTACGCGGCGCGAATCGTGGATGCACATCGAAGTCGACCGCCGGGTCGACCCGCAGCAGCGTGCCGACCTGGCCGCCGGCCTGGAGCGCGTGCTGCGCGATGTGCGGGCCGCGGTCGAAGACTGGAAGCCGACGATGGGGCAACTGCGCCAGGCCATTGCCGAACTGGAGAGCGCGCCCGCTGCGCTGCCCGCAGAGCAGGTGCGGGAAAACCTGGCCTTCGCGCAGTGGCTGGCCGACGACCACATGATCCTGCTCGGCTACCGCTGCCACGACCTCGTCAGCGAAGGGGGCCAGGACGCGCTGCGGCTGGTGTCGGGCAGCGGCCTGGGCCTGCTGCGCGAAACCGCGCAGGAAAAGCTGTCGGCCAGCTTCTCGGCGCTGCCGGCCAACGCCCGGGCCATGGCGCGTGCGCCCCTGCCGATGCTGCTCATCACCAAGGCCAACACACGTTCCACGGTGCACCGCCCCGGCTACACCGACTACGTCGGCATCAAGCGTTACAACGCCGACGGCGAGGTCATCGGCGAGCACCGCTTCATCGGCCTGTTCACGTCCGCCGCCTACAGCGCGCGGGTGTCGGAAACCCCTTTGCTGCGCGGCAAGGTCGAGGCCATCGCCGCGCGCGCCGGCCTGCCGCCGGGGGGGCACCTGGCCAAGGCGCTGCACCACATTCTGGAGACCTATCCGCGCGACGACCTGTTCCAGATCTCGGACGACGACCTGTACGACACCGCGCTGGGCATTCTGGCGCTCGGCGAACGCCAGCGGCTGCGCCTGTTCGTCTGCCGCGATCCGTTCGACCGCTTCGTGTCCTGCCTGGTCTACGTGCCGCGCGAAACCTACTCGACCGACCTGCGCATCAAGTTCCAGCACATCCTGGTGTCGGCTTTCGGTGGCAGCGGCGCCGAGTTCGATGTCCAGCTCAGCGAAGCCATCCTGGCGCGCATTCACTTCACCGTGCGCACCACGCCGGGCCAGACCCCCGAGGTCGACCGCAGTGAGCTGGAGGCCAAGCTCGCGGCCGCCGCGCGGCGCTGGGACGACGAGCTGCGCGATGCCTTGATCGAGGCCGTCGGCGAGGCCCGCGGGCTGGAGCTGTTCAAGCGCTGGGGCGCGGGCTTCCCGCTCGGCTACCGCGAGCGCGTCAGCGCCCGCGCCGCGGTGCCCGATGTGTTGAAGATCGCCGGCCTGTCGGCCGCGTCGCCGCTGGCGCTGGCGCTGTACCGGCCGCTGGGCGCCGAGCCCGGTGCCCTGGGCTTCAAGGTCTACCGCCTGGGCGGCGCCGTGGTCCTGTCCGACAGCCTGCCGATGCTCGAGCACATGGGCGTGCGTGTGCTGGGCGAGCACAACCACCGCATCGGCGGCGCGGGCGAGGAGGCCGCGGCGGCCGACGACACCATCTCGCTGCACGACTTCGAGCTGCAGGCCACGCTGTCGGACGAGATCGAACCCGAAGCGCTGGCGCGACTGTTCGAAGACACCTTCGCCCGCGTCTTCACCGGCGATGTCGAAAACGACGACTTCAACCGCCTCGTGCTGCGCGCCGGCCTGGCGACCGATGACATCGTGGTGCTGCGCGCCTATGCCAAGTACCTCAGGCAGATCGGCTTCGCGCTGTCGCAGGCCGCGATCGAGGCGACGCTGCTGGCGCACCCGCGCATCGCACGCATGCTGGTGGCGTTGTTCAAGCTGCGCTTCGATCCGGATGGGCACGACGAACTCGGTGCCAGCGCGCAAGTCAACGCCGTGGAGAAGGCGCTCGAGCGCGTCAGCAACCTGCAGGAAGACCGCGTGCTGCGTCAGTTGCTGGCGCTGATCCAGGCCACGCTGCGCACCAACTTCTGGCGCACGGGCGTCGGCCATACCGGCGCGCCCGGCCCGCGACGCAGCTTCCTGAGTTTCAAGCTCGACTCGAGCCTGGTGCCCGGCCTGCCCGAGCCGCGGCCGCTGTACGAGATCTCGGTGTATTCGCCGCGCTTCGAGGGCATCCACCTGCGCGGCGGCAGGGTGGCGCGCGGCGGGCTGCGCTGGTCGGACCGCGCGGAGGACTTTCGCACCGAGGTGCTGGGCCTGATGAAGGCGCAGATGGTGAAGAACACCGTCATCGTGCCGGTGGGCAGCAAGGGCGGCTTCGTGTTGAAGAAGGCGCCCCCCGCTGCAGACCGCGAGGCCTACTTGAAGGAGGGCGTCGCCTGCTACCAGGATTACCTGCGCGCGCTGCTCGACCTCACCGACAACCTGGTCGGCGGCAAGACCGTGCCGCCGCCGCAGGTGGTGCGCGTCGACGCCGACGACACCTATCTGGTGGTCGCCGCCGACAAGGGCACGGCCACCTTTTCCGACCATGCCAACGCCGTCAGTGCCGAGTACGGCCACTGGCTGGGCGATGCCTTTGCCTCCGGCGGCAGCGTGGGCTACGACCACAAGGCCATGGGCATCACCGCGCGCGGCGCCTGGGAAAGCGTGAAGCGGCATTTCCGCGCCTTCGGCATCGACACGCAGAGCACGCCCTTCACCGTCGTCGGCGTCGGCGACATGTCGGGCGACGTGTTCGGCAACGGCATGCTGCGCTCGCGCCAGACCCGGCTGCTGGCCGCGTTCGACCACCGCCACGTCTTCATCGACCCCAGCCCCGACGCCGCGGCCTCGTTCACCGAGCGCGAACGCCTGTTCAAGCTGCCGCGCTCGTCGTGGGCGGACTACGACAGCCAGCTCATCTCCGCCGGCGGCGGCGTCTGGGCGCGCTCGGAGAAGTCGATCCCGATCTCGCCGCAGGCGCAGGCGGTGCTCGGCATCACGGCCGACAGACTCGCGCCCACCGAGCTGCTCAGTGCCATCCTGAAGGCGCCGGTCGATCTGCTCTACAACGGCGGCATCGGCACCTACATCAAGGCCAGCACCGAGAGCCACGCCGACGTCGGCGACCGCGCCAACGACGCGCTGCGCATCAACGGCCAGGACTTGCGCTGCAAGGTGGTGGTCGAGGGCGGCAACCTCGGCTGCACGCAGCGCGGGCGCATCGAGGCGGCGCTGGCCGGTGTGCGCATCAACACCGACGCCATCGACAACTCGGCCGGCGTGGACACCTCGGACCACGAGGTCAACATCAAGATCCTGCTCGGCCTGGCCATCGGCGACGGCGAGATGACCCTCAAGCAGCGCAATGCGCTGCTGCCCCAGATGACAGACGAGGTGGCCGCGCTGGTCTTGCGCGACAACTACTTCCAGTCGCAGGCGCTGTCGCTCGCCGGGCGCCAGGGCGTGGCGCTGCTCGACCGGCAGGCCCGTTTCATCCGCTTCCTGGAGCGCGCCGGGCGGCTCAACCGCGCCATCGAGTTCCTCCCCACCGACGACGAGATCCAGGCGCGCAAGGCGCGGGGCATCGGCCTCACCAGCCCCGAGATGGCGGTGCTGCTGGCCTACAGCAAGATGTGGCTGTCCGACGAGTTGATCGATTCCGATCTGCCCGAGGATCCGTGGATCGCGAGCGCGCTGGAGCGCTACTTCCCGGCGCTGCTGCGCGAGAAGTTCGGGGCCTACCTTGCGCGCCACCCGCTCAAGCGCGAGATCATCGTCACCTACGTGCTCAACAGCATGGTCAACCGCGTCGGGTCGACCTTCGTGCACCGGCTCAGCGAGACGACCGGCGCCAAGCCGGCGCTGGTCGTGCGCGCCTACCTCGCCACGCGCGAGGTGTTCGGCTTCGTGCCGCTGTGGCGGCAGATCGAAGCGCTGGACAACGAGGTCCGCGACGCCGTGCAGGCGGAGATGGTCAACGAACTGGGTCGCCTGGGCAGCCATGCCACGCGCTGGTTCCTGCGTTCGCGGCGCCTGGCCGAGCCGATGGAGCAGGTGGTCAAGCGTTTCGCACCCGCTGTCGAGGCGCTGCGCACCCGGGCCGCGGCCGACAGCGCCGCCTCACCCCGTGCCCAGGCGTGGCTGCAGGCCGGCGTGCCGCTGCCGATCGCCCAGGCCGTGATCTCGGCCGATGGCTCGTTCGCGGCGCTGGACATCGCCGAGATCGCCGATGCGACGCGGCGCCCGATCGACGAAGCGAGCGACGTGCACACCGGACTGGGCCAGCGCCTCGGCCTGGCCCGGCTGCGCCAGCAGATCGACGCCTTGCCGGCCGACAGCTACTGGCAGACCCTGGCCAAGGGCGCGCTGGGTGACGACCTGACGGGCCTGCAACGCGCCATCGCCCACGACGTGCTCAACCAGGGCCAAGGCGATGCTGCGCAGATGTTGGCAACGTGGGAACAGCACAACCGCGACGCCATGGAACGTGCGCAACGGCTGCTGACGGAACTGGCCGATGCCAAGGGCGTGGATCTGGCGATGCTGTCGGTGGCGCTGCGGGAATTGCGCAACCTGGCTTGAGGGCTCGAGGGCATGACGCCGGTCAGGCGCCCGGCCGTGCGCCGTGCCGTGCGGCGGCCGCGTGCAGCGCGATGCCGATCAGCGTCAAGGTGGCGAAGGCCGCCCCGACATAGAACGTGAACGCCGACCCCAAGGCATCCCACGACAGGCCGGCGATCACGCTCGACACCAGCATCGCGACGCCGCTGAGGAGGTTGAAGAAGCCGTACGCGGTGCCGCGCAGATCCTCCGGTGCCGTGTCGGCGACCATCGCTGCCAGCAGGCCCTGGGTCATGCCCATGTGCACGCCCCAGAGCGCGACACCCAGGCCCAGATGGACCCAGTGGCTGGCCAGTGCCAGCACGAGGTCGGCCGCGATCAGCACCAGCAGGCCCGCCGCCAGCAGCTTGCGGTGGCTCACCCTGTCGGACAACTTGCCGAACGGGTAGGCCGACGCCGCGTAGACCAGATTCATGGCCACCATGACGAGCGGCACCCAGGCGATCGGAACCCCGAGCTGAGAAGCGCGCAGCACCAGGAAGGCTTCACTGAAGCGGGCCAGCGTGAAGACCGCCCCGACACCCACCACCCACCAGTAGGCGCGGCCCAGCCTGGCCAGCGCGGCGCGGCGGATGGGGTTCACGGGGCGTCTGCGCGCGTCGCGCTCCGGCTCCTTGATGCCGAAGACCAACAGTGCGACCGCCAGCGCGCCTGGGATGACGGCGACCCAGAACACGGCCCGGAAGTCGTTGGCCCAGGCCAGCATCAGGCCCGTGGCCAGCAAGGGACCGGCGAACGCGCCCACCGTGTCGAGCGCCTGGCGCAGCCCGAACGCCGCGCCGCGGATGTCCGGCGGCGTGATGTCGGCGATCAGGGCATCGCGCGGCGCACCGCGTATGCCCTTGCCGACACGGTCGATGAAGCGCGCGGCGACGACCGCGCCGACGCCGTTGGCGAGCGCGAACACGGGCTTGGTGAAGGCCCCCATCGCGTAGCCGAGCACGGCCAGACCCTTGCGCCGGCCGAGATAGTCGCTCAGGGCGCCCGAGAACACCTTCGAGATCAGCGCCGTCGACTCGGCAATGCCCTCGATGATGCCGACCGCCAGCACACTGACGCCGAGCGCGCCGACCAGGAACAGCGGCAGCAGGCTGTGCACCATCTCGGAGGAGATGTCCATCAGCAGGCTCACGAACCCGAGCACCCAGACACCGGGCGGGATGCGGCTGCGGCTCACGGACAGGGGACTCGCCATGGCCGATTGTCGACGCTGGCGTCGCAACGGGCTGGGTCCACGAGGCCGCTCCAAGGTCGGCCTCGATCTGCACACGCGGGGTGCGCAATCCGGCCATGGCAGGGCCGTGCGGCCCACGAACGCGCGACTCGGTGAAGTCGAGCACGGCCTGTTGCCGGCGGGTCACGCGACAGACCGCGTCCGGGGAGCGCCGCAGCACGCCACGCTTGCCGGCCGCGGTGCCACTCTTCGGTGGCGATCAGCTGGCGTGCCAGGGCAGCGTCATCCGGGCTTCGAGCCCGCCTTCGGGCCGGTTGCCCAGCACCAGGTCGCCGCCGTGCATGCGCGCGATGTTGCGCGCGATGCCCAGGCCCAGGCCGGTGCCGCCGGTGGCGCGGCTGCGCGAGGCCTCCAGCCGGTAGAACGGTTCGAAGACACGCTCGAGTTCGGTCTCGGGGATGCCCGGCCCGTCGTCCTGGACGCACAGCACGAGCGCGGCGGGCGTCTCCTCGACACGCACCGTGGTGCGGCCACCGTAGAGCATGGCGTTGTCGACCAGGTTGCCCAGGGCCCGCTTGAGCAGCGAGGCGACGCCGACGCAGGGCCGCGTGGTCCGGCCCTCGACCACCACGCTGCGGCCCATGGCCTGGTTGTCGGCCTGCAGCGCGGCCAGCAGCGCCATCATGTCCACCGGCTGGCGCGGTTCGTTGCCGCCCAGGCCGCGCATGAACTCCAGCGTCTGCGTGACCATGGCCTCCATTTCCTTGAGGTCGGACTCGAAGCGCAGCCGCTGCTCTTCGTCGTCCAGCAGGTCGGCGCGCAGCCGCATGCGGGTCAGCGGCGTCTTCAGGTCGTGCGACAGCGCAGTGAGCATGCGCGTGCGTTCGTCGATGAAGGCCGCCAGGCGCTGCTGCATGGTGTTGAAGGCACGTGCCGCCTGCTGCACTTCGCGCGGACCGTCTTCGGGCAGCGGCGGGCGCTTGAGATCCTGCCCCAGCGCCTGCGCAGCCTGCGTGAGCTGTTGCAGCGGCCGCACGACCCAGCGCACCGCCACATACGACAGGGCGAGCACGCTGGCCAGCAGCACCGCCAGCGTGAGCGCCAGGCGCCACGGCAGCGCCTGCGGCGCGGCCGGCAGTTCGGTGTCGAAGCGGGCCCAGCGGCCGTCGCGCAACTGCACCTCGGTGCGCACGATGGCGGCCCCGGCACCGGGCCCGTGGCCCATCATCATGCCGCCACCGCCACCGCCACCGCCGCCACCCCGCATCGGTCCCTGGCGCAGGCCAGGGCTGCCGGCGATCGGCGCCGCCGCTGCGTAGCCTTCACGGGCCTCCACGCGCACCGGCCGGTCGTCGCCCAGCGCGGCGCGCAGGCGCGAAGCGAACATCTGCGTGTGCCAGGCCGAGGCGGCGTCCGCGGCCGTCAGCGGCGCCGGGTGCAGCGACAGCACCAGCGGCGGCACCCTGAACACGGCGACGACACGCTGGCGTTCCGCCTCGCCCAGGTCGTCGAGCAGTCGCACCACGTCGGCGATGCGCTGCGCCGGCTGCATGCCGAAGCTGCTGCTGAGCAGGCGGTCGCGTTCGGCCACGTTGATGGCGGCGCTGAGCAGTTGCGCCACCAGCAGTCCGCTGGCCAGCACCAGCAGCAGGCGGCCGAACAGCGTGCGCGGCAGCCAGCGCTGCAGGCCGCGCGGTGCCGCCGGCGTCACGGCATCCGCGCCCGGATTCAAGCGCCCTCCCTGGCCACCGGCACCGACAGCACGTAGCCTTCGCCGCGCACGGTCTTGATGAGCTGCGGGCTGCGCGAATCGTCGCCCAGCCGGTGGCGCAGGCGGCTGACCTGCACGTCGATGCTGCGGTCCAGCGGCTCGGCCTCGCGGCCCTGGCTGAGGTCGAGCAGCTGGTCGCGGTCGAGCACGCGGTTGGGGTGGTCCAGGAAGACGCGCAGCAGCTTGTATTCGGCGCCGCCGATGGGCGTCTGCACGCCGGCCGGCGAGACGAGCAGGCGTCGCGCCGTGTCCAGCGTCCAGCCGGCGAAGCGCACCAGGTGTTCGTCCTGCGGCTGCAGGTTGGGCGGCAGGCTGCGCGTGCGGCGCAGGATGACCTTGATGCGCGCCATCAGCTCGCGCGCGCTGAAGGGCTTGGGCAGGTAGTCGTCGGCGCCCATCTCGAGGCCGACGATGCGGTCGGTCTCGTCGCCGCGCGCGGTGAGCATGACGACGGGGATGTCGGACTTGCCGCGCAGCGTGCGGCACAGCGTCAGGCCGTCGTCGCCGGGCAGCATGAGGTCGAGCACGACGAGGTCGAAGGCGCCGCGGTCCAGCGCCTGCCACATGGCACGGCCATCGCCCACGGCGGTGGCGCGCAGCCCGTTCTTTTCCAGGTAGCGGGTCAGCAGGCTGCGGATGTCGGCGTCGTCGTCGACGATGAGGATGTGGTCGGCTCGGTCCATGGTCTTGTCCACCTGGCTATTGCACCTCGGCCGCGGCTTGCGCGGGGCGGCACAACGTATCACAGCATGTCAAGCGCGGCGCCGGACGCATGGCGCGACAAAAAGGGCCAGTCGGCGACACACCGTGCTTACACGGCGGCGCTGCAATGGGAACCGTTGCACAGGGGTTCCTGGCAACGGCCGGGCCCACGGGGCCGGCCAGACTTCCACCCCTTCGAGGAACACATCATGAAGACCACCACTCAAATCGCGACCCTCACGCTGGCCACGCTGACGCTTGCCGCCGCCGGTGCGGTGTTTGCCCACCCCGGCATGGGCTATGGCATGGGCCAGGGCGCCGGCGCGGGGCCGGCCCAGGGCATGGGGTACGGCATGGGCATGGGCCCGGGAGCGGGTCCCGGCATGGGCATGGGACCCGGCATGCGCGGCCCGATGCAGGGCCCGCAGGACGCTGCCGCCGTCGGCGCGCGACTGGCGCAGCTGAAGGTCGAACTGAAGATCACCGCCGCGCAGGAAGGCGCCTGGAATGCCTACGCCGCGGTCGTGCAGCAGCAGGCCGAGCAGCGACTGGCCCAGCGCACGCAGATGCAGGCCCTGATGCAGGATCCGCAGGCCGCCGCCGCGCTGGACCGCAACGCGCACCGCGAGGAAATGCTGAAGCTGCGCGACGGGTACCTGGCCGTGCGCGGCGAGGCGCTGAAGAACCTGCAGGCCGTGCTCACACCCGAGCAGCAGACCCTGGCCGCACAAGGCCTGGATGGCGGGCGCGGCCACCGCATGACGATGCGCGGACCGGGGCGCTGACAGCGACGCCGGCGGTCGGCAGGCCGCCGGCCGTGCCGGTGTCTTATCCTGTGGGCGAAGGAGGGGCCGCCCATGGACTTGCATCGCGTGTCGCGCGACATCGCCGCGCATGGCTGAACCGCTGCCGCTGGCCGGGTTGCGCGTCGTCGAGTTCACGCACATGGTGATGGGCCCGACCTGCGGCATGATCCTGGCCGACCTCGGTGCCGAGGTCGTCAAGGTCGAGCCGCTGGCCGGCGACGGCACGCGCCGGCTGCTGGGGTCGGGCGCCGGTTTCTTCCCGATGTTCAACCGCAACAAGCGCAGCCTGGCGCTGGACGTGAAGGACCCGCGCGGCCGCGAGGTCGTGCTGCGGCTGCTGGCCGGCGCCGATGTCTTCAGCGAGAACTTCAAGGCCGGCACGATGGACCAGCTGGGTCTCGGCTGGCCGGCGCTGCAGGCGCTGAACCCGCGCCTGGTCTGCGTCTCGCACAAGGGTTTCCTGCCCGGGCCGTACGAACACCGCACCGCGCTCGACGAGGTGGTGCAGATGATGGGCGGCCTGGCCTACATGACCGGCCCCGAAGGGCGGCCGCTGCGCGCCGGTGCCAGCGTCAACGACATCATGGGCGGCATGTTCGGCGCCATCGGCGCGCTGGCCGCGCTGCAGCAGCGCCAGCACAGCGGCCACGGCGCCGAGGTGCGCAGCGCGCTGTTCGAGAACAACGTCTTCCTGGTCGCGCAGCACATGATGCAGTACGCCGTCACCGGCCAGCCGGCGGCACCGATGCCCGGGCGCATCTCGGCCTGGGGCATCTACGACGTGTTCACGGTGCACGGCGGCGAGCAGATCTTCCTGGCCGCGGTGAGCGACACGCAGTGGGCGCTGCTGTGCGCCGAGTTCGGCTACACCGACCTGCAGGTCGACAGCCGCCTGGCCAGCAACAACGACCGCGTGCGCGCGCGCGACTGGCTGATGCCGCTGCTGCGCGAGCGCCTGGGCGCGCACACGGCGGCCGAACTGGCGGCGCGCTTCGACAGGAACGGCCTGCCGTACGCGCCGATCACGCGGCCGCAGGACCTGTTCGACGACCCGCACCTGCGCGCCACCGGCGGCCTGGCCCCGGTCACCGTGCCGGCCGACGCCAGCGGCGCCGGCCAGGCCTTCGACACCCGCATGGCGCTGCTGCCGCTGGCCATCGACGGCCTGCGCCTGCCGCTGCGCCGGCCGCCGCCTGGGGTGGGCGAGCACAGCGTGGCGCTGCTGCGGGAACTGGGCTACGGCGGCGACGAGATCGAGGCCTTGCGCGCGGCCGGCGTCGTGGGCGTGCCCGCAGTGCAAGGCGACGCAGGCATGATGCCCGCATGACCGAAGCCAAGAAGCGCCTGCCGCGGCCGGCCGCCCACGCGCTTGCCCACGACCTGCGCGGCGCCAGCCGCCTGGCGGTGGATGCCACGCTGGGCCTGACCAGCCTGATCGAGAACCTGCACCACAACATCACGCGCGTACCGGCGCCGCTGGGCGCGGCGTCCGAGCAGCCCACGCGCGGCATCACCGGGCTCGTCTACCGCAGCATCCGCGGTGTCACGCGGCTGGTCGGCGGCAGCGTCGACGCGCTGCTGGGCCAGCTGGTGTCGCTGCTGGGCACGCCCGCTGCCGTGCCGGCGTCGGCAGAGCGCGAAGCGCTGATCGCGGCGCTCAACGGCGTGCTCGGTGACCACCTCGCGGCCAGCGGCAACCCGCTGGCGACGCCGATGACGCTGCGTCACGACGGCCGGCCGCTCACGCTGCAAGCCGCGGCGCTGGCCCAGGCGCTGCCGCAGGCGCAGCCGCGGGTGCTGCTGCTGCTGCTGCACGGCCTGTGCATGCACCCGGGGCAGTGGCGCCGCAACGGCCACGACTACGGCGCGGCGCTGGCCGCCGAGGCCGGCTGCACGCCGCTGCACGTGCGCTACAACAGCGGCCTGCACGTCTCCATCAACGGCCTGGAACTGGCCGACAAGCTGCAGGCGCTGCAGCGGTGTTGGCCGGTGCCGCTGCAGGACATCGTGGTCCTGGCCCACAGCATGGGTGGGCTGATGGCGCGCAGTGCGGTCCATCAGGCGCAGGCGCGTGGCGACACCTGGCCCCGGCAAGTCAGCCGGATGTTCTTCCTGGGCACGCCGCATCACGGCGCGCCGCTGGAGCGCGGTGGCCACTGGATCGACACCTTGCTCGGTGCCAGCCCCTATACCGCGGCCTTGTCGCGCCTGGGCAAGCTGCGCAGCGCCGGCATCACCGACTTGCGCCACGGCAGTCTGCTCGAAGAAGACTGGGCCGGCAGCGACCGCTTTGCCCATGGTCATGACACACGTACCCCTGTCCCGCTGCCGGCCGGCGTGGCCTGTTATGCCATGGCTGCGTCCTTGGGGCGCAGCACGGGCCAGGGTGCCGCAGGCGAATTGCGCGACAAGCTGCTGGGTGACGGCCTGGTGCCGGTCGACAGCGCCCTGGGGCGCCACAAGCAGGCTGCCCGCACGCTGGGTTTCGAACCCGGCCGGCAGTGGGTGGGCCAGGGCCTGAGCCACCTCGACCTGCTGGGCCACGCCGACGTGTTGGCCCAGTTGCAGGCCTGGCTGCTGGCGCCGCGGGCCACCGTGACCGTGCCGCGCTAGCCGGTCAGGCGGCCGCAGCGGTCTCCATCGCCTCTGCAGCGGCTTCCAGCCCGGCCGCGATGGTGTCGGCGAGTTCGTCACCCGAACGCCAGGCGGCTTCGACCTTGCCGCCGCTGAAGTAGTCGCCACAGACACCCAGGCCGCGCTCGACGTCCCACCAGCACTCGCGGCCGTCCAGAGTGGCAGCGGCCGGCAGCGCGTAACGCCAGCGGTGCACGCTGCTGTGGTGCCAGCGCAGCGGCTGGCTGCTCGCCGAACGCGCCGGCAACAGCGCAGACAAGGCGTCGCGCAGCGCCAGCGCCACGTCCTGCGGGTCGGTTTCCAGGTGCGCCGCACTCCACGCCGGCGTCGCCTGTGCCACCCAGGTGGCGACGCCGCGCGGCGCGCCGCGGCCCGGCCTGCGGTCGTTGCGCGCCACCCAGGCCAGCGGGCCGCGGTCGGGCTCGGCGGCATCCCACGGCCAGTCGACGTCTTCGGTGGCGGCCATCAGCGTCCAGCACGGCGCCATGGGCACGGCGGCCAGCGCATCGGCCCAGCGGTCATGGTGGCCGGCCAGCAACACGGCGGCCTGCGCCGGCGGCAGCGCCAGCACGACCTGGTCGAAGGGGCCCGCCACGCCGCCACCGGCCAACACCAGCTGCCAGCCCGCGGCCGTGCGATGCAGGCGTTGCACGGTCTGTTCCAGCCGCTGCGGCACGCCGCGGGCCAGGTGCCGCACCAGCGCCGGCATGCCGGGCAGGGCCACATAAACGTCACGCACGGCGGCTGCCGGCCAGGCGGCGTGCACGCACGCTCGCCAGCGGGCGACCACGCCGGCGGCTTCGGCGCGCGCCAGCAGCGCACGAAAGCGCGGCTGCCGGGCGGCGATGGTCTGCGCGCCGTGGTCGAACCCGACCTGGTGTTCGATGCCGTCGTCGCCGGCCCACGACGCGCGCCGCGTCGCCAGCCGGCCGCCGACGCCACGCGACTTCTCGAACAGCGTCACGGCCAGCCCGGCTTGCTGCAGGCTGGCTGCACAAGCCGCGCCGGCGATGCCGGCGCCCACGATGGCGACGGTGGGTGGGTGTTGCGGGTGCGACATGGCGATCTTTCGGGTGGGTGCGACCGGTTGCAGCGGCTGAACGATGAACAGCGCACGGCACGGCCAAACCACATGGACCCCCGAAAGCAGAAGGCGGTTCCCGCCGGGGCACGGAAGCCGAACACGGTGTCGGCGTCGAAGCCCTTGAGGCCGGCCTCGTCCAGCGTCGGCTCGACGCTCCACCTGACATAGGGCTTGGGCAGTTCGGTGGCCTGGGCCGAGAACAGCAAGGGCTCGAAGGGCAGCATGGACCGCGCCTGCTGGCCCGCGGTGATGACCATCGGCGTGCGGTTCTTGTGCGCCGTGAAGATGCTGCCCATGGCGTGCCCCACGCTCGCGGCCGAGTGCAGGTTCACGAAGTTGGCGTTGTGCGTGGCGTGAGCGTAGCCGCCGGCCATGCCGACCACCACCGATTCCTGCAGCCCCACCACGTAGCGGAAGTCGCTCGGGAAGTCCAGCAGGAACGGCAATGCCGTCGTGCCGGGGTTGCCGAAGATCGTGGTCATGCCGCACGAGCGCAGCAGCGCCAGCGTGGCCTCGCGCACTTGATCTCTGGGTCGGGCAACGGCCTTCTCCTGCGGCACGGTCGGGACCGGGGAGTGTCGGCACGCCGCGACCACTCCATACGATGGACCGCGCATGCCAACGCACAGCCTGCCGGACGGCACCGCCACCGCGTCGCTTCTCGTGCGCGCGGATTGGGGGCAATCCCCGATGCCGCATGCACGCAGCGGCAAGCGCAGGTACACGCATCGGCAAGCGCCGGCCACTGAACCCGCCTATGGCTCGGCCGTCACAAAACCAGACGGAGACAGACGATGACCCACCCTCGACCCTTCGACACCGGCCGTCGGGCGCTGCTCGCGCTGGGCGTGGCCAGCCTCGCCCTGCACGTCCCGGTGCACGCGCAGAGCGCGGCCGACTTCTACAAGGGCAAGACGATCCGCGTGGCCAGCTCCACCGGTGCCGGCGGCACGATGGACCTGTACCTGCTGCTGACCATGAAACACATGGAGAAGCACCTGCCCGAGGGCACCAAGCTCGTGCTCGAGCACCGCACGGGCGGCGGCGGCGCGGTGATGGCCAACTACATGTACAGCGCCGCGCCCAAGGACGGTCTGCACTTCGGCATGCCGGTCCCCGCGCTCGTCACATCCACCTTCTCCAACCCCGACGGCACCCGCTACGACCCCGCCAGGTTCACCATGCTGGGGCGGCTGGTGGACCTGCCGCGTGTCTTCGTCGCCCGTGCCGACAGCGGCATCAAGACGCTGCAGGACGCCGCCAAGGGCGACAAGGAGATCCCGCACGGCATCATGACGGTGGGCACTTCGCTCGACCAGTACATGACCGCCGTCAACGAAGTGCTGGGCACGAAGTTCAAGCGTGTCGCGGGCTACACCGGCGGCGGCCCGACCTTCCTGGCGATGGAGCAGGGCGAGGTGCAGTCGACCACCGCCGAGCCCGCCAACCTGCTGTCCGACAAGTGGCACCTGGTGCAGAACGGCACCATCAACGTGCTCGCCACGCTGGGCACCGAGAAGGTCGCCGGGCTGGAGAGCGCGCCCTCGGTGCTGGACATGATCCCGGCCAGCCACCCCAAGCGCGGCATCGTCGAAGCCGTGGCTGCGTCGGGCGCGATCGGGCTGGCGCTGATCGCTCCGCCTGACGTCCCTGCCGACCGCGTGGCCTACCTGCGCGAGGTGCTGAAGAAGACCATGCACGACCCGGCGCTGCTGGCCGAGGCCAAGGAGCGCAAGATCCCGATCAACTTCGCCGACGGCGAGCGCCTGACGCAGATCGTGGCCGCGGCGGCGAAGGCGCCGGAGCCGATCCGCCAGTGGTTCCGCGACCTGGCCAAGCCGCATCCAACCCGCGCGACCCCGATCCGATGGACTTCACCTCCTCCCTGGCTGCGATGGGCACCGCCGCCGGCGCGCTGTTCAGCCCGGTCACGCTGCTCTACCTCTGCATGGGCGTCGGCGTGGGCACCGTGCTGTCGGTGATCCCCGGCGTCGGCGGGCTGATGGGCATCGCGCTGCTGCTGCCGTTCACCTTCACGATGGACGTGAACGCGGCGATGGTCTTCCTGCTCGCCGCGCTGGCCGTGATGTCCACCGCCGACACCATTCCGGCGGTGCTGTTCGGCGTGCCCGGCACGCCGACCTCGATGGCCACGGTGCTGGACGGCCACCCGATGGTGCAGCGCGGCGAGGCCGGCCGCGCGCTCGGCGCCGCCTTCCTGTCCTCGGTGTTCGGCGGCACCATCGGCGCGCTGGTGCTGCTGCTCGTGATCCCCTTCATCGTGCCGCTGCTGATGGCCACCTGGTCGCCCGAACTGCTGGGACTGTGTCTGATGGGCCTGGCGATGGTGGCCGCGCTCAGCGGCGGCTCGATGGTCAAGGGCCTGGGCGCGGCCGCGGTCGGCGTCATGCTGGCTCTCGTCGGCGACGAGCCGACCACCGCCGCCTCGCGCTGGACCTTCCGCACGCTGTACCTGGCCGACGGCATCGGCCTGCTGATCATCGCCCTGGGCATCTACGCACTGCCCGAGGTGGCCGACATGGCGATCCAGGGCAAGTCCATCGCCGCCGAGCACGCACGCCAGCATGGCGTGATGCATGGCGCGCGCCGCGGGCTGCTCGACACGCTGAAGCACTGGAAGCTGGTGGTCGGCAGCAGCTCGCTGAGCACACTGCTGGGCGCGCTGCCGGCGGTAGGGCCGACCATCATCCCGTGGATCGTCTATTCGATGACCACCACCTTCACGCGCGGGCCCTCGAACTTCGGCAAGGGCGACGTGCGCGGCGTCATCGCGTCGGAATCGTCGAACAACGCCACCGTCGGCGGCGCGCTGCTGCCCACGGTGGCGGTGGGCGTGCCGGGATCGGCGCCGATGGCGCTGTTCCTGGGCGGCATGCTGCTGCACGGCGTGGCGCCGGGCCCCGACATGCTGACCAAGCATCTGGACATGACCTACCTGATGGTCTGGGCCATCGTGCTGGCCAACATCATCGGCGGCGCGCTGGCCTACATGATGGCCGGGCAGCTGGCGCGCGTGGTTTTCGTGCGCGCGGCGATCCTGGTGCCGATGATCAGCGCGGTGGTCGTCGTCGGCGCGGTGCAGTCGTCGCGCCAATGGGCCGACCTGCTGTTCCTGCTGCTCGTCGGTGCGCTGGGCTGGGTCATGAAGCGGGCGCGCTGGGCGCGCGCGCCGATGTTCCTGGCCTTCATCCTGACGCCGCTGGTGGAGCGTTACTACCACATCTCCGTCAACCTGCACGGCGCGCAGTGGGCCACCAAGCCGGCCGTGGCGGTGATGCTGGCGCTGACGGTGCTGTTCCTGCTGGGCGTGGCGCTGGTGCGCATCCGCAAGACCGTGCGCCGGGGTGCGGCCGGGCCGCGGCGCTTGCGCCCGGTGTGGAACATCGACAGCGGATTCGCGCTGGCGGTGCTGGCCGCGGCGCTGGCGTCCGCCTGGTGGGTGCCCGTGGCACCGCCGACGGCCACCCAGCACGAAGGCATGCACTACGACCTGGAGACCGATTTCGGCGGTCTGTCCAAGCGCGACATCGGCTTGCGGGCACTGAAGTACCTGGCGCTGTGGCCGTTGTGGTGAGTCTCGGGCGATCGCCGTCGGCCTTTGCACGTGTTCGGGTTGATGCGGCTCTTCACTCGATGGCGGGCTCCTCGACGCTGGCCTCGAGGTGGATGCGCCGCGCCACGCTGATCAGGTGATCGTTGCGCACCAGCACCAGCTGGCCGCTGATGTGGGCCTGGAGGGCGCAGTCATCCGGCCCGAGGGTGCGGGCGACGGCAATGCAGCGGGACCGGTCGGTCGCCGTTGGACGCCCAGCTCTCGGTCTCGGCTCCATTGCGGTCATTGAGCCACCCAGCCTGCAGCAGCGCCAACGACAGGTGTCCAAGGTACTGCTGCCATAGCCAGCGGCGGCGCTGGGCCAGCACCGTCCAGGGCTCGCCCATTGACTACTGCTCACTGCGCCGAACTCACGCATCCCACAGGAGTCATACGGCTACCTACTTTCGGCCCCGCAAAGCCGACATTCCTGTCATGTTGCTCATCGCCGAATGAGCACGAAACAAGCCCAACCCACCGTCATGGCTGTTAGATGCTTTCTTGGCATCCGACGAAGACGTGTTGGTTCGGGTAAGGCGCCAAGATTGCACGACGCAACTGCTTGGCAGCGGCCGCGCGGTATGGTCCTCAATTGCGTCGGTTCGGCTCGACGATACGATTGCGGGTCATACGCCGATATACCGTCGATCGGCTGAGACCGAGGCTGTTCGCCGTGGCGCTGACGTTCCAGTGGTGCGCCTGCAGCACCTTCAGCAGCGCCGCGGCGGCGGGTGATGCGGTCAGCTCGACGGGACTCGGGCTCTCGCCCCAGCCAATCGAGGACAGGCGCTGCGGCGGCAGCACTGGAGGCGTCGACGCCAACAGCTCGGCGGGCAGGTGTTCGACATCGATCTCGCCGCCGTCGCACAGCGCCAGCGCGGCGCGCAAGGAATTCCTCAGCTGCCGGATGTTGCCGGGCCAGTGATGGCCCAGCAGCAAGGCGCTTGCGCGCGCCGACAGACGTGGCGCGATGTCTGTCCATGACGCAGCCTCGTCGGCCAGGATCGCGTCGATCAGCGCCGCCTTGTCGGTGCGCTCGCGCAGCGGCGGCAAGCTCAGTACCAGCCCGTTCAGGCGGTAGTAAAGATCCAGGCGAAACCGACCCGCGTTGACCAAGGCATCCAGATCGCAGTGCGTGGCGCAGATGACCTGCAGGTCCACTGGCACGGCACGCTCTGCGCCCAGCGGTGTCACCTCGCCCTCGGCGAGGACGCGCAGCAGCCGCGTCTGCAGGGCCAGCGGCATGTCGCCGATCTCGTCGAGAAACAGGGTCCCGCCGTGCGCCTGCGCGATCTTGCCGCGCGCCCCCTTGGCGCGCGCGCCGGTGAAGGCACCTTCACTGTGGCCGAACAGTTCGCTCTCGATGAGCGTCTCGGGGATGGCCGCGCAATTCAGCGCAACAAACGGTGCTGCGGTTCGGCAACTGGTGGCGTGCATGGCCTTGGCGAAGGCTTCCTTGCCGGTGCCCGACTCGCCGTGCAGCAGCACCGCGATACCCCTGTCGAGCACGCGCCGAGCCTTGTCCGCGTTGGCCCGCATTCGCGGATCGAACCCGGCCAGCATCGTGAGCGCATTGGCGCCGTCGGCGCCGGTCGTGCTCGCCGCGGCTTTGCTGCGCGGCCGGACGGCTGGCGAGGGTTTTCGCGGTCCGCGCGCCAGCGCAAAGCACTGGCTGCCGGAATGCAGCAAGCGCAGCCGGATCGGCTCCGCCGAGGGCCTGGCGGCCGCGGCCATCAGTGCCTCGTAGTGCACGCCAAACAGCTGCTCGGCATGCACCCCGTTCAGCGACCCCTGGCTGCGCCCCGTGTCGTGCAGAAAACGCTGGTTGGCCGCCACGACATGGCCACCGCCGTCGAACGCGATCAGGCCTTCGGTGGCGACCTCGAGGAACTCGCGACGGCTGCTGGTACGCAGCACGAGGTGGCGCTCGAACTGGTGCAGGAAACTGGCGTTCTCAATCATGCGAGCCGTGGCGTGGACCATGCTCAGCACCAGGTGCTGACTGCTCCGGTCTGCGGGCGAATGCAGTGCCGAGGCATCCAGCACCGCGAGCAGGCGGCCGTCGGTGGCGAGGATCGGTGCGGCGCTGCAGGTCAGGAGCCTGTTGGCGATACAGAAATGCTCGTCGTGATGGACGGTGATGGGCAACTGGTCGATTAGCGCCAGTCCGACCGCACAGGTGCCTTCGTGATCCTCGGTCCAACGCCCACCCGCCGCCAAGCCCGCGCGGCGCGCCTCGCGCTCGACGCTCGGGTTGTTGATGAACTCCACCGCGACGCCCTGCGCATCGGTGAGCAGCACCACATAGCCAACATCACGGATCTGCAGGAACAGCGACTCCATGCCACTGCGCGCGACTGTCAATAGCGGCTCCAGTGGTTCGCGGTGATCGCGCAGCGCACCGGGAGAGAGCACGCGTTGCCGTCCATGCGCCGGGTCGAGCCGGTGAACATCGAGCGAGCGCTGCCGTGAACGCGCGATGATCGCCTCAACGCTTTGGGCACCGGCTGTGGACCCAAAGCCCGAGGGCGTGGCGATGAACGGGGTACTGGAAGGAGTCATGGGCTTGTCTCCACACTTCGGCGTCGTCGCGTCGTTGGATCATGGTACTCGCGCGTGCCACCCCTGTCGTGGCATCGATGTTGCTGCGTTAGGTTGCCCGAACATGTCAACTTGCTGCCATGCCCGCTGCCCCGCCGCTTGCCATCGGCGTAATCGCCAACCCCGCCTCTGGGCGCGACATGCGCCGGCTGCTCGGCTGGGCCTCGGTGTTTCCGACTGCGGAGAAGGTTCACGTCGTGCTGCGCCTGCTATCGGCGATGGGAAGTCTCGGCCTGCAGGAAGCCTGGATGCTGCCGGATGCGGCCGGAATCGGCCACCGCGTGCGCGAGTCAGCCGACCTGGCACGCTGCGGACGAGGCCTGGCGATGCCGCGCGTGCGCCTGCTCGACATTCGCCCGCGCGACAACGCTGACGACAGCACCGAGGCCGCGGTGCTGATGCGCCAGCAGGGCGTGCGATTGATTGCCGTGCTTGGCGGCGACGGCACCCACCGCGCGGTCGCGAAGGGCTGCGCCGGCCTACCGCTGGCTACCCTGTCGACCGGCACCAACAACGCGTTTCCCGAGTGGCGCGAAGCGACCCTGGTCGGGCTGGCGAGCGCGCTCGTGATCACTGGGCGGGTGCCGGAAGCGACCGGCCTGCGTGCCAACAAGCGCTTGCGCCTGCGCGGCGAGGGGCTGGACGAGCTGGCGCTGGTCGACGTCTGCCTGACGCGACAGCTGGACATCGGCGGTCGAGCGGTCTGGCGCGCAGAGGATCTGATCGACCTTTATGCCAGCTTCGCCGAGCCAACCGCCACTGGCCTGTCGGCGATCGCCGGCTTGGCGCACCCGGTCTCGCGCGACGACCCCTTCGGCATTCACGTGCGTTTCGGCGCCGGGCGAGCGCTCAAGGTGCCGGTCATGCCAGGCACCATCGAGGCGGTCGAAGTGGCGAGCATGCAGCGCCTGCGCCTCGGCGTGCCGGTGCGCCTGCAGGCCTTGCGCGGCACGGTGGCGCTCGACGGCGAGCGCGAAATCGAAATTGACACTGACAGCGTGCTGCATCTGGAACTCGACTGGGGTGGGCCGCGCACGGTGGTCGTCAGTGCCGTGCTGGCGCAGGCCGCGCGGCAAGGGCTGCTGTTCAACGATCCGGGTCCAATGGACTTGCCGCCCTGAGCGCTGTCTGCACCGCATTCGCCAAGGCCTGGATCAGTGTCGCTGCCAGCGGCGCCGGCTCGACGTCAGACCGCTCCTGCGCGCAGCTCGTGCTTGCAAGTGCCAGAAGCCGTGCCTCATCGCGCGGCCGCCCCAGCCGATCACACAGCAGGGTCCAGGGCGGCGGCTGCAGCAGCACGCCGGCCACCAGGAGCACGCCTTGGCGTCGCCGCACCTGAGCCAGCCCGGCGATCTTGCGCTCGCCGACCAGCAGCTCCCACGGCGAGAGTCCGCCGAAGCAAGCCCAGTCGAGTGCAAGCGCGGGCCGTTCGCCGCGGCGCGCGCGCAGCGCGTCGGGCGACAGCGTCGTGGCGGCGACCCCGACCTGCTGCAAGGACTGCGCGAGGCACTCGCCCAGCCAGCGGTAGCTCGGCACCGGGCCGCAGGCGGCCAGCGGGTGTGCCGCCGGAAGCAGCGCCGACAGACCGAGCATCCAGGGCCCCACCAGCACGGCACCGCCCCCGGCGGCGCGGACGAGCACTTCGACATCCGGGCGCGTGCTGCACTCGGCAAGCATGCGCCGCTGCGAACAACCCAGCACCACCGCCGCCTCGCGGTAGGCCCAAAGACGCCAGGCCGTCGCGGCGACCGGTTGCGCCAGCGCAGCCTCGTTCCATTGCTGCTCAGCGGCTGCCGTGACGGTCGTGGCGGACGGCGCGGGCTGGGCCCGCGCGCTCACTGGGGCACCCTACGGCCTGCGGCCGGTCCCGCCAAGCGCGAGCAATCGCACTTGGGGCGGCCCGGCGTGCTCAAGCGTCGTCCTTCAGACGCGCCAGCGGCTGGCCAGGCCTGAAGGTTGCCTCCTGCGGTACAAGGATCTGCTCGACCACGGCGTCGATCGGCGCGACGATGTCGAAGCTCGTCTTGACCAGCACGACCACGGCCATCGTCTGGCCAGCCTTGACGCGGTCGCCTTGATGCACCAGCCACTTGTCGACCAGCGCCTCCGTGCCGGGCTCGACGTCCTTCCAGGCCGCACTGGGCAGCACGACGTCCGTCATGTGGCGGCGCCTGCCAGTTGACGCGCACCCATCAGGCTCTGTGTGGCGCCGACAATGGCGTCGACCTGCGGGATCACGAAGCGCTCGAGCGGCCGACTGTAGGGAATCGGCACGTCGGGCACGGCGAGCCGCCTGACAGGCGCCTTGAGCACCACGCTGTCCAGGTTCTCGGCCACCAGCGCGGCGATCTCGCCGGACAACCCGAAGCTGAGGTAATCCTCGTCGGCCACCAGCAGGCGGCCGGTCTTGCGCACCGACGCCAGCACCGCGGCGCGGTCCAGCGGCACGATCGTGCGCAGGTCCAGCACCTCGGCCTGGATGCCTGCGTCGCTCAGCTGCTGCGCTGCGAGCAAGGCCTTCTGCACCATCTGGCTCAGCGTGACGATGGTCACGTCCTTGCCTTCGCGAACGACCTTGGCCTGGCCAAACGGGATCGTGTACGCCGCCTCCGGCACCTCGTTCGTGGCGCCTTCGAAGAAGGCCATCCAGGGCAGGCCCATGATGCCCTTGTGGAACATGAAGATCACCGGGTTGTTGTCGCGGATCGCCTGCGTCATCAGGCCCTTGGCATCGTAGGCGTTGGAAGGCACGACCACCTTGAGCCCCGGCATGTGGGCAAACGTGGAGTACAGGCACTGCGAATGCTGGGCAGCGTCGTTGTAGCCGCCGCCGATGGCCGTCATCAGTACGACCGGGAGCTGGACGCTGCCGCCGGACATGTAGGTGTTCTTCGCGAGGTGGTTGTAGATCATGTCCATGCAGACGCCGAAGAAGTCCACGAACATCAGTTCGACGATCGGCCGCATGCCCTCTGCCGCGGCGCCGATCGCCGTGCCGATGAACGCCGTTTCCGAGATCGGCGTGTCCATGACGCGTTCCTTGCCGTACTTGGCAAGCAGGCCGCCAGTGGCACCGAAGATGCCGCCGTACTTGGCCACGTCCTCGCCCAGCACGAAGACGTCCTTGTCGCGCTCCATCTCCTGTCCGATAGCCTCCGAGATCGCCGCGGCCATCGTCAGCTTGCGTGTGTTGCTCATGGGGTGGCTCCGCTTTCAGTGGAAGACGTGCAGCAGCGCGTCTTCGGGCTTCGGATAGGGACTCGTACGGCCGTATTCGTAGGCTTCGGTGATGCGGGCACCAACGCGGGCACGCAGCGCGGTGTCGGCCGCGTCGTCGAGCAGCCCGAGCTTGCGCAGGTGCGCGCCAAGGCGGGGAATCGGGTCGTTCTTGCGCAACTCCGCGACCTCTCCCGCGGGGCGGTAGATCTCCGGGTCACCCTGGAAGTGGCCGAGGTAGCGATCTGTCCGCACCTCGAGCAGGGTCGGGCCTTCGCCGCGGCGCGCTCGCGCGATTGCCACGCCGGCGGCCTCATACACCTCGAGCGCGTCGTTCTGCCCGACCAGCACGCCCGGCATGCCGTATGCCGAGGCGCGATCGGCGTTCCAGGCCACGGCGGTGGATTCGGACTTCTCGACCGAAATCGCGTACTTGTTGTCCTCGCAGACGAACAGTACCGGCAGGCGCCACAGCGACGCCAGGTTGAGCGACTCGTGGAACGCGCCCTGGTTGCTGGCGCCTTCGCCGAAGAAGGCCACCGCCACCCAGTCCTTGCCGCGTTTCTTGGCCGCCAGCGCCGCGCCACACGCCGGCGGCAGGCTGGCGCCGATGATGCCGCTGCAGCTGAACCTGTGCGCCGGATCGAACAGGTGCATGTGACCGCCCTTGCCGCGACCCAGGCCGGTGTCCTTGCCGAACATCTCGGCAGTCATCGGCTTGAGCGGCACGCCTTTCGCGATCGCGAAGTGGTGCGGGCGGTGTGTGCCGACCACCGAATCCTCGGTGCGCAGGTGCGCGCACACGCCGACGGCGACAGGCTCCTGCCCGGCAGCCAGGTGCATCTCGCCCGGTACCGGGCCGCCGCCGATGTCGAACGCCAGGCCCTTCTGGATCGCGGGGGGCAGCTTGCCCTCGAGGTAGACACCTGCCATGGTCTCCTCGTATTCGCGGATCTCGATCATCTTCTCGTACATCCAGAGCTTGCGCTCAGCGCTTGCATCCATGTCATGGTCTCCGGTTGTGGCTTCGCGGGACGTGAGCGCTTGCAGATGGTGTGCCAGGTCGAGGCCAAGGGCGGCCGCCGGCCGGGCGCGACGGCGCGCCCGACCGCGGCGTCTCGGCAGGTGTCGCTCCCGGGGGCAACCGCTGCGACAGGTGTCGCGCTTCATCTGTCGCAAGACGCGACATGGCGCGACCTGACAACGCGGCTTCGACCTGAGCGCAAACCCTGCAAGCAGCCCAACTGCGGCATGGCCGGCACAGCCTATGCAACTGTGCCGGAATGAGCACCATCGGCCTCATCGCCAACCCGGTCTCGGCGCGCGACATCCGCCGCATCATCGCCAACGCCAGCAACCTGCAGATCGCCGACCGCGTCAACATCGTGCTGCGCGTGCTGACGGCTGCGCACAGCTTGGGTGTCGAGCGCGTGCTGGTGATGCCAGACAACGGCGGCATCCGCGCGCTACTCATGCGCCACCTTGCGCGCGGGCACAGCCAACACCAGCAGTGGCCCGTGGTCGAGTTCCTCGACATGGAGCCCACCTCGACGGTCGACGACACACTGGAAGCCGCACGCCTGCTGCGGGCAGCCGGTGTCGCGGCCATCGTCGTTCTGGGTGGCGACGGTACCCATCGCGCGGTGGTGCGCGAGTGCCGCGACATTCCGATCGCAGGCATTTCCACCGGCACCAACAACGCCTTCCCGGAGATGCGCGAGTCGACCATTACTGGCATGGCAGTGGCGCTTTACGCGAGCGGGCGGCTGAGCGCCGCGCAGGCTCTGGCGCCGAACAAGCTGCTCGAGGTCAGCATCAATGACGGGGCGCAGCGCGACATCGCGCTCGTCGACGCGGTGATCTCGACCGACCGCTACATCGGCGCGCGGGCGCTGTGGAAGCCCGAGGCTTTGAGCGCTGTCTACCTGACCTTCGCCGACCCGCAGGCCATCGGCCTGTCCGCCATCGGGGGCCTGCTGCATCCGGTAGGCCGGCGCGACGCGGGCGGCCTGGCCGTGCAGCTGGCCGACCCGCAGCATCCGGCCACCCTGCGGCTGCTGGCGCCGATCGCCCCGGGCATGGTGCGCGCGGTGCCGATCGCATCCTGGCGAGCCATGCCGGCCGATCAACCCTTCATGGTGGCCCAGCAAGGCGGCGTGGTGGCGCTCGACGGCGAGCGCGAGCTCGGCTTCGACTCTGACGACCGGGTGCAGATCACGCTGCGCGAGAACACTTTCCGCACGGTGGACGTGGCCCGTTGCATGCAGATCGCTGCATCCGATGGCTTGCTCCGCCTTTCTTCAACCCGCTGACGCAATACCACAGGAGACACACCCCATGGCTGGCAATCCGTTCCCGCTCGGCAAGCCCGAACTGCTCGAGGTCTACCGCAAGATGCGCACGATCCGCGAATTCGAGGAGCGCCTGCACGTCGACTTCAGTCGCGGCGACATCCCCGGTTTCGTGCACCTGTACGCCGGCGAGGAAGCCGCCGGTGTCGGCATCATCGGACAGCTCGGTGACGGCGACCGCATCGCGAGTACCCACCGCGGCCACGGCCACTGCATCGCCAAGGGCGTCGACCCAATGGCAATGATGAAAGAGATCTACGGCAAGAAGGGCGGCTCCTGCGAGGGCAAGGGCGGCTCGATGCACATCGCCGACGTGTCCAAGGGCATGATGGGCGCCAACGGCATCCTCGGCGCGGGCGCGCCGCTCGCTTGCGGCGCGGGCCTGGCCGCGAAGTACCGCAAGAAGGGTGAGGTCGCGATCAGCTTCGTCGGCGACGGCGCCAGCAACCAGGGCACCTTCCTCGAAAGCCTGAACCTGGCAGCGGTGTGGAACCTGCCGGTGATCTTCGTCGTCGAGAACAACGGGTACGCCGAATCCACTTCGCGCGACTATGGCGTTGCGGTCGACTCGTATGTCGACCGCGCGGCCGGCTTTGGCCTCCCCGGCGTCACCGTGGACGGCACCGATTTCTTCGCGGTGCACGAGGCCGCCGGCGAGATCATTCGGCGCGCGCGTACGGGCGGCGGCCCGGCGCTGCTGGAATGCAAGATGGTGCGATTCTTCGGCCACTTCGAGGGTGACGCGCAGACCTACCGTGGTTCAGGTGAGCTCGAAGACATCCGCGCCAACCAGGACTGCCTGCGCAAATTCGCGGCCGCCGTTACCGGGGCGGGCGTGATTGCAGCGGGTGAGTTGGCGGCCATCGACCGCGAGGTGCTCGGCCTGATCGAGCGCGCCGTCACCGAGGCCAAGGCAGCTCCGCTGCCGACCGCGGCCGACCTGACCACCGACGTCTACGTGTCGTACTGAAACAAGGAGACCATGACATGGCACGCAAGATCAGCATGAAGCAGGCGATCAATGAAGCGCTGGACCAGGAGATGACGCGCGACCCCTCGGTGATCATGATGGGCGAGGACATCGTTGGCGGCGCTGGCGGCAGCGGCGAGATGGATGCCTGGGGCGGGGTGCTCGGCGTCACAAAGGGGCTGTACGCCAAGCACGGCGACCGGCTGCTCGACACCCCCCTGAGCGAGAGCGCCTACGTCGGCGCGGCGATTGGCGCGGCGGCCTGCGGCCTGCGCCCGGTGGCCGAGTTGATGTTCATCGATTTCATGGGCGTGTGCTTCGACCAGATCTACAACCAGGCCGCCAAGTTCAGGTACATGTTCGGCGGCAAGGCCGAGACGCCTGTCGTCATCCGCACGATGGTCGGCGCGGGCTTTCGCGCCGCCGCGCAGCACAGCCAGATGCTGACGCCGCTGTTCACTCATATTCCGGGGTTGAAGGTAGTGTGCCCGAGCACGCCTTATGACACCAAGGGCCTGCTCATTCAGAGCATCCGCGACAACGATCCGGTGATCTTCTGCGAGCACAAGAACCTCTACGCATTCGAGGGCGACGTGCCCGAAGGGCTGTATGCGATCCCGTTCGGCGAGGCCAGCATCGTGCGTGAGGGAAAGTCGGTGACCATCGTCGCCTACGGCCTGATGGTGCACCGCGCGATCGAGGCTGCTGTCGCGCTGGCGAAGGAAGGCATCGAGGCCGAGATCATCGACCTGCGCACGCTGAGCCCGCTCGACATCGACACCGTGATCGAGAGCGTCGAGAAGACCGGGCACCTGGTCTGCGTCGACGAGGCCAGCCCGCGCTGCAGCATCGCCGCCGATGTCTCGGCACAAGTGGCACAGGCCGCATTCCGCGCGCTGCGCGGTCCGATCCAGATGGTCACGCCTCCCCATTGCCCGGTGCCGTTCTCGCCGGCGCTGGAGGACTTGTACATCCCGAGCTCCGCGCAGATCGTGGCCGCCGTCAAGCGCTCGGCCGCCGGGGGCAAGCACTGATGGCAACGGCTACGATCACGCCCGTCGTGATGCCCAAGTGGGGCTTGTCGATGGCCGAGGGCACGGTGGTGTCATGGCTGGTCGAGGAGGGCACGGCGATCACGGTCGGCCTTCCGATCCTGGAGGTCGAGACCGACAAGATCTCGAACGTGGTCGAGGCACCCGACCCAGGCTTGCTGCGGCGCAAGGTGGCCGCGGCGGGCGAGGTGCTGCCTGTCAAGGCGCTGCTCGGCGTGATGGCGCCGCCCGAGGTCAGCGATGCCGAGATCGACGCCTATGTCGCGGCCTATGTTGTACCGGCGGCGAGCGAGGGCGACGAGGCGGAGGCCGGGCCTGCCTATCTTTGGGCCGAGGTCGATGGCATCCGCGTGCGCTATGCGCGGCGCGGCCACGAGGCACCGGCCAGGACGCCGGTGCTTTTCCTGCACGGCTTCGGCGGCGACCTCGACAACTGGCTGTTCAACCTCGACGCAGTGGCTGCAGTGGCACCGGTGATTGCGCTCGACCTGCCGGGGCACGGGCAGTCCGATGCGCGACTTCCTGGCAGTTCGACATTGGCCGATCTGGCCGGCTTCGTGTTGCACTTTCTCGACCACATCGGAGTCGAGCGTGTGCACATCGTTGGCCATTCGATGGGTGGCGCCATCGCTGCGCAAGTGGCGCTGGCTGCACCTCGGCGCGTTGCCTCTCTGGTGCTGATCGCCACTGCCGGCCTGGGTGACGAGATCAATACCGCCTACACGGAGGGGTTCGTCACCGCGGCGACGCGACGCGAGCTCAAACCCGTCATCGAGGAATTGTTCGCCGACCCCGCTCTGGTAAGCCGCAAGATGCTCGACGACCTGCTCAAGTATAAGCGGCTCGATGGCGTGCCGCAGGCGCTGACGCAGCTCGGCACAGCGCTGTTCCGCGGCGGCCGGCAGGCTGAGTTGCCGGTGCCACAGCTCGCAAGCAGCGGGATTCCGATGACGTTGTTGTGGGGAAGTGAAGATCGCATCGTCCCGGCGATCCACGCCGCGAATGCGCCAGCTGGAGCCACGCTGCACGTAGTCTCAGGCGCCGGTCACATGGTGATGATGGAGAAGGCCGGTGAGGTCAATGCACGGATGATTGCGCACCTGCAGGGCCGGCCGGCATCGTGACGCTGCCGGTTTTCGGCCTCGTCGGCGTGCCCTTCCGGTGGCTGGCCGACAGCGTCAGGTCGGAGGCCGATTGGATGTTGCGCTCGCTGAAACTGGCCGGGAGAGCTGACCCGGCGCGGCGAAGGCAGTTCAGGTGCCACTCCCAACGCTACCGATGCGATCTCCGCAGCGAGATGGCCGTCGCGCTGGTTCGGCCAGGCATCGACGGCGACATCCGAGGCCGCGTCAGGGATCAAAACCGCGATGTATGGGGCGGGCATGGGAGTGTGCCATTTCATGAAGGAGCAGGCTGAACTTGCGCAGGGCGGGCGGTTGCCTGCGTAAACCGTGTCATGCGATGCGCAGGAATGCGGCGAGCCCGATCCAGAAAGTACGAAGCAGTTTGCTGCCAATCGTGGGCACCAGTCGTCGGCCATTCAGGATGCCGGGGAGCCGGTCGCCACCGGCGGCAACTGGCCGACAAGCGACCTCTGCCGTCATGTGGAAATGGGCACACCAGAGAGGGTCGTTGCGAGCGTAACTCAAACGCAATACACTTCTCTGATGAAGTCTGCCGTGATACCCCAAATCCGCGTCGAGCCAGAGTTGCGCGCAGAGCTCGAGTCCGTACTCAGGCAGGGCGAAACCCTGACCGATTTCGTCGAGGCTACTGTGCGAAACGCCATCGCTTTCCGGCGCGTCCAGACCTCATTCCATGCTCGTGCACAAGCAGCGGCCGAGGCGTACCACCAGACGGGCGTTTCGGTGCCCGTTGAGACCGTACTGGAAAGACTCCAATCCAAGCTTGACGCCAGGCGCAAGAAGCTCGGCCGATGAGTTTTGTCGTTGAGCTGTCTCCGACGGCCGAAGCTGACCTGGAACGTCTCTTTGACTTCTTGCTCGACCAAGCCGACACAACCGAAGACCTCGATCGCGCCCAGGCAGCGATCGAGGCTATCGGGACGACGGCGCAGCACCGCCTGGCAATCACGCCCTTCAGCTTACGCAAAGCGGCGCAGAACCCAGCACAGCGCGAATTGATCATCCCGTTCGGAGGCACAGGATATGTCTCGTTGTACGAGATCGTCAGTGCGTCGAAAGTTGTCGTGCTGGCGGTGCGCCACCAGCGTGAAGAGGACTATCACTGACGGCGATCGCCGATAACCGCGCTCCATGCCCACGAGTCGTTCAAACGTGCAGTTTCGTGGCGCTGGTGCACCGAATAAGTGGCCGGGCCTCTCGGTCTTGTGGCCGATCTGCGGTTGCTTCCACTTCGACATCGACGAGGCGGGATGCCAGGAACCGGCCTGTCACGACCGTCGGCAACTGGCCGCCAGTGTGAAGTCGGTGTTGCCGCAGGAAGGTGACCTTGGCAGGTCCAGGCTCTCGCGCCGACAGGCCGCTACATGGCGCTGCTGCGAACTGAACCTCCCGGCCATTTACGGGCGCTCCTGAGCGCCTGGTTCAGGCGCTCGAATCTGCGACTCGCAGTTGTTCAGCCTTGGCGGCGGCTGGTACGCACCGGACTAATCGCGGCGGCGCATGTTCGCTCAGATCGGATGCTTGTTCGGGCCGTCGATGACCGGCTTGCCGTCACCGTCCAGATCCTTGTTGGGCTTGATGGCAGGCGATCCGGCGCCGTCGCGGCTGTCGATGTTGCGCTCGACTTGGCGCAGCTTTTCATCGACCTCCTTGGTCGAATGCCTGGACGGTTCGATGTGGGCCGGTTGCTGTTGCGTCATGGTGTGTTTCGCTGCTGGATGAGAGGGTCACCAGTATTCGATGCCTGCCGGGGCGCGTCTGTCGGCGCGCCGGAGGCACCGCTGTAAGCACTGACCTACATCGCGTCCGTCGGAGCAAACTCGCACCAGGTTGTCACTCGCGCAGGTGGATCCGGTGAGCGTCAGCCACCCCACTCGCATGGAGTAAGGCAGCAGGCTGGCCGCAACATTACCGCTGTGTCGTCTTCCTACCGCTCGGCTGTTTGTGTGGCGTGCCGGTCGAAAGGCTGCTCTGTGTCGACCAATTCAGTCCAACGAACGTCTGGTGAGGGTTGGGACCCGCAGTCCGCGAGCGACGGGAGCAGTCACCGGCTGCCGTCACCGCCTGCCGTCGCAATCTCCTCACTCCGGCCGCCGATGAGGGTCCGGTTCCAGAGCACTGCGGACAGCCGCATTCCGTGAAGCCCAATGTCAGGTATCGGCAGCGGCCGTCGTTCAATCGCCAAACCTGAGTGACAGCTTGCAGTCTGAAGCCGTCGCCCGCATGGCGCAGCCCAACGGGCGATGGCCGCAAGCGACCAGCCCACCTCTTCTTGATCGACTGCAACCCGGCGCGCGCCGGGGCAGCCCGAACGTCAGCGCCCTTGCGCCTGCCGCCAGGCCGCGAAGTCGATGCGGCTGCGTTCGTCGGTCGGCGGGTACAGGCCCAGGATCGAACGCCCCTCCAGCACCTTGGCCAGCACGAAGTCCTCGAACACGGTCATCTCCAGCGCCTCGTCGGCGACCTCGTCGGCGAGGTGGGCCGGGATCACGACCACGCCTTCGGCGTCGCCGACGACGACGTCGCCGGGAAACACCGGTGCGTCGCCGCAGCCGATGGGCTCGTCGATGGCGATCGCCATGTGCAGCGTCAGGTTGGTGGGGGCACTCGGGCGCTGGTGGTAGGCGGGCATCGCCAGGCGCGCGATCTCGGGGCTGTCGCGCAAGCCGCCGTCGGTGACGACGCCGGCCACGCCGCGCTTCATCAGCCGGCTGAGCAGGATGCCGCCGGCCGAGGCGGCGCGCGCGTCCTTGCGGCTGTCGATCACCAGCACCGCGCCGGGCGGGCATTCCTCCACCGCCTTGCGCTGCGGGTGCGCGCGGTCCTGGAACACCGTGATCGGGTTGAGGTCCTCGCGCGCCGGCATATAGCGCAGCGTGTAGGCCGGGCCCACCATGTTCGGCAGGCCGGGGTTGAGCGGCCGCACGTCCTGGATGAACTGGTGGTGCAGGCCGCGCTTGAAGAGCGCGGTGCACAGCGTGGCCGTGCTCACGCCCATCAGCTTGTCTCGGGTGCTCGGGTTCATGCGGGCCTTCAGTAGATGGCGGGCTCGGGCACCGGGGCGCCGAAGCTGGTTTCGAGGAAGTCGAAGTCGCAGCCTTCGTCGGCCTGCAGGATGTGGCGGCTGAAGGCCCAGCCGTAGCCGCGCTCGTAGCGCGGCGGCGGCGGTGTCCACGCGGCGCGGCGCCGGCCAAGCTCGTCGTCGCTCACTTCCAGGTGGATGCGCCGCGCCGGCACGTCGACGCTGATCCGGTCGCCGGTTCGCACCAGGGCGAGCGGGCCGCCGATGTAGGCCTCGGGCGCGCAGTGCAGCATGCAGGCACCGTAGCTGGTGCCGCTCATGCGCGCGTCGCTCAGTCGCAGCATGTCCTTGACGCCGGCCTGCACCAGCTTGGTCGGGATCGGCAGCATGCCCCACTCGGGCATGCCGGGGCCGCCCAGCGGGCCGGCGTTGCGCAGCACCAGGATGTCGTCGGCGGACACGTCCAGTGCGGGGTCGTCGACGGCCTTCTTCAGCGCCGGGTAGTCGTCGAAGACCAGCGCGCGGCCGCTGTGCTGCAGCAGGTGCGGCGCGCAGGCGCTGGGCTTGATGACGACGCCGCCCGGTGCCAGGTTGCCGCGCAGCACGGCCAGCGCGCCCTCGGCGTAGATCGGGTTGGCCAGCGGGCGGATGACGTCGTCGTCGTGGACCTCGGCGCCGGCGATGTTCTCGCCCAGCGTGTGGCCGTTGACGGTGGCCGCGTCCAGTGCCAGATGGGCCTCGATGCGCTTCATCAGCCCCGGCAGGCCGCCGGCGTAATAGAAGTCTTCCATCAGGTAGCGCTCGCCGCTGGGCCGGATGTTGGCCAGCACCGGCACCTGCCGGCTGGCGGCGTCGAAGTCGTCCAGCGTCACGGCGCAGCCGGCACGGCGTGACATCGCCACCAGGTGGATGATGGCGTTGGTGCTGCAGCCCATGGCCATCGCCACTTTGATGCCGTTGAGGAAGCTCGCGCGCGTCAGCAGCCTGGCCGGCGTGAGGTCGTCCCACACCATCTGCACCGCGCGGCGGCCGCATTCGGCGCTCATGCGGATGTGGTTGGCGTCGGGCGCCGGAATCGCGCTGGCGCCGGGCAGCGTCATGCCGATGGCCTCGGCGATGCCCATCATCGTGGCCGCGGTGCCCATCGTCATGCAGGTGCCGTGGCTGCGTGCGATGCCGGCCTCGACGTCCTGCCATTCGGCTTCGGACAACTTGCCGGCGCGGCGTTCGTCCCAGTACTTCCAGGCGTCCGATCCCGAGCCGAGGACACGGCCCTTCCAGTTGCCGCGCAGCATGGGCCCGGCGGGCAGATAGATGCAGGGCAGGCCGGCGCTGAAGGCGCCCATCAGCAAGCCCGGGGTGGTCTTGTCGCAGCCGCCCATCAGCACCGCACCGTCCACCGGGTGGCAGCGCAGCAGCTCCTCGGTTTCCATGGCCAGGAAGTTGCGGTAGAGCATGGTCGTCGGCTTGACGATGGGCTCGCTCAGGCTGATCGCCGGCAGCTCGAGCGGAAAACCACCCGCCTGCAGCACGCCGCGCTTGACGTCTTCGACGCGCTGCTTGAAGTGGGAGTGACACTGATTCACGTCGCTCCAGGTGTTGACGATGGCGATCACCGGCTTGCCGGCCCAGTCGGCCGCGCTGTAGCCCATCTGCATGAAGCGCGAGCGGTGGCCGAAGGAGCGCAGGTCGTCGGGCGCGAACCAGCGTGCGCTGCGCAGTTCGGCGGCGGTCTTTGCGATCGTCATGCCTGGCCCCTCGCGGCCACCAGCCAGTCGGGTGCGTCCTGCAGCGCCACCGGGCGCAGGAAGCGGTCCATCGCGGCGTAGCCGACGCTGGTGGTGAAGGGCTGCGTCGACGCCGGCCACGGCCCGCCGTGCTGCTGCGCCGCGGTCACGGCCACGCCGGTGGGCACGCCGGCGAAGAGCACGCGGCCGGCGATGCCCTCGGCGGCGCGCACCAGGCGGCGGTTGTCGGCGGTGTCGGCGTCGGCGCCCCACAGCGTGACGGTCAGGCTGCCCTGCACGGCGCGCAGCACGTCCAGGGTGTCGTCCAGCGAGCGCACGGTGACGACCAGGCAGCTCGGGCCGAAGACCTCCTCGTGCAGTGCCTCGCTCTCGACGAAGGTCGCGGCGTCGGTGGCAAACAGGCGCGCCCGCGGCGCGGTGGGGCCGTGCTCCGGTGCCGCCAGCGCCTGCACCCCGGCGTGCTGCTGCAGCCGCGCCACGCCGGCGTCGAAACCGGCCCGGATGCCGGCATGCAGCATGGCGTGCGGCGTCGCGGCACCGAGCGCTTCGGCAAGCTGCTGCACGAAGGCCTTGGAGGCGTCGTCGTCGTGCACGATGAGCACACCCGGGCTGGTGCAGAACTGGCCGCAGCCGAGGGTGATCGAGCCGGCGAGCGTGGCCGCCAGCGCTGCGCCGTTGGCGGCCAACGCCGCCGGCAGTGCCACCACCGGGTTGATGGAGCCCAGCTCGCCATAGAACGGGATCGGCCGCGGCCGCTCGTTGGCTTCGCGTTGCAGCGCCGCGCCGCCGCGGTAGCTGCCGGTGAAGGCCACCGCGGCGACGAGCGGATGGCGCACCAGCTGCACGCCCACCGCCACCGACGCGCCTTCGACCATGCCGAACAGGCCCGCCGGCAGGCCCTGCGCCGCCACCACGCGCTGCGCCAGCGCAGCCACCGCGCGCGACAGTTCCGGGTGCCCCGGGTGCGCCTTCACCACCACCGGGCAGCCGGCGGCGAGCGCCGATGCGGTGTCGCCACCGAGCACCGAAAACGCGAACGGGAAGTTGCTCGCCGCGAACATCGCCACCGGGCCCACGGCGACGCGCACGCGCGTCAGCCGCGGCCGGCCGGCGGGTGGCGGGCCGGCCACTGCGGCGTCGTCGGTCATCGTGAACGGTGCGCCGGCCAGCACCTGGTCGGCAAAGCCGCGCAGCTGGAAGGTCGTGCGGTCGAGCTCGCCGTTCAGCCGGGCTGTGCCGAGCGCGGTTTCGGCGTCGGCCAGCGGCACCAGCGTTTCGCGTTCGGCCTGCAGCCCATCGGCCAGCCCGCGCAGCAGCGCGGCGCGCGTCTCGGCGCCCGAGCGCGCCCAGTTGTCGGCCGCTGCCGCGGCGGTGCTGACCGCGGTGTCGATCTGTTCGGGGGTGTGGTCTTGCATGTGTCGTGTCTCCTGACGCAGTGGGTCGCCGTTGCCGGCGTCTTCGAAAGCGACCGGCGTGCCCCGGTGCCGGTCGTGTTTGCGCGGCCGGTCCGTCGTTTCCTGCACCGCGCGCCCTGAATGGTAGGCCCGGATCGCGACCCCGCGCCGCAGGCCCTCGATGCGCAGTGCGACACTGGCGGCCCCGCACGCCGCCGCCTTGCGCGCAGAAGGACCGCATCGATGACACCCGCCCTGCCAACCAGCCGCAGCGACACCGGCCGCGACATCCCGGCCCGGCGGGGCGGGCAACCGTGAGCGCGAGCGCCGGCCGAACGCGCACCGTGCTCGCCCTGGGCACGGCGCAGACGCTGGCCTGGGCCTCGTCGTACTACCTGCCGGCGATGCTGGCGGCGCCGATGGCGCGCGACCTCGGCGTCGCCACGCCCACGGTCTTCGCGGCGTTCTCGATGGCGCTCATCGTTTCGGCCCTCGTCGGCCCGCTGGCCGGGCGGCTGATCGACCATCACGGCGGCCGGCCCGTGCTGCTGGGCACCAACCTGCTGTTTGCGCTCGGCCTGGCCACCCTGGGCAGCGCGCAGGGGCCGGCGACGTTGATCGTGGCCTGGCTGCTGCTGGGCCTGGCCATGGGCGCCGGGCTATACGAAGCCGCCTTCTCGGCATTGGTGCGGCTGTATGGCGCCGACTCGCGCAACGCCATCACCGGCATCACGCTGCTGGCCGGTTTTGCCAGCACCGTGGGCTGGCCGCTGTCGGCGTGGATGGAGGTGCAGATCGGCTGGCGCGGCGCCTGCTTCGTGTGGGCCGGGCTGCACCTGCTGCTGGGGCTGCCGCTGAACGCGATGCTGCCGCGGCCGCCCGCCGCCCCACCGGCCCCTGCGCCCGCGGCCACCGCGGCCACCGCGGCCCCGCCG
>JAUXVE010000034.1 GCA_030680415.1 Rubrivivax sp.
AGTTCACGAAGCGCGCTGCGCGCGCCCCCCTCAAGACTGCGCTGCTCGGCGCCACACACAGCGCCCCCGCCGGGCACCGCCTGCCGCTCAACCACCGGTGGCGGCGCTCGCCCAGAACAACCACTGCATGCCGCAAAGGGGTGTCCGGGCGGGGCGCTGCGTGCGTGTGAGGCGCCGAGCAGCGCAGGGTCCATGGCCCGCGCGCGCAGCGCGCTTCGTAGACTGACTTGGCGCATCCTGTCTGAGCGTAGCGAACGAAGTGAGCGCAGCGAGTTATGCGCCGGGCCATGGGCCCGAGCAGCGCAGGGCAGTCGGCGCGCAGCGACGACCGCCTCAGTCGCACGCTGCGCCCCGCCCGGACACCCCTTTGCCGCCACCTCGCTCGACACGCGACAGCAGACGCTGAACGTCCGCAACGGGCAGCAAGCGAACTCGCGGCCGGCGCGAACGATTCATGCGCCGCGGGTCGTGCAAAGCGCGTTGGAACAACTGACATGAGGTATGCCTTTCCCGCCTTCGCGGCGGTGATGCTGCTGTTGCCGGCGCTGCCGGTGCCCGACTTCTGGATCACGCAGAGCATCTACATCGGCCTGTATGCCATCGTCGCCCTCGGACTGGTGCTGCTGACCGGTGTCGCCGGACTCACGTCGTTCGGCCAGGCCGCCTTCGTCGGCGTCGGCGCGTACACAGCGGCCTACCTGGCGACGACCTCCAGCGTGTCACCGTGGCTGACGCTGCTGGCCGGCGTGGTGCTGGCGGTGGCCGGCGCCGTGCTTCTGGGTGCGCTGACGTTGCGCATGTCGGGCCACTACCTGCCGCTGGCCACCATCGCCTGGGGCCTGGCGCTGAACTACACGATGGCCAACATGGAGTGGCTGGGCAAGTACGACGGCATCCTGGGCATCCCGTCGCTGGTGCTGTTCGGCGTCGACCTGGGCACCGGGCGCGGCCTGCACCCGCTGGTGTGGGCGATTGCGCTGCTGGCGGCGCTGGCCGCGCTGCGACTGCTCGACTCGCGACCCGGCCGCGCGATCCGGGCACTGAAGAACGGCTCCGCCATGGCCGAGGCGATGGGCATCTCGACCTTCCGCTACAAGCTGACTGCCTTTGTCATTGCCGCCTGCCTGGCCGCGGTCTCGGGCTGGTTGTTCGCCCATTTCCAGCGCAGCGTGAGTCCGTCGCCCTTCGGCATCAACAAGGGCATCGAGTACCTGTTCATGGCCGTGCTGGGCGGCGTCGGCCAGGTCTGGGGCGCCTTCCTCGGCTCGGCCGTCGTGCGCCTGGTCGAGGACCAACTGCAGGTGCTGCTGCCGCGGCTGATCGGCACCAGCGGCAACTTCGAGACCGTCGTCTTCGGCATCGTGCTGGTGGTGGTGCTGAAGTACGCGCCCGACGGCCTGTGGAGCTTCGTCGGCCGCTGGTGCCCGGCGCCGCCGCGCGTCAAGGACTGGGGCGGCACCGCGCCGCTGCCGCAGCGCGCCAAGCCGGCGCGCGGCGAGCGGCTGCTCGAGGTCGACGCCGTGCGCAAGCAGTTCGGCGGCCTGGTGGCGGTCAACGACATCAGCTTCGACCTGCACAGCGGCGACATCGTCGCGCTCATCGGCCCGAACGGCGCCGGCAAGACCACCACCTTCCACCTCATCACCGGCATGCTGCCGGCGAGCGGCGGCGCCGTGCGCTGGCGCGGGCGGGCCATCACCGGGCGGCCCTCGCGGGCGATCGCGCGCCTGGGCATTTCGCGCACCTTCCAGCATGTGAAGATGATCCCCGAGATGACGGTGCTGGAAAACGTCGCGCTGGGCGGCTACGGGCGCACGAAGGCCGGCGTGCTGCAGGCGGTGCTGCGCCTCGACCGCGTCGAGGAGCGCCAGCTCTTCGCCGAGGCCGAACGCCAGCTGGCGCGCATCGGCATGGCCGAACACATGCACGAGCTGGCGGGCAACCTGCCGCTGGGGCCGCAGCGGCTGATGGAGATCGCGCGTGCACTGGCCACCGACCCGGCGCTGCTGCTGCTGGACGAACCCGCCGCCGGCCTGCGCCACCACGAGAAGCAGGCGCTGGCCGCGGTGCTGCGCCAGCTCAAGACCGAGGGCATGAGCCTGCTGCTGGTCGAGCACGACATGGACTTCGTGATGGGCCTGGCCGACCGCGTGGTGGTGATGGAGTTCGGCATCAAGCTGATCGAGGGCACGCCGGCCGAGGTGCAGGCCAGCCCCGAGGTGCGCGCGGCCTATCTCGGCACGGAGCACTGAGCATGCTGCTGCAAGTCACCGAGCTGCACGCCGGCTACGGCAAGGCCGAGGTGCTGCGTGGCCTGTCGATCCAGGCTCAGGCCGGCAGCGTGATCACCGTCATCGGCCCCAACGGCGCCGGCAAGAGCACGCTGCTGGGTGCACTGATGGGCCTGCTGCCGGCACGTTTTCCGAAGACCGGCGGCCTGCGCTTCGACGGCGAAGACATCAGGCACCTGACCTTGGAAGAGCGCGTGATGCGCGGCCTGTCGCTGGTGCCCGAACGGCGCGAGCTGTTCGGCACCATGAGCGTGGAAGACAACCTGGTGCTCGGCGGCTGGCGGCCGCTGAAGATGAGGACCCCGCGCTGGCGCGACGGCCTGGAGCAGGTGTACACGCTGTTCCCGCGGCTGCAGGAACGCCGCCTGCAGAGGGCCGGCACGCTGAGCGGCGGCGAGCGGCAGATGCTGGCCATCGGCCGCGCCCTGATGGGCCAGCCCAAGCTGCTGATGCTGGACGAACCCAGCCTGGGCCTGGCGCCGCTGATCGTGCGCGACATCTTTGCCATCATCCGCCAGTTGCAGGCCCGCGGCGTGACCATCCTGCTGGTGGAGCAGAACGCCCGCGCCGCGCTGGAGGTGGCCGACCACGGCTATGTGCTGGAGACCGGCGACCTGGTGCTCGAGGGGCCCGCCGATGAACTCGCCGGCGATCCGCGCATCATCGAAACCTACCTTGGCGCGAAGCCGTCGCCGGGAGGCACCACGAAGGAGAACGCATGAAGATCCAGGGACACAGCGCCATCGTCACCGGCGGCGGCTCGGGGCTCGGTGAAGCCGTGGCGCGTGAGCTGGCGCGCCAGGGCGCCCAGGTCGCCGTGCTCGACATCAACACCGCCAACGCGCAGCGCGTCGCGGCCGAGATCGGCGGCCTGGCCTGCACGGCCGACATCACCGACACCGCCAGCCTCACCGCCGCGCTCGACGCCGCCGAGAGCCGGCACGGCACGGCGCGCCTGGTGATGAACATCGCCGGCATCGGCACCGCCAGGCGCGTGGTGGGCAAGGACGGCAGCGCCGCGCCGCTCGAGGACTTCGAGCGCGTCATCCGCGTCAACCTGATCGGCACCTACAACGTGGTGCGCCTCACCGCCGCACGCATCTGCACGCTGGCGCCGCTGGACGACGGCGAACGCGGCTTCATGCTCATGACGGCCTCGGTGGCCGCCTTCGACGGCCAGGTCGGGCAGGAGGCCTATGCCGCCAGCAAGGGCGGCATCGTGTCGATGACGCTGCCGCTGGCGCGTGACCTGGCGCAGCACGGCATCCGCGTCTGCACCGTGGCGCCGGGGTTGTTTGCCACGCCGCTGCTGCAGCAGCTGCCGCTCGAGGTGCAGCAGTCGCTGGCGGCCAGCATCCCCTTCCCCAAACGGCTGGGCGCACCCTCGGAATTCGCCGCACTGGCCGCCCACATCGCCACCAACGTGCATCTCAACGGCGAGGTCATCCGGCTCGACGGCGCCTTGCGCATGGCGCCCCGCTGAGCAAGCCACGATGCCCGGCGGCGCGTCGCGGCCAGCGCGTCGTTGATCTGGCCAGGCCCATGCCTGCCGTCAGTCGGCAACCCCGGACCCGGGCTCGGCAGTCACCGCTTTGCCCTCGGCATACGCCCGCATCACCTGCCGCAGCGCCCTCATCTGCTGGCGATAGTTCGTGCACCCGGCGCACATCATCAGGTGCGTGCGCAGCGACACCTTCTCGCCCAACTTGAGCGGCCGCTCCATCTCGGCAGAGCAGACCGCGGTCACTTCCTTGCAGCTCAGCATGTCGATCCCTCCGGTCGGCCCCAGCCCGTGTCCATGCAGCCCCTCAGCTTCAACCGGGCGCGGTGCAGGATGACGTGGCAGTTGCTCGTCGTGATGCCCAGTTGGGCACAGATCTCGTCGGACTCGAAGCCCAGGAATTCGCGCATCATGAAGACCCGGCCGGTGTTGGCGGGCAGGTGGTCGAGGCAGGTCTCGAACACGGCCCAGAACTGTCGCGTCTGCATCGATTCCTCCGGGTTCGGCCAGGCCACCGGCCGCGGCCCGTCGCGCCAGGCGCCGCGCTCGTTGAAGAGCGCCTCCAGGCTTTCCTGCCAGTCGTCGTCGTCATTGACCAGGCTGGACATCGTGACCGTGCGCGCGGCCTGCCGCAGGTGGTCGATGATGCGGTTGCGCAGGATGGCGAAGACCCAGGTTTTCAAGGTGGATTGACCGGCAAACGACGACGACTTCCGCAGCGCCGCCTCGATCGACTCCTGCACCAGGTCCTCGGCGGTCTCGGTGTTGCGCAATTGCAGGTGCGCAAAGCGCAGCATGTCGGCCCGCAGGGACAGCAGGGCCTGGGCACCGATGCCTTGCATGGTTGCGGAAGCCGGCACCGGCGGATCGGACGATGGACGCTGCATTCAGTCTCCTCGCGCCCGCTGGGCCTCGTTGCAGGCAGCGCTGTAGCTCGACACGCAATACGGCACCACGAAGTTCAGCGCCGCCTGCCACAGGTTGACGGTGTGATGGGTCCAGAGCTGCTCGCCGTTGTTGATGACGTTGAGCACGGTACCGACCACCAGGGACACCTTGAGCGCCGAGTGCACGATACGCGGCGTCAACATCAGGCGCCACACGCCAACGCCCGGGCGGGGCTGGTCGCCGGGCGTTGCGGAGGATCCGGACAGGTCATTTGGCATTCTCAGGCGTTGACCCGCAGGGTTTCTGGGGAGTTGCAGGGCAGGATCCTAAGTCGAAGCCCTGGGTAGCTGGCCACGACAAGGTGCGGACCACGCCCGCCGACGCCCTCCTGCCGAAGGACATTGACGCTCGTCGCCACCGATTTCCTACACGCGGGCCTGGCCGGCTGTAAGAGAACCGCCCGCCGGCCCGTCTAGCAGGGAGAGCCACCACGGAACCACCATGCACGCCACGCTTCCCCTGCTCGTCCGCTCCGACTTCCCGGCCCTGCGCCGCCGCATCGTCGACACCCTCCAGATCAACCTGGGCTATCGCTGCAACCAGAGCTGCCTGCACTGCCACGTCAACGCCGGCCCGAACCGCACCGAGGAGATGTCGCGCGACACCATCGATGCCGTCATCGCCTTCCTGGCCGCCAGCCCCGACGTGCGCACGATCGACCTGACCGGCGGCGCGCCCGAACTCAACCACCATTTCCGGTCGCTGGTGGTCGCGGCCCGCTCGCGCGGCGTGCGCGTGATCGACCGTTGCAACCTGACGGTCCTGGAAGAGCCCGGCCGGGACGGCCTGGCGGAATTCCTGGCCGCGCACGGCGTGGAAGTGGTGGCCTCGATGCCCTGCTACCTGGAAGACAACGTCGACCGCCAGCGCGGCAAGGGCACCTTCGACGCCAGCATCCGCGGCCTGCAGCGCCTGAACGCCCTCGGCTACGGTCGGCCGGGCAGCGGCCTGACCCTGAACCTGGTCTACAACCCACAAGGCGCCAGCCTGCCGCCGGGCCAGGAGGCGCTGGAGCGCGACTACAAGCGGCACCTGGCAGCACACTTCGGCGTCGTCTTCAACCAGTTGTTCACACTGGCCAACATGCCCATTCAGCGATTTGGCTCGATGCTGGTTTCCAAGGGCCAGTTCAACAGCTACATGAGCCTGCTGCGCAGCGCGCACCGCGAGGCCAATCTCGACCAGGTGATGTGCCGCAGCCTGGTCAGCGTGGATTGGCAGGGGTACCTGTACGACTGCGATTTCAACCAGCAACTCGGCTTGCCCATACGCGATGCCGGCAGACTGCGCCTGCACCTCAGCCAGATCACCGCCAGCCAGTTGGACGATCAGCCCATCCGTGTGGCCGACCACTGTCTCGGCTGTACCGCCGGGCAAGGTTCGAGCTGCGGCGGCGCGCTGGTCGACGGCACTGCCGCGGCGCCTTCTTGCGCCGCCTGACCGGGCGTGTAACCTGACCGTTCCGACCCCGAGGACCACCCGTATGACGTTCCCGACTTCCCGCCGCCCTGCCCTGACCCGCCTGCTGGCGCTTGCCATCGGTGCCAGCCTCGGTCTGGCTGTGTTCGCCCCGGCCCAGGCTGCCGATGACGTGCTGCGTTTCGGCGTCGGCCTGTACCAGCCCGACAAGGAGAAGAACGACGCCACCTACCGCCCGCTGGCCGAGCACCTGCGCCAACTGAGCCGCCCCGTCAAGCTGTACACCGTGGACACCTGGGAAGGCCTGGCCAAGTCGCTGGCCAACGGCGAGACCGACATCGCGCTGATGGGCCCCTGGGGCTACGTGCTGGCCAACCATGTGGCCAGCGCGCAGGCGGTGGCGTCCATCCTGTACGACGGCAAGCCGGAGTACTTCGCCATCATGGTCACGCACCCCGAGTCGGGCATCAAGAACATCGCCGACCTCAAGGGCCGCACCTTTGCCTTCGGCGACAAGGGTTCCACCTCGGGCTACCTGATCCCGTACCACCACTTCCAGAAGAACGGCATCGACCCCGACACCTACCTGGGCCGGGTGCTCCACACCAGGCACCAGGCGATCGAGATGCAGGTCACGCGCGGCGAGATCGATGCCGGCGCCGACTACAACCGCAACCGCGACGCCATGATCTCCGAAGGCCTGATCAAGGCCGCCGACAGCGTGGTGTTCTGGACCTCCGACCCCCTGCCCAACGATGCGGTGGCCGTGCGCGCCGACCTCGCCAAGGACAACGCCTTCTACCGCCCCATCCGCGACGCCGGCCTGGCCACCGGAAAACTGGCGACGCAGTGAGCACGCAGAACACCGACGGGGCCGCCGCGCCTTCGGCCGACTTCGCAACGCTGCCTTCGCCGATGGTGAGCCGGGGCGGACCCACGCGTCGTTGGTCGGCCCTGCCCGCGCTGCTGGCGGCGTGCGCGCTGCTGGTGCTGGCCAGCCTGTGGACCCTGGCGGCCGAGGACGAACTGAGCCTGGGCCGCAAGCCCTGGCAGAACCTGGGCAAGACGCTCACGGAGATGTCCGAGCCCAGCTTCCTGCACGTCTGGTTCGGCGACACGCAACTGCAGGTGCGAGATGCCGACGGACGCGTGCTGCGCACCGAAGACCAACGTGCCACCGAACTGCGCTATCTGCAGGGGGTCGCCCGTGCGCTGTGGACGACGCTGCGCATCGCCACGCTGGGCACGGTGCTGGCGGCGCTGATCGCGCTGCCGCTGGGGCTGCTGGCCGCCCGCAACCTGCATGCGCCGCGGGCCTTCGCATGGGGGGCCAAGGGCATCCTGGACGCGCTGCGATCCATACACACGCTGGTCTTCGGCCTGTTCTTCGTCGGCATCGTCGGTCTGGGGGCCACCGCCGGCATCCTGGCCGTGGCGGCCCACTCGGCCGGCACGCTGGGCAAGCTGCTGGCCGAGGCCATCGAGTCGCTGGACATGCAGCCGGTGGATGCGGTGCGGGCCACGGGCGCCACGCCGGGGCAGGTGTTCTTCCTCGGCGTCTGGCCGGCGGTGCTGCCGCAGTTCGTCTCGCAGGCCTTGTATGTGTGGGAATTCAACATCCCGGACTCCACCATCCTGGGCCTGGTCGGCGCGGGCGGCCTGGGCCTGCTGTTGTCGGAAGCGATGAGCCTGTTCCAGTGGGGCCGCCTGGCCACCCTGCTGCTGGCCATCGTCGTGATGGTCACGGCCTTCGATGCACTGAGTCGCGCGGTGCGCAGGAGGATCGTGTGAACGCCGCCGCGAAGCGCGTGATCGAGGCCCAGGGCCTGCACCTGGTGGGGCGACTGAGCGCGCTGGACAACGTGCTGATCGGTGGCGCCGGCCGCCACCCGTCTGCCTGGACCTGGCTGCGGCGCTGGCCCGCGTCGGAGCGGGGCGCGGCTCAGGCGGCCCTGACGCGCGTGGGACTGGGCGGAGCCACGAATCGGTGCACCGACACGCTGTCGGGCAGCGAACGCCAGAAGGTGGCCATCGCGCGCGCACTGCATCAGGGCGCGCCGTTGCTGCTGGCCGACGAACCGACGGCCAGCCTCGACGCCGATGCCGCCGACGAGGTGGCCGGCCTGCTGGCCGCGGTGGCGGCCGAGCGCCAGGCCACCTTGGTGTGCGTGGTGCACGACCTGGAGTTGCTGCCGCGCCTGGCCGACCGCGCGATTGCGCTCGCCGGGGCATCGTCGTGGCCGACGTGGCCGTCGACGCCCACACGCCCAGCCAATTGAGAGGCCTGCTGAAGTGAACTCTGTCCTTGCCCACGCGGACGCGACCGCCGGGACCGTCGCTCCGGCTGATGGGGCCCGCGGCCGAATCTGTCCGCTGCGCTACCGCTATGGCCCCGGCGCCATCGCCCGCGCCGAGACGCGCCATGTGCAAGTGCTCTATGTCATCGGCGGCCTGTACGGCAATGTTCCGGCGTTGAACGCCATCGAGTCGATGGCCCGCATGGAAGCGCAAGCGGGTGCGCAGGCGCCCACCTTGTGCTTCAACGGTGACTTCAACTGGTTCAACGTCGCCGACCGAGAGTTCGCCGAGGTCAACCTGCGTGTGCTGGCCAACGATGCCATCCTGGGCAATGTCGAGGCCGAACTCGACTCACCGGCGGACGATGCCGGCTGCGGCTGTGCGTATCCGGCCAGCGTGGACGCGGGCGTCGTCGAACGCTCGAACCGGATCCATGCCCGGCTCAAGGCCACTGCCAGGCGCCATGAAGACCTGCTGGGCCGCATCGCGCAGCTGCCGATGGTGGCCCGCTACCAGGTGGGCGGCTGCCGCATCGGCGTCGTGCATGGCGACGCCGAGTCGCTGGCCGGCTGGCGCTTCGACGTGCAGGCCCTAGCCGACCTGCGGCAGGAACCCTGGCTGCAGTCTGTGTTCGCGGCCGCCGACGTGGACCTCTTCGCCAGCACGCACACCTGCCTGCCGGCCCTGCGCCGCGTCTTTCGCGAATCGGGCGCCGAGGCCTGCGTGGCCAACAACGGCGCCGCCGGCATGCCCAACTTCACGGGCGACCTGGCCGGCCTGTACACGCGGGTGGCCACCACGCCGTCGCCGCACCCGGTGCTGCACGAGATGCGCATCGCCGGCGCCTACGTGGCGCTGTTGCCCGTGCGCTTCGATGCGCAACGCTGGCAGAGCGATTTCCTCACACAGTGGCCACCCGGCTCAGCCGCCTGGCTCTCCTACTTCGAGCGCATCACCCGCGGCCCGGCCTTCACGCCAAACCGTGCGCTGGCACAACCGCGGGCCCGGTAGAGTCGTCCTTGGGGCACAGCCCCCGCAAGGAGACATCCATGGACATCGAGGCCCTGGCCTTCGACACCGGCGGCACGGTACTGGACTGGCACGGCGGACTGGTCGCTGTGCTGTCGAGCGTAGGCGCACAGCACGGCGCCAGCCTGGACTGGCATGCGCTGGCCAACGACTGGCGGCGCCGGGCGATGAAAGGCATCGTGGGTCAGACGCAGCCGGCGTTCAACATGGACGACGTGCACCGCCGCACGCTCGACGAGGTGCTTGCGCAGCACGCGCTGCAGGCCTTCACGGAAGCGGAGCGTCACAGGATCTGGCGCGCATGGCACGAGCTCGACGCCTGGCCGGATTTCGCCGCGGCGCAAGCCACGCTGCGCAAGTTCTTCCCGGTGGTCTCGTTCACGATGCTCCCCACCGCCCTGGTGGTCGACGTCTCGCGCCGCAACGGCATCGTGTGGGACGCGGTCATCTCCTGCGAAATGATCGGCGTCTACAAGCCGCATGCACAGGCCTACGCCACGGCGGCGCGCTGGATGGCGCTGGAGCCGGCGCGGATCCTGATGGTGGCCTGCCACAACTTCGACCTGAACGCTGCGCATCAGGCGGGGTTTCGCACCGCCTTCGTTCGCCGGCCCGACGAGTGGGGCCCCGAGGGCCCGCCCGACCCGAAGCCGAACATGAACTACGACTTCATCGAGGATGGCTTTGAAGCGCTCGCGGACAAGCTGCTGGCACTGCAGAGCCGATCTCACGGCGGTCGATGACACGCACCCTTTCTGAGGTCCGTGGAACGACGATGACGAGCCTCTGCAATCTGAACCCGGCTTCCATCCGGATGCTCAACGCCGCGGGTGCGTGTTCCGGGTCACGTGATCGGTCAGACGGATAACCTGAGCGCCGGAAATCCGACGCACTGCCGTCAATCAAGCGGGTCGGTGCTGCGGCTGCTGTGCAGCGGGACCGGTCAGCCGGGATCACCTATGCAATTCCCATTGACGGCCAGGTGCTGCCCGTGACGGCGGTCGGCTCTCGGGCTGCCCGTTGGTGCTCCTGTCCTCGGCTCGGCACGTCCATTCGGTAGCGGTTCAGGTGGCGGTGATGGGGAGCGCGGGGACGCCATTGTTTGCGTATCACGTTCGCTATACACTTTCAGGATGCGCTCTGCCACCTTTCCCCCCATTCGCGTCGAGCCCGAGGTCAGGGCAGAAGTCGAGGCTGTCTTGCGTGAGGGCGAGTCGCTGACCCAATTCATCGAGGAGGCGGTCGTCGCGGCCGCGGCTTGGCGTCGCGTGCAGGCCGAGTTCGTCACCCGTGGCGAGGCAGCGATCGAGCGGTGGAAGCATGAAGGCGGCGGGCACACGGTCAACGAGGTCATGGCCGAACTGCAGACGCGCCTCGATAACGCCAAGCGCCGGGCCGCTCAGCGCGCAGGCCGGTGACGACGAAATACACGGTCACGCTGCTGCAAGAAGCGGTGGCGGACCTGCGGCGTATGGAGGGCGTCGCCATCGAGCGCGAGCTCGCGAGCGAGACACCGGACTGGACCCCTCCTCAACGAGCACTGGACGCCATCCGCGAGGGAATGCGCCTGCTGTCTTGGTCGCCCTACTCATGCCGTCGGGCGGAGCTGGGCAATGGTCGCTCGCGCGAATTGATCGTTCCATTCGGTGGTACGGGCTACATCGTTCTCTTCGAGATCGTCGGCGTCGTCGTCGTCGTAGGCGCGGTTCGGCACCAGCGGGAAGAAGACTACCGGCACTGAAGCAAGTCAGAGCGAGCCAACGGGCGCCACGCGACGCGCCGAGGCAAGTGACACTTGTCGCTGAACGGCCATCAGGAGTCGTTCGTGGCCGGCGGCTTGCAGGCGAGCTGAAGATGGTCGCGGCCATCCTGGAGCGGCCGGTGATCGCGAAGGTCCTCACGCACCTGGGGCTGGAGCCGCAGCAGCCGCCTCAGGCACCGGGGCGCGAGCCGTGGCCGCATCGCGCGGATCGAGCCGCATCCGCCGTCAGAAACGCGCCGCTATCGGCTGCCGCAGGATGCAATGCCGCACTGCAGTCGGGGCGGCGCTGCGCGTCGCGTCGGCACGTCGCTGTCAACAACAAGGTCAACCCTGGGGTGCAGGCCGATTGCGCGGCTTGTGAACGGTCCAGGAGCATCAGCACAATGCGGCGGTAAAGGCGCCGAATCCAAGCACCTCAGGCCACTTCAGGCCACCTCAGGCCGCAGGCCGGTCCCCTGGCCGGTTCCTTGGCCAGTCTTGGGCCTTGCCGAGGGGGTTTGAAAACTCCTATGCTCGGCTCATTCCTCAGTGGAATCTCGCGCCCGGCTCCAGGCTCATACCTCGTTCGACAAGACTCGGTGGCGGGGCCAGGGGGTCGGGCGCACAATGGCGTGTCGTGCCCCGCGCCGGTCGCACCCTGCGATCCGGCGCGGGGCACGACCACGACAACGGAGGGACTAGGTCCCGTGCCTGCAGCCGAGCCCGGAAGCTTGCCCGGCGATCGCGCGACATCGCCCGTCGGCTGGGGCGTGCTGACGGTGCTCGTCGCCGCACTCATCCTCGCCGCGGCGGCGCTGACCTCGCACGGCCTGGCACGACTCGTCGACGCCAACCAGGCGCTGTCGCGGGCGCGTGAGAGCGCAGTCGAGCTGTCGGCGCTGACGAGGCGCATGCTCGATGCCGAACTTGGCCGGCGCGGCTTCCTGCTCACCGGCCAGCCGCTGCACCTGCAGCGCTACGAGCACGCCGTGCGTGAACTGGCGCCGTTGCGCGCCGCGCTGGCGCTCGGCCTGCAGGGCGTGCCTGGCGCCGCGCCGCTGCTGGGCGAGGTCGAGCGCGCGGTCGACGCCGCGCTGCGATCGATCGAGGGCAGCCTGCGCCTGCGCACCGGGGGTGGCGCCGCCGGCCCGCAGCCGCAGCCAGCGGACGGCACGGCCGAGGCCGGCATCGACGCGGTGCGCGTCGCTGTCGCCGCACTCGAGGCGGCCGAGTTGCGCCGGCTGCAGGGTCTGCGTGCCGACCACGCCGCCGCCGTGCGCATCAATTACCTCACCTTCGGCCTGTCGGTGGGGCTGAACCTGCTGCTGCTGGCGGTGCTGGTGTGGCGGCTGCAGGTGGCGGCGCGCTACGCCCGCGAGGCGCGCCTGGCGCTGGCGCAACGCAACGACCGGCTGGCCGATGCGCTGGCGGCGATGGCGGCACGCAACGATCAGGCGGGCGCGCTCTCGGAGCTCGGGCGCCAGCTGCAGTCGTGCAACGATGGGCCGCAGGCCATCGAGGTGCTCTGGCAGCGCCTGCCGGGACTGATGCAGGCTGCCAGCGGGGCGATGTACCTGCACCTGCCCACGCACAACCAGCTACGGCTGGCCTTCGACTGGGGCAGGGCGGGTTTCGCCCCAGCGCTCGAACCGCAGGACTGCTGGGCCCTGCGCCGCAGCCAGCCCTTTCGCCAGCCGATCGACGGCGGCAGCGGCGTCTGCGCCCACCTCAAAGCCGGTCAGGCCGACGGGCTCGGTGGCCTGCACTGCCTGCCGCTGAGTGCCCATGGCGAGCCGATGGGGCTGCTGGTGCTGGACCTGCCGACGCTGGTCGACGCCGAGGCCGAAGCCGAGGCCGAGCGCGCACGCGTGCAGGCCACCGAGCAGGTGGCTCTGGCGCTGGGCAACCTGCGGCTGCGCGAGTCGCTGCGCCAGCAGTCGATCCGCGACCCGCTGACCAACCTCTACAACCGCCGCTTTCTCGAGGAGTCCGTACAGCGCGAACTGGCACGCGGCCGGCGGCAGGCGGCGGCCGCGTGCGGCACCGGCGTGGCCCTGCTGATGGTCGACGTCGACCACTTCAAGCGCATCAACGACCAGCACGGCCACGATGTCGGCGACGAGGTGCTGCGCCAGATCGCCGCGGTGCTGCAGCAGTGCACACGCGGCAGCGACGTGGCGGCGCGCTTCGGCGGCGAGGAGTTCATGCTCGTGCTGGTCGACATCACGCCCGAGCAGGCGCTGGCGCGTGCCGAGCAGTTGCGCCTGCGCATCCAGACGCTGCCGCTGCACGGCGGCAACGGGGCACTCGGCGGCGTCACGGTCTCGATCGGCGCCGCCCATGCGCCGGCCGACGGCGACAGCTTCGAGGCCCTGCTGCGGGCCGCCGACCGGGCGCTGTACGAGGCCAAGCACGGCGGCCGCAACCGTGTCGTGCGCGCTTCGGCGCCGGCGGTCGCCGCGACACCGCGCGCGGGGCCGGCGCTTCGCCGCTGAGGCCGGTCCAGCGCGTCAGTAGATGCGCTGCACGCGGTCCAGTGCCTCCGGCACGAGGCCGGGGTTGCCCTTCACGTACAGCTCCAGCGCGTCGACGTCCATGATGCCGGTGCGCAGGTCGCGGCCCTGCCTGAGGATCTGGAAGTTGTCGCCGCCGCCGGCGAAAAAACTGTTGACGGTGACGCGGTAGGTGGCCGCCGGGTCCAGCGGCCGGCCGTCCAGCGTCACGCTGCCGGGCACCACGCGCTGGCCCTTGGGGCGCGCGCCGTCCCAGGTGTAGCCGAAGCCGCGCGACACATGCAGGATGCGCGGGCGGGTCTGCGCCGTCCACTGCGACTCAAGCAGCTGCAGCAGCTGCGCGTCGCTGAGGCTCCTCGTGACCAGGTTGTTGTAGAAAGGCTGCACCGCGAACAGGTCCTGGTAGCGCAGCTGGCCGTCGGGCGGCAGCGGCAGCGTGGCGCGGATGCCGCCGGGGTTCATGAAGGCGATCTGCGCGCCGCCATGCTCGGGCCGGCGCGTGGCGGCCAGCTGCGCATCGGCGATGACCTGCCCCAGCGGGCTGGCGCCGGCCGGGTTGGTGTCGCGCGGCAGCGCCGCGAGCCTGGCGTAGGTCTCGATCAGCGCCGTCTGTCGCGGATACTTGGCGAAGCTCGGGCGCACGATGACGTTGGCGGCAACCGCGCCACAGTCTGGACCTGAGCAACGCGTGCAAGGCATCGGTTGGCAGCCCTGTTGAGCCAGGCGCTGCCAAACGAACGCATGCAGTGCAGCTGGGCGGGGCGGGGCAGCTGAAGCCGAGAACGCCTTAGCCGAAGGCACCAAGCAGCTGGCGATGTCGCCGCTGGAATTCAGGTAGCACTTGGCGGCCTTGGGACCGAGGCCGCGCCTCTCCGGTAATCTGGTTTCAGGCCATTGAGTGGCAGCTCTGCGGGAGCGAATCGCATGATTCGTAGTTCCGCTCAGGGTCGTCAGCGGGTGCCGGCCAGCGTGACCCGGCCGGCAGCAGGCAGTCTGTTCCCGCCCCCGGCAGATCCCGCTGAACGACGGCACTGGCTGAAAGCCGCAGTTCCGCGAAACCGTCGCTCAACGGCCTCCCGTCGCCAAGACCGGTAATCATCTCCACTTGGCGGCGCTGATCACTGGGGGCTGACGTACGCAGCGGGCATCACCTCCGAGCAGGACCTGCGCGAACTGGGCTCGGCGGCTGCCTTCCTGGCCGTCGAGCGTGCCGGCGCCAATGCCAACCTCAACCTGCTGTGCGCGCTGGAGGGCGCCTTGACCGGGCGCGACAGGCGTGTCGTGGCGCGGGAGGACCGCACCGATCTGCTGCTGCAACTGGACGATCTGCAGCGCACACCGGTGCCGGCGGCGGCAAGGCCAAGGCAGCGATCATGCCCCTGACCGGCAGCGCCGTTCGAGCGGGCGCGGGCGTCTGCACTGAGCCCGACTATGGCGCCACTGCCGCCCCTGCCATGCCGGCCACCGCCTTGGCCAGGTTTCCGGCCACTGCGCAGGCGGGCACGTCATGGCGCTTGGCCAGGTAGGCCGTGTCGTCGTAGCCCAGCCAGACTTGCGCGGAAGCGTCTTCCCACACGAGCGCCTTCAAGGGCAGGTCGATGCCCACGGTCTGCGCGCACTCGATGAACGGCGTGCCGCCCTGCGGGTTGCCGAAGATCAGCAGTTCAGTGGGACGCAGCGTCTTGCCCACCTTGGCGGCGCCAGCCGCGTGGTCGATGCGTGCGAACACGGTGAGTCCGCGTTCCTTGACGATCGCCTCCAGCCGGTTCATCGTGACCTGGGCGCTGTGAGGGCTCTTGACGGCGATCAGTCCGTCCGCGGCCGACGCCACGAGGGGTGCCGACAGGAGGCTCAGTGCGGCAAGGATGTGTCGAGACTTCATCATGTGATCTCCAGGGGTCTGGGGCACGGCCGGATCGGGCGACCCGGCATCGATGCTCGCCAACAAGGTCAACGACCATCGGCCCGGCGCGACGCCAGCCAGTGGTCCACCGACAGCATGCCGGGTCCTCGCGCCATCAGGTACAGCAGCACCGCGGCCCAGGTGCCGTGCGTCGCATAGGCGCCGGGATAGACGAACAGCTGGATCACCAGCGTCATGCCCAGCAGCGCCAGCGCCGACAGGCGCGTCCCCAGGCCGATCAGGATCAGCGCGGGCAGCACATGCTCCGCGGTGGCCGCCATGGGCGCGGCCAGTTCCGGTGGCATGAAGGGCAGCTTGTATTCGTCCTGGAAGAGGAACAGCACCGACTCAGACAGGCGTGGCCAACCCCATTCGACCTCACCCGAGACGAGGTTGAACACGAAACCCTGCACCTTGGTCTGCCCCGAGTTCCAGAACACCGCGGCGATCGAGAAGCGGGCGATGAAGGCGATCAGGGTGTTCGGGATGCGTTCGAACAGCCCGATGGCCAGCGCCACCCCGCGCGTCAGCGGCGAACCCGAGGCCGCGGAGCCGGCGTTGCGGGATGCCGGCGTGCGTGTGGCGGTCGTGCTCATGAATCCAGCCTTTGCGGAAGATGGAGTGAAGTCAGTGCGTCATGGGCCAGCAGCAGCGACAGCGCGGCCGTGAGGTCGAAGTGCGGGGCAACCTGCATGGCGCTGGCGACGGCGTCGCCCAGGCCCTGTCCCTGCAGGAGGGCTTGCACGAATGCTGCGGCGCCGTCAGGTGCACGAAGCACGACGACGTCCAGGCTCGCGCGCAGCACGATGGCGCATTCGGGTGCATCGACATCGACGGTCTCGACGCCGCCATCGTTCTGGTGCGCCACCCACAGCGAGACCACGGCATGCGGGGAGGCCAGCGTCGACACCGAAGGATGGCAGAGCGCTCGCAGCTCGCCCATGCGCTCACCGCTGGTCAGCGCCAGGCTCACGGCATCGGCCGACACCGGATCGGCATCGGCGGCGTGATAGGCCCGCACGCGTGCCGCTTCCAGACGGGCGACGTCGGCCAGGTACGGCAGCGACTGCGCGGGTTCGAAGCGCGCGATGAAGGCCGGGAAATCCTGCCCGTACTGGGCCAGCACCCGCGACCGCGGCGGCGCATGGCGCACGAAGATGCCGGCCATGGCGCGGAAGAAGTCCTCGCCCACCAGTTGCTGCACGACGGGGAAGGTCTCGGCCAGCGCGTCGATCAGCGAGCCGACGACGTTGTTGCGATGCACGGCCAGGCGCGCGGTCGGGTCGGACCCGTTCCAGGCCCGCAGCCCGGACGGACACAGGCGCGCGGGGTCGAGCAGCGCCGCCGCGAACGCCGTCAAAGTGACCGGGTCGTCGGCGACGTGACACGCGGCCGGTGTCATGCACCGCCCCAGTAGATGCCGCAGCGGCGCGGTGCGGCGCGCTCGGACATCATCGACTCGGCGCGGCCGGCTTCGGCCAGCAGGGTGGCCAGGGCGGGCACATCGTTGTCGCGCTCGAGCAGCGTCGGCACCGCGCCCAGCCTGTCGATCACCTGGGCATACAAGCCCCACACCGCCTCGTCCACCGGGCTGCCGTGGCTGTCGATCAGCAGCGGCGCACCGGCGGCATCTTCATCACGCGCAAAGCCCGCGAGGTGGACTTCTCCCACCGCGCCCAGCGGCAGTTCGCGCAGGTAGGCCGCCGCATCGCGGCCATGGTTGGTGCACGACACGTGCACGTTGTTGACGTCCAGCAGCAGGGCGCAGCCGGTGCGCTCGAGCGCCTCGCGCAGGAACTGCGTCTCGCTCATCGTCGAGGCTTCGAACTCGACGTAGGTGGACGGGTTTTCGAGCAGCAGACGGCGCTTCAGCCGCTCCTGGATGCGGTCGACATGGCGGCACACACGGTCCAGCGTGGCGCGGTCGTACGGCACCGGCAGCAGGTCGTTGAAGAAGGCGTCGCCGTGGCTGGACCAAGCCAGGTGTTCGGAAAACGTGGCGGGCTGATAGCGCTCGATCAGCGCGGCCAGCCGGTCGAGATGGGCTTCGTCGAGCGGCCCGGCACCGCCGATCGACAGCCCCACGCCATGCAGCGAGAACGGGTAATGCTCGCGGATGCGGCCCAGCCAGTGATGGAAGGGCCCGCCGTCGACCATGTAGTTTTCGGCGTGCACCTCGAAGAAGCCGATGTCCGGGCGCGTGTCGAGCACGTCCCGGAAGTGCTGCGGCTTCAAGCCGATGCCGGCGCGCCGCGGCAGAGCGGTCTCCATGCCGGGGCTCAGGCTTTCTTCTCGGCCTTGAACTCCTTGAGCTGGCCGAACCCGGTGGGCGAGGTCTTGGACACGGTCTTTTCGCAGCTACCCTTGGGCACGAGCGACCAGGCGTTGGCTTGATAGTCGACCTTGGACGTGCCCGCGCAGGTGGTTCCAGGTCCGGCAGCACAGTCGTTCTTGCCCTTCAGGGCCACGCCGAAGCACTTCTCCTTGTCGGCGGACTGGGCAGCAGCCGGCATGGCCGTGAAAGCGGCGCCCAGCGCCAGTGCAAGGGCGATGGCGGGAAACTTGGTGGTGGCTTGGGTCATGGGAATCTCCTGAAAAGGATTGAGGGTTGATACGGGGTTCGCTGGCCCAAAGGCCGGGACGGCACGACCTTCGTGGCCAATAGACGGGCCAGGGGGCCGGGGTCTTACAAGCCCGGCCGAAAAATTCCTGACCGCCTCAAGGAGGGCACGCGACGCGCAGCAGCAGACCTGCCTCCATCGTGCGATGACCCTGCGGACGGACGGCGTCCGAATGTCTTGCCCACGGTGCGCTCCTGTTCAACACCGGCTGCGTGCCGTCCAAGGCGCTGATCCGCTCGGCCAAATTCCTGTCGCACGTGCAGCGTGCCCAGGAGTTCGGCATGCGTTCGGCCAGCGCCGATTTCGACTTCGGCGAAGTGATGGAGCGCGTGCAGCGCGTCATCAAGGAGATCGAGCCCCACGACTCGGTCGAACCTCGGCGCTCACCAGAATTGACCCAGGCCTGCTCACCGGAAGCTGACCCAGCAAGTGCGCGCCCATTTGTGGGCGAGTATTCGCCGGCGGGCTCGCTGCGGTGATGGTTCTGGGATCCGCTTGAGGGCGTGCCGGCGCT
>JAUXVE010000045.1 GCA_030680415.1 Rubrivivax sp.
ACGTTACCGTGAAAGCCTCTGACCAAGCGGACACGACCAAGCCTCCCGCTATCGCGCGGGATGCAGTTGACCGCTGGGCCCGACCCCTCGAATTCAGCGGCGCGTCAGTGGCTGGCAGCAGCGGGTTTGGACGCCGGCCAACGGCCAATGGACTTGAGCTGCTTGATCCAGCGAGGCGCGTTCTTCTTCGCACTCATGGCCGCGTAGTCGACGCCCTGATCGATGTAGGGCTGGCGTCGGCTGAGCAACACATAGATCAAGCGGATCATCTTGTGCGCCACGGCGATGATGGATTTCTTGTGCGACTTGCGCACCATCAGGCTGCGGTACTTGGACGCCAGGGTGCTCTTGGTCATGCGGGCCGCATTGGCGCATTCGCACAGGATGCTGCGGATGACGGAATTGCCGTGGCCGGTGCGACCGGATTTGCGCTTGCCCGCACTTTCGTTGTTGCCCGGGCTCAACGCGGCCCAGCACGCCAGGCTCTGTGCGCGACCGAAGCGCGTCATGTCGTCGCCGATCTCGATGAGGATCAGGGCTGCAGCGATTTCGTCGATGCCTGGAATGGTCTGCAGCAACTCGTGCGCCCAGGCGTAGGGCTGCAGCGCCTCGAGCATGTAGCGGTCGATCTCGTCGAGTTGGCGCTGCAACGCCTGGATGTGGGCCTCGATGTGTCCGAGCACGAACAGGTGGCGTGCGCTGAGGTCCCCGTCCAGGCTGGCAGCGAGTTCCTCGCGCTTTTGCTTGAGCTTGCCTCGGGCCAGGCCCAGCATCTGCTCGATGGATTGTCCCTCGATCAGCGCGCTGACCATGGCGCGCGCCGACACCCCGTCGATGTCACTGACAACCCCGCCGAGCTTGATGCCGCCGTCGTCGAGGATCTTGTGCAAGCGGTTGATCTCGCTGGACCGCATCGCGTTGAGCTTGCGCCGGTAGCGCGAGACCAGCCGCAACTCGCGCAGGTCCTTGGGCGGAATGAAGCTGGCCTTGACCATCCCGAAGCGTGCCAGCACGGCCAGCCACTCACTGTCGGCCACATCGGTCTTGCGACCGGGCACATGCTTGACACGATGGGCGTTGACCACCCAGGCGTTGAGCCCGGCATTCTCCAGATGGGCGTACACGCTCTTCCAGTAGATGCCCGTGCTCTCCATGACCACCAGTTCGATGTGCAACTCCACCAGCCAGGCCGCCAGTTCTCGGCAGTCACGCCGAAAGCCGCCGAACTGCCGCGTCTGGCGCTGCATCGAGCCGTCAGGCTGCTCCAGCAGTACGGTGACCACATGCAGCATGCGGTGCACGTCGATACCGGCCACGCGCCGGTACAAGGCTCGCATTCCAAATTCGTCTTCCATCTCGGTGCTCCTGTGGTTAAAGTGCCAGGCGGCACACAGGGCGATCACCTATTCGGCCGAATGCAAACAACCCATTCGACCGAGGACTGGAAGACTCCTCGAATCGTGACCGATCCGGGCCTCTTTACCGTTCGTGCTGCAACCTGGCCCACCACCGTGGGCCGCGGCCGCGCAACAGTCTGGGGTTCGAGCCGGTCCGGTGGAGATCTGGTTAGGCGACGGGGTCGGGCCTTCACACGTACTGCGACCTCAATCGCCCAGTGTGCCGCCTCGCATCGTGCGCCAATCTCAGGCTTTCATGCTAGGGGGCGATGCGCCCGAATCATGAATGGTTAGGCATCACAAACCCACTCTTCTCAACTCGTGCGACCATGAACACAACAGCCGAACACAGACGCTTCTACGCGGAATTTGTCGTCAGGAGCATTGGTTCCACAGATACACGGCTCATAGAGGCATTTGCAGCCGTGCCCCGCGAGGACTACGTCGGTAAGGGTCCGTGGCCCGTTTTCGTCGGGTCCGGCTACATGCCTACGATCTCAAACGATCCGAGTCTCCTATACCAAGACATCCTCATCGGCCTGGCCACGGACCGAAAGATCAACAACGGCCAACCAACGCTTCACGCCCGCTGTCTCGCCGCGGCCGCACCGTCAGCCGGCGAGACCGTCGTTCACGTCGGCGCAGGAACGGGCTACTACACGGCTGTGCTCGCTGCGCTTGTTGGGCCCACCGGTCGAGTCGTGGGCCTTGAACGCGAGACGGACATAGCCGAGCGGGCGGCGTCGATCCTGAAGCATCTTTCGAACGTCGAGGTCCGGGCTGAGTCGGCAACCGAAGCCAGTATCCCGCCGTGCGATGTTATCTACGTCAACGCCGGGGCTACGCACCCGCCCGCGGCCTGGCTGGATGCTCTGTCCGTTGGAGGTCGTTTGGTGTTTCCGCTCACACCCATCGAAGGTTTCGGCGTCATGCTCAAGGTGGTCCGCAAGAGCCCTACCACTTTCTCAGCAAGCGCCGTCACCCGCGTTGCCTTCATCCCGTGCATCGGCGCCCGCGACGATGCAGCGTCAGCGTCGCTCACTGCCGCGCTTGAACGTCAGTCGCTCAAGGAAGTTCGCTCACTTCGCAGAGGCACGCCACCAGATGAATCGGCGTGGTGCATTGGTAGTGGCTGGTGGCTGTCAACAGCCGAGCCCAGTGATGCCTAACCCAGCGCTACACTCTCCACGCGCGGAACCCGAGTCGCCCATGCCCACCCCCCTCGAGCAGCTCACCAGCCAAGCCATAGCACTCTCGCCGGAGGATAGGGCGCGCCTTGCAGACCTTCTGCTCGCCTCGCTACCCGACGAAGCCGATGAGCCGCTGGGAGCTGACTGGGATCAGGAGATTCACAAGCGCCTGAAGGCCGTCGACTCCGGGACTGCGCGGCTGGTTTCTGCCGTAGACGTTCATGCCGAGGCCCGCAAGATCTATCAGCGGTGAAGGTCGTCCGATACGTCGACGAGGCGCGTGAAGAGTTCCTCCACGAGGTTGCGTACTTCACAACAGTCAGCCCACGCCTCGGCAGGCGGTTTGACGGGACCGTGCAGAAGGCCGAGGCTCTGGCAGCAGAATTTCCGGATGCCGGCTTTCCGTACAAGTTCGGAACGCGACGGGTCTTTCCCGTCAAGTTCAAGTTCTCCATCGTGTACGTGGTTCGCGAAGACGAGGTCGTCGTCCTTGCAGTCGCGCCGTTCCGGCGAAAGCCCGGCTACTGGCGGTCGCGCCTCAGTGCCGCCTAACCCCGGATGGTGGCCGTCGTTCCACGACGCTTGAACTAGGGTCCGGGGTCCGGCGCGATGTAGGAGCCGACCAGCGTGTGCAGGTGCGCGCGTGATGCGGTGTCCAGGAACGGCAGCAGCAGGCTCAGCGTGTGGTACGCGCCGCGCGCCATCGCGGCGGCGGCGCTGGCCGGCTCCAGCGCCTTGCGCGGCTCGCGCACGTACTCGTAGCTCAACCAGTAGGTCAGCAGCACCACCATCGACGTCGACACCGGCCCTGCCTCGTCGCCGCTGATGCGCACCGCGCCGCTGCGCGACAGGCCGTCGAGCAGCGAGCGCACCGCACGGGTCTTGTTCTTCAGCACGAACTGGAAGTGCGTTTCCAGCCGCCGGTTCTTGCTGAGCAGGTCGTTGAGGTCGCGGTAGAGGAAGCGGTAACTCCAGATCAGCTCGAAGAGCATGTGGAAGAAGAGCCACGCGTCCTCGACGTTCTCGACGCCGTCGGCGGCTTGCAGCAGCTCGTTGAGCGCCTGTTCGTAGCGGCCGAACAGCGTGTTGATCAGCTCGTCCTTGGCCGGGTAGTGGTAGTACAGGTTGCCGGGGCTGATGCCGAGCTCGGCCGAGATCAGCGTCGTGCTGACGTTGGGCTCGCCGAAGCGGTTGAAGAGCTCGAGCGTGACCTCGAGGATGCGTTCGGCGGTGCGGCGCGGCTTTTTCGTGGTCGCCATGGGCCGGCATTCTGGCATCCGCGCTGCCGGCGCGGCCTGCCTACAATCCCGCGCTCCATGCCCGCGGTCCGCTTCGACAAGGTCTCCAAGGTTTACAGCGGCGCGCACGGCCCGCTGCGCGCGCTCGACGGCGTCAGCTTCGACATCGGGCAAGGCGAGTTCTTCGGCCTGCTCGGCCCCAACGGCGCCGGCAAGACGACCCTGATCTCGGTGCTGGCCGGCCTGACGCGGGCCAGCGGCGGCAGCGTCACCGTGATGGGCCACGACGTCGTGGCCGACTACGCCGCGGCGCGCCAGTCGCTGGGCATCGTGCCGCAGGAACTGGTGTTCGATCCCTTCTTCACCGTGCGCGAAACGCTGCGCATCCAGAGCGGCTACTTCGGCATCCGGCGCAACGACGCCTGGATCGACGAACTGCTGCACAACCTCGGCCTGACCGACAAGGCCGGCGCCAACATGCGCCAGCTCTCGGGCGGCATGAAACGCCGCGTGCTGGTGGCGCAGGCGCTGGTGCACCGGCCGCCGGTGATCGTGCTCGACGAGCCGACGGCAGGGGTCGACGTCGAACTGCGGCAGACGCTGTGGCAGTTCATCTCGCGCCTCAACCAGCAGGGCCACACGGTGCTGCTGACGACGCACTACCTGGAAGAGGCCGAGGCGCTGTGCGGCCGCATCGCGATGCTCAAGCAGGGCCGCGTGGTGGCGTTGGACAAGACCTCGGCGCTGCTCGCCGGCCGCGCCAGCACGATGCTGCGCTTCAAGGCCGATGCCGCGCTGCCGCCGGCCATCGCCGCGGTGGCGCGCGTCACCGGCCGCACCGTGCAGGTCAAGGCGCGCGACGCGGCCGAGGTCGAAAGCCTGCTCGCGACGCTGCGCGCCGCGGGCGTGAAGGTCGAAGACCTCGAGATCGGCCGCGCCGACCTCGAGGACGTGTTCCTCGAAATCATGCAGAGCCCGTCGACATGAGATTCGCTGGCGCCGGCACGCTGTTTCGCAAGGAGATCCTGCGCTTCTGGAAGGTGGCGGTGCAGACCGTCGCCGCGCCGGTGCTCACGGCAGTGCTGTACCTGATGATCTTCGGCCATGTGCTGGAGGGCCGGGTCGAGGTCTACCCGGGCGTGGGCTACACCAGCTTCCTGATCCCGGGGCTGGTGATGATGAGCGTGCTGCAGAACGCCTTCGCCAACAGCTCCAGCTCGTTGATCCAGAGCAAGGTCACCGGCAACCTGGTCTTCCTGCTCGTCACGCCGCTGTCGCACTGGGCCTGGTTCGCGGCCTATGTCGGGGCATCGGTGGTGCGCGGGCTGGCGGTGGGCCTGGGGGTCTTCGTCGTCACCGTGTGGTTCGCGCCGCTGCACCTGGCCCAGCCGTGGTGGCTGATCGTGTTCGCGGCACTGGGCGCCGGCATGATGGGTTCGCTGGGCCTGGTCGCCGGACTGTGGGCCGAGAAGTTCGACCAGACGGCGGCGTTCCAGAATTTCATCATCATGCCGATGACGTTTCTCTCGGGCGTCTTCTACTCGGTGCACTCGCTGCCCGACGTGTGGCAAACGGTGAGCCACCTCAACCCCTTCTTCTACATGGTCGACGGCTTCCGCCGTGGCTTCTTCGGCGTCAGCGACGTCTCGCCTTGGCTGAGCCTGGCGGTGGTCGGGGCGAGCTTCGCCGTCGTCGCCGCGGTGACGCTGCGGCTGCTCGCCATCGGCTACAAGCTGCGGTCCTGACGCGGTCCTGAGACAATCGCATCACCATGTCCGATCCCACCCCCCAGCAGGTCCGTGACTTCATCGCCGCCGGCCTCGCCTGCGAGCGTCTCGAGGTCGACGGCGACGGCCGCCACTTCTTCGCCACCATCGTCTCGGCCGAGTTCGAAGGCCTGCCGCGCGTGCGCCGCCACCAGCGCGTCTACGCGGCGCTGGGCGATAGAATGCGCGAGCAGATCCACGCCCTGTCGATGCAGACCCTGACCCCCGCCGAATACGCCGCGAACCCGCCGCCGGGTCCCGCGGCGCCGGCCTGCCACCACTAGCCCACCCCTGCGGTGCGCCGCGGGGGGCCGCTGCGCGCCGCCCCGCGGTGCAGGTGGTCTGCCCCGGCGAGCACCGGAAACGCCACCGATGATCACGCTCGCACTGTCCAAGGGCCGCATCTACGACGACTCGCTGCCGCTGCTGCACGCCGCCGGCGTCGAGGTGCTCGAAGACCCCGAGAAGAGCCGCAAGCTCATCCTCGCCACCTCGAGGCCCGACCTGCGCGTCGTGCTCGTGCGTGCCTCCGACGTACCCACCTACGTGCAGCATGGCGGCGCCGACCTCGGCGTGGCCGGCCTGGACGTGCTGCTGGAGCACGCCGACGGCCTGTACCGGCCGCTGGACCTGAAGATCGCGCGCTGCCGCATGAGCGTGGCGGTGCGCGAGGACTTCGACTACGCCGCGGCGGTCAAGCAGGGCTCGCGCATCCGCGTCGCCACCAAGTACACGCAAACTGCGCGCCAGCACTTTGCCGCCAAGGGCGTGCACGTGGACCTCATCAAGCTCTACGGCTCGATGGAGCTGGCGCCGCTGACCGGCCTGGCCGACGCCATCGTCGACCTCGTCTCCACCGGCAGCACGCTCAAGGCCAACCACCTGGTGGAGGTGGAGCGCATCATGGACATCTCGGCGCGACTGGTCGTCAACCCGGCGGCGCTGAAGCTCAAGCGCGAGCCGCTGCGCGCGCTGATCGATGCCTTCGAAGCGGCGGTCGGAGGCCCGGCATGACGGTGAAGCTGCGCCGCCTGGCCACCACCGGGGCCGGTTTCGACGCCGACTTCCAGCGGCTTCTGCACTGGTCGGCCGAGACCGATGCCGCCATCGAGAACCGTGTCGCCGAGATCATCGCCGACGTGCGCGCACGCGGCGACGCTGCGGTGCTGGAGTACACCGCGCGCTTCGACGGCGTGCAAGCCGCGGACGCGGCCGCGCTCGAGATCGGCCAGGACGAGCTGCGAGCCGCGCTGGACGCCATCACCCCGGCCCAGCGCGGCGCACTGCAGGCCGCCGCGGCGCGCGTGCGCGGCTACCACCTGCGCCAGCTGGACGCCGCCTGCCGCAGCTGGGCCTACCGCGACGCCGAGGGCACCTTGCTCGGCCAGAAAGTGACGCCACTGGACCGCGTGGGCATCTACGTGCCGGGCGGCAAGGCGGCCTACCCGTCGAGCGTGCTGATGAACGCCATCCCGGCGCAGGTGGCCGGCGTGCGCGAAATCGTGATGGTGGTGCCGACGCCCCGTGGCGAGAGGAACGCGCTGGTGCTGGCGGCGGCGCATGTGTCCGGCGTGCACCGTGTCTTCACCATCGGCGGCGCGCAGGCGGTGGCCGCAATGGCTTACGGCACGGCCACCATCCCGCGCGTCGACAAGATCACCGGCCCCGGCAACGCCTACGTGGCCAGCGCCAAGCGGCGTGTCTTCGGCCAGGTCGGCATCGACATGATCGCCGGCCCGAGCGAGATCCTCGTGCTGGCCGACGGCAGCACCTCGGCCGACTGGGTGGCGATGGACCTCTTCAGCCAGGCCGAGCACGACGAGCTCGCCCAGAGCATCCTGCTCAGCCCCGACGCCGCCTACATCGACGCCGTGCACGAGGCCATCGAACGCCTGCTGCCGGCGCTGCCGCGCCGCGACGTGATCCGCGCCAGCCTCGAAGGCCGCGGTGCGCTGATCCACACGCGCAGCATGGAAGAAGCGTGCGAGATCAGCAACCGCATCGCCCCCGAGCACCTGGAAGTGAGTTCCCGCGACCCGCAGCGCTGGGAGCCGCTGCTGCGCCACGCCGGGGCCATCTTCCTGGGCGCCTACACCAGCGAGAGCCTGGGTGACTACTGCGCCGGCCCCAACCACGTGCTGCCGACTTCGGGCACGGCGCGCTTCTCGTCGCCGCTGGGCGTCTACGACTTCGTCAAGCGCAGCAGCCTGATCGAGGTCAGCGCCGCCGGCGCCCAGGTGCTGGGGCCGATCGCGGCCGAGCTGGCGCAAGGCGAGGGGCTGCAGGCGCATGCCCGGGCGGCCGAGATGCGCCTGGCTCCCGACAGTGCAAAGGCTGCGCCCGCTACGGCCGCGGCCGACATCGAGGTGCGGCCGGTGACGTGCGACAGCCTTGCCGAGCTGATGCGGCTGGCGATGGCGCCTGGGCAGCAAGCGTACGTGGCGTCGGTGGCCAAGTCGGTGGCGCAGGCCTCGTTCGAGCCGAACGCGCGTTCGCTGGGCCTGTACGCGGGGGGCGAACCGGTCGGTTACCTGCTGCTCTGGGACAGCCGCTACGACCCCGACGAGCCGGCCGACGAGTTGTGCGTCTGGCGCATCCTCATCGACGAGCGCTTCCAGCGCCGCGGCCACGGCACCGCCGCCATGCGCTGGGTGCTCGACGAAGCGCGGCGCCTGGGCGTGGCGCAGGTGGGCCTTTCGCACGTTGTGGGCAACGCTGCCGGCACCTTCTACGGCAGCCTCGGATTCACCTACACCGGGCGTGTGGATGAAGGCGAGCGCGAGATGGTGCTGCGCCTGCGCGACTGAGTACCAAGGGAATCGTTGCGCATGACACCGCTGGCCGACCGCATCGCGCACACCATCCGCCAGGACGTGAAGTCCATGCACGCCTACGTCATCCAGCCCAGCGCCGGGCTGGTGAAGCTGGACGCGATGGAAAACCCCTTCCGCCTGCCGCCCGAGCTGCAACGCGAACTCGGCGAACGGCTGGGCCGCGTGGCGATCAACCGCTACCCGGTGCAAGGACCGGCCGACGTCGTGGCAGCCTTGTCCCGGTTTGTCGAGTTGCCGGCCGGCTGCAAGCTGATCCTGGGCAACGGCTCCGACGAACTGATCGACATCCTGTCGGTCGCCTGCGACGTGCCGGGCGCCGCCGTGCTGGCGCCGCTGCCCGGCTTCGTGATGTACGAGATGTCGGCCCGGCTGCGCGGGCTGCGCTTCGTCGGCGTGCCCTTGACACCGGACTTCGAGCTCGACGAGGCCGCGATGCTGGCCGCGATCGAGGAACACCGCCCGGCGCTGACCTACATCGCCTACCCCAACAACCCCACGGCCAACCTGTTCGACGACGGCGCGGTCGACCGCATCGTCGCCGCCGTCGGCCGCCAGCAGGGGCTGGTGGTGTTCGACGAGGCCTACCAGCCCTTCTCGTCGCGCACCTGGATGCAACGGCTGGCGGCGCACGAGCACGTGCTGGTGATGCGCACGCTGTCCAAGTTCGGGCTGGCCGGCGTGCGGCTGGGCTACCTGTGCGGCGCCGCGGCGCTCGTCGACGAGATCGACAAGGTGCGCGCGCCGTACAACGTGAGCGCGCTCAACGCCGAGGCGACGCTGTTCGCGCTCGAGCACGCCGACGAATACGCGCGCCAGGCGGCGCTGCTGTGCGCCGAACGCGAGCGCCTGCAGGTGGCGCTGCGCGGTCTGCCCGGTGTGCGGGCCTTCCCCAGCGAAGCGAACATGATCCTCGTTCGCGTGCCGGACTCAAAGCGCGCCTTCGAGGGCATGAAGGCCCGCGGCGTACTGGTCAAGAACATCGCCGGCTTGCATCCCTTGCTGGCGAACTGCCTGCGCCTGACGGTGGGCACGCCCGAAGAGAATGAGCTCATGATCCAGTCCTTGAAGGAAAGCCTCTAGATGAACCGCACCGCAGACCTCAGGCGCGACACCAGGGAGACGCAGATCCGCGTCCGCCTCGACCTCGACGGCAGCGGCACGGCCCAGCTGGCCACCGGCATCGGCTTCTTCGACCACATGCTCGACCAGATCGCGCGCCACGGCCTCATCGACCTGGAGATCGAGGCGAGGGGTGACCTGCACATCGACGGCCACCACACGGTCGAAGACGTCGGCATCACGCTGGGCATGGCGGTGGCGCAGGCGGTGGGCGACAAGAAGGGCATCACCCGCTACGGCCATGCCTATGTGCCGCTGGACGAGGCGTTGTCGCGCGTGGTGGTCGACTTTTCCGGCCGCCCGGGTCTGCACATGCACGTGCCCTTCAAGGCCGGCATGGTCGGCGGTTTCGACACGCAGCTGGCCTATGAGTTCTTCCAGGGTTTCGCCAACCACGCGGGGGTCACGCTGCACATCGACAACCTCAAGGGCGACAACGCGCACCACCAGTGCGAGACGGTGTTCAAGGCCTTCGCGCGCGCGCTGCGCATGGCGCTGACGCCCGACCCGCGCAGTGCCGGCGTCATCCCGTCGACCAAGGGCTGTCTCTAGCGCCATGGGCACGGTGGCGGTCGTCGACTACGGCATGGGCAACCTGCGATCGGTGTCGCAGGCGGTGCTGCACGTGGCGGCCGGCACCGGTGCCGACGTCGTCGTCACGTCCAATCCCGCCGACGTGATGGCCGCCGAGCGTGTCGTGCTGCCGGGGCAGGGCGCCATGCGCGACTGCATGCGCGAGCTGCACGACTCGGGCATGAAAGACGCCGTGCTGCACGCCGCGCGCGAGAAGCCGCTGCTGGGCGTGTGCGTGGGCATGCAGATGCTGCTGGACCGCAGCGAGGAGCAGGACACGCCGGGCCTGGGCCTGATCCCCGGCGAGGTGCGCCGCTTCCGGCTCGAAGGCCGTCTGCAGCCCGACGGCAGCCGCTACAAGGTGCCGCAGATGGGCTGGAACCGCGTCTTCCAGCGCCCGCATGCAATGTGGCAGGGCGTGCCCGATGGTGCGTACTTCTACTTCGTGCATAGTTACTGGGTCGACCCGTCGGACCGGCACCACACGGTGGGCGAAACCGACTACGGCTCTCGCTTTACCTGCGCAGTGGCGCGGGATAACATTTTTGCCACCCAGTTCCACCCCGAAAAGAGCGCCGACGACGGCCTGGCCCTGTACCGCAACTTCCTGCGCTGGAAGCCCTAGCCGAAAGACCTGCACGGCCCGCTGCTGCGCTTGCTCTGCCACTCTCCCCACCACGCTCCACCCGAGCCATGCTGCTGATACCGGCCATCGACCTCAAGGACGGCAAGTGCGTCCGCCTGCAACAAGGCGACATGAAGGCGTCGACCACCTTCGGCGAGGATCCCGCCGCCATGGCCCGGCGCTGGCTCGACGCCGGTGCGCGGCGGCTGCACCTGGTCGACCTCAACGGCGCCTTCGCCGGCCGGCCGGTCAACGAGGCGGCCGTGAAGGCCATCCTGCGCGAGGTCGGCGACGAGATCCCGGTGCAGCTGGGCGGCGGCATCCGCGACCTCGACACCATCGAGCGTTTTCTCGACGACGGCCTGAGCTACGTCATCATCGGCACCGCCGCGGTGAAGAGCCCGGGTTTCCTGAAGGACGCCTGCACGGCCTTCGGCGGCCACATCATCGTCGGCCTCGACGCCAGGGACGGCCGCGTGGCCACCGACGGCTGGAGCAAGCTCACCGGCCACGAGGTGGTGGACCTGGCGCTGAAGTTCCAGGACTACGGGGTCGAGGGCGTCATCTATACCGACATCGGCCGCGACGGCATGCTCACCGGCATCAACATCGAAGCCACGGTGAGGCTGGCGCAGGCGCTGACCATCCCTGTCATCGCCTCCGGCGGGCTGGCCGGGCTGGCCGACATCGAAAGGCTCTGTGCCGTCGAGTTCGAAGGCGTGACCGGCGTGATCTGCGGCCGCAGCATCTACAACGGCGACCTCGACTTCGCCGCTGCGCAGGCCCGTGCCGACGAACTCGGCACGCAAGCCTGACCGAGTGCCGATGCTCGGGAATCAGAAGGGCGAGCACTGATGCTCGAGAATCAGAAGGGCGAGCACTGATGCTCGCAAAGCGCATCATCCCCTGCCTGGACGTCACCGGCGGCCGCGTCGTCAAGGGCGTCAACTTCGTCGAACTGCGCGACGCCGGCGACCCGGTGGAGATCGCCGCCCGCTACAACGAGCAGGGCGCCGACGAGCTGACCTTCCTCGACATCACCGCCACCAGCGACGGCCGCGACCTCATCCTGCCCATCATCGAGGCGGTGGCGTCGCAGGTCTTCATCCCGCTCACGGTGGGCGGCGGCGTGCGCACGGTGGCCGACGTGCGCCGGCTGCTCAACGCCGGTGCCGACAAGGTGAGTTTCAACTCGGCGGCGGTGGCGCGGCCCGAGGTCATCGCCGAGGCGGCCGACAAGTATGGCGCGCAGTGCATCGTCGTGGCCATCGACGCGAAAAGGCGCCCCGGCGGCGGCTGGGACGTCTACAGCCACGGTGGCCGCCGGAACACCGGACTGGACGCCGTGGCCTGGGCGCGGCGCATGGCCGAGCTCGGCGCCGGCGAGATCCTGCTCACCAGCATGGACCGCGACGGCACCCGCATCGGCTTCGACCTCGAACTCACGCGCGCCGTGTGCGACGCCGTGCCGGTGCCGGTGATCGCCTCGGGCGGTGTCGGCGCGCTGGAGCACCTGTCCGAAGGCATACGCATCGGCGGCGCCGACGCGGTGCTGGCGGCCAGCATCTTCCACTACGGCGAATTCACCGTCGGCCAGGCCAAGGCGCTGCTGGCGCGCGACGGCATCACGGTGCGGCTGTGATCAAGCCGCCCCGCGCTGGCAGCCGCCGCGACCCCCGCCACGCGCCGCCGGGCGAAGTGCGGCTCATCGGCGGCCTGTGGAAACGCAGCAAGCTGCCGGTACCCGATTGGCCGGGTCTGCGCCCCACGCCCGACCGCGTCAAGGAGACGCTGTTCAACTGGCTCGGCCAGGACCTCAGCGGCTGGCGCGTGCTCGACGCCTTTGCCGGCACCGGTGCCCTGGGCTTCGAGGCCGCATCGCGCGGCGCGGCCGAGGTCGTGCTGCTGGAGCGCGCCCCGGCGCTGGCAAGCAGCCTGGAAGCCACCCGGCTGCGCCTGGGCGGCACCATGGTCCGAGTCGAACGCGCCGACGCCATGGCCTGGATGGCGCGCTGTGCGCCGGGCCGCTTCGAGCTCGTCCTGCTCGACCCGCCCTTCGACACCGACCTCGCCGCGCCGGCCGCCGCCGTGGCGGCGCCGCTGGTCTGCGAGGGCGGTTTCGTCTACGTCGAAGCGGGTGCGCCGCTGGCCGAGCCGCCCCCCGGCTTGGTGCTGCACCGCAGCCTGAAGGCCGGCGCCGTGCACGCCCAGCTCTGGCGGCGCACGGTGTGAGCGCGGCTACACTGCCGCCGCCGCTGCCACGCATCGAGCCCAGGAGGAATGTGCCGTGACGAAGACCACCCCGATCACCGGTGTCTACCCCGGCACCTTCGACCCGATGACGCTGGGCCACGAAGACCTGATGCGGCGCGCCTCGCGCCTGTTCGACCGCCTGATCCTGGCCGTGGCCGCGGGCCACCACAAACGCACGATGTTCAGCGCCGACGAGCGGCTGGAGATCGCGCGCGAGATCGCTGCCCCCTATCGCAACGTCGAAGTCACTGCATTCCGCGGCCTGCTGCGCGACTTCGTCGTGGAAAACGGCGGCAAGGTCGTCATCCGCGGCCTGCGTGCGGTGAGCGACTTCGAGTACGAGTTCCAGATGGCGGGCATGAACCGCCAGCTGATGCCCGACGTCGAGATGGTGTTCATGACACCGTCGGACCAGTACCAGTTCGTCAGTGCCACGTTCGTGCGCGAGATTGCCAGCCTCGGCGGTGATGTTTCCAAATTCGTGGCACCCTCGGTGCTGCGGCGGCTGAAGGAACGCGTCGCCGAACCCGAGAGCTGACACTGCACGCCATGGCCCTGTGGATCACCGACGAGTGCATCAATTGCGATGTCTGCGAACCCGAGTGCCCGAACCAGGCGATCTCGATGGGCGACGAAATCTACGAGATCGACCCCGGGCGCTGCACCGAGTGCGTAGGCCACTTCGACGAGCCGCAGTGTGTGCAGGTGTGTCCGGTGAGCTGCATCCCGGTCAATCCTGCGCACGTCGAGACGAAGGCGCAATTGCTCGCCAAATTCCATCGTCTGCAGGCTCAGGGCGCCGCACCTGAGGCTTGTTCGGCCCCCGTTTCGAACTGAGGTCCCGGACACGGTGGCTGGCGCCGGGCGAGTGCGCCGTCGTGGGCTTGCGGTTCGGCGGCAGGGCCAGGCGTTCACGCTGCAGCCTTTCCTGGCGCAGCCCCTCGGCCAGGCGTCTCTCGCGCGCTGCCACCTCGCGTGCGGACTGCACCTCGCCGGCCGTGCGGGTGTCGGCCAGTTCGGCCATCTGCAGCGGCTGGCCGTCGGCGCACGGCCGGTCGCTGAAGCTGCGGCCGTCGGCGCCGCAGCGCCAGACGCCCTGCGCTTGTGCCTGTGCCTGTGACGCGGCGCCGGCGGCGGCCAGCAGCAGGGTCAGGGTGACGAGCTTGTTCATGAGTCTTCTCCCGGTTCGTCTGCAGGGGGTGGTGCCGGCCGCGGCGGCTTGGGCCGCGGCGGCTGGGCGTGGATGCGGGCCAGCGCCTTGTCCATCTCGCCGGCCATCAGCAGCTCGCTGGCCTGCAAGGACTGCTCGATGGCCTTCTCGATGGCCTCGCGGTGCTCGGGTGACGGCCGCTTGAGCACGTAGTTCACGACCTCGGCTTTCACGCCTGGGTGGCCGATGCCCAGCCGCAAGCGCCAGAAGTCGAGCGTGCCCAGCATGCCGTGGATGTCCTTCAGCCCGTTGTGCCCGGCGGCGCTGCCGCCGAACTTGAGCTTGGCCTGACCCGGCGGCAGGTCGAGTTCGTCGTGCACGACGAGGATCTCCTGCGGCTCGATCTTGAAGAAGCGCGCCAGCGTCGCCACCGGGAAACCGGAACGGTTCATGAAGGTCATGGGTTCGAGCAGCCAGACCGGCCCGGTCGCCGTGTTCACCCGTGCCGCCAACGCCTGGTAGCCGCGCTCGGGCACCAGCCGCGCACCGAGCTTTTCGGCCAGCGCGCCCAGCCACCAGAAACCCGCGTTGTGCCGCGTGGCCTCGTATTCAGCGCCCGGGTTGCCCAGGCCGACGAAAAGTCGAATCATGGGCTGGGATTATGGGAGCCGCACAAGGAAACAGGCCCCACCGGAGTGGGGCCTGCTGAAGGGTGGAGTCGCGCGGGGGGATGTCCCCCAGGAGCTCACTTCTTGTTCTGCTTCTCGGTCTTCTTGGGCTTGGCCTTGGCCTTGTCGGCCGCTACCACCACGACCGGCGCGACGACCTCTTCTTCGACCTCGGCCTTGGGCAGCGTCACGGCCACGATCACCGGGTTGAGCGTGCCACGCTTGACGGCCTTGATGCCGTCGGGCAGCTTCAGATCGCTGACATGCAGGCTGGTGCCCTTGACCAGTCCCGACAGGTCGATGGTCACGAACTCGGGCAGTTGTGCGGCCAGGCATTCGATCTCGAGATCCGTGCGCACGTGGGCGACCAGGCACTTGTCGGTCTTCACCGCCGGCGACAGTTCTTCGCCGCTGAAGTGCAGCGGCACCTTCTTGCGCAGCCTGGTCGTTTCGTCGATGCGCTGGAAGTCCACGTGCAGCACGACGGGCTTGTAGGGGTGCATCTGGTAGTCACGCAGCAGCACACCCTCGACCTTGCCGGCCAGTTCCATCTCGAGGATCGACGAGTGGAAGGCTTCCTTCTTGAGCGCGAAGAAGAGCGCGTTGTGGTCGAGCTCGATCATCTTCGGCTCGCCGGCACCGTAGACGATGCCCGGCACCTTGCTGGCGTTGCGCAGGCGGCGGCTCGCTCCGGTCCCCTGCAGCGTACGCTCGTAGGCTGTGAAATTCATGTTGGCTCCAAAAGTTGAGGCGCCCGCGACCAGGCTGCCTTGGGGGTTGCAGGCCGAAAGCCTGCGTCTAGGCAGAGAGAAGGGCTCCGCAAGGAGCCCGCCTCTCCATCAGAAGTTACTGTTCTGCTCCGCAAACAGGCTCGTCACCGATTCTCCGTCGCTGATGCGGCGCATGGTCTCGGCAAACAGGAAGGCCACGCTGAGCTGGCGGATCTTGGGGCAGGCCCGGGCCTCGTCGGACAGCGGAATGGTGTTGGTGATCACGACCTCGTCGATCTGCGAAGCCTTGATGCGCTCGACCGCCGGGCCCGAGAACACCGGGTGCGTGCAGTAGGCGTAGACGCTCCTGGCACCGCGCTCCTTGAGCACGTCGGCCGCCTTCACCAGCGTGCCGGCGGTGTCGATCATGTCGTCCATGATGACGCAGTTGCGGCCCTCGATCTCGCCGATGACGTGCATCACCTCGGACACGTTGGCGGTGGGCCGGCGCTTGTCGATGACGGCCAGGTCGCAGTCGAGTTGCTTGGCCAGCGCGCGCGCGCGCACGACACCGCCGACGTCGGGCGAGATCACCACCAGGTTGGGGTAGTCCTTGCTCTTCAGGTCGGACAACAGCACCGGGCTGGCGTAGATGTTGTCGACCGGGATGTCGAAGAAGCCCTGGATCTGGTCGGCGTGCAGGTCCATCGTCAGCACCCGTTCCACGCCCACGGTCTCAAGCAGGTTGGCCACCACTTTGGCGCTGATCGGCACCCGCGTGCTGCGCGGCCGGCGGTCCTGCCGCGCATAGCCGAAATAGGGGATCACGGCAGTGATGCGGCGTGCGCTGGCACGCTTGAGCGCATCGACCATGATCAGCAGCTCCATCACGTTTTCGTTGGTCGGCGTGCAGGTGGGCTGCATCACGAAGACGTCGCGCGCGCGCACGTTCTGGCGGATCTCTACGGTGACTTCGCCGTCGGAGAAACGGCCGACCATGGCCTTGCCGAGTTCGATGCCCAGGTGCGAGGCGATTTCCTGCGCCAGCACCGGGTTGGCGTTGCCGGTGAAGAGCACGGTGTTGAACAGCACGATGAAATCTCCGTCGGAGCGGCCGGTGGCGCAGCGCCGGCTTCAGGGCAGGATTTGGCAGGGGAGGAAGGACTCGAACCCTCGAATGTCGGAATCAAAATCCGATGCCTTAACCAACTTGGCGACTCCCCTACACAGGTTGCGGCTCGTCGCCGCCACCTTCAGAACCTGTTCAGCCAGCCCACCCCGACAAGGGGTGTCGTTCCAGGCTGCGGCACAAGCGCCCCACCCACCCCTGCGGAAGTTCTTCCTCGGGGAATGCCGCCTCGGGTGGCACGACTGCACCGACTCTTGCAAAGACCGCGCTGCCCGAGCCCGTCATGCGGCTGTTGCCGTAACGTGCCTCCAGCCAGCGGGCGGCTTGCGCCACCTCGGCACACCGGTCTTCGGCGGGTGGCTGCAGATCGTTCCGTCCGAAACCCTCTGCCCACCCTGCCGGCACACCGATACTGCCAGCCCCCTCAAGAGAGCCTGCGAGTATAACCGTTTCAGTCTCGCGAACCAGGCGCGGATGCTCGAAGACGTCCTTGGTGGCGATCGCCGCGGGGGGTTTGACGACCGCATAACGCGTCGGCGGCAGTGCCAGCGGCGTGAGCCGTTCGCCGATGCCCTCGACAAAGGCGTTGTGCCCGCCCAGGAAGAAGGGCACGTCGGCGCCGAGGCGCAGCCCGAGGGCGGCCAGGCGCTCGGGCGGCCAGCCCAGGCCCCATAGCCGGTTCAGCGCCAGCAGCGTGGCCGCCGCGTCGGAACTGCCGCCACCCATGCCGGCGCCCCAGGGCACGGACTTCCTGATCGAGATGTCGGCCCCCAGCGTCGTACCGCTGGCGTCCTGCAAGGCGCGGGCGGCGCGCAGGCAGAGGTCTTCTGCTGGCAGCGCCGGGCCGAGGTCGTGGCGGGCCAGGGCGCCGTCGCGGCGCCGCTCGAAGTGCAGGGTGTCGGCCCAGTCGATGAGCACGAACACCGACTGCAGCAGGTGGTAGCCGTCGACGCGCCGCCCCACCACGTGCAGGAAGAGGTTGAGCTTGGCCGGCGCCGGCACGTCGTACAGGGCGCGCAGGCTCACAGGCTGGCGTCCTTGTCCAGCCGAACGCGCACGACGACCTCGGGCGGCGCTTCGCGCCGGGCTTCGATCCAGCCCTCGGCATGGCGTGCCAGCAGCACCTGCCAGCCGAGTTGCTCGAAGCCGTTGTCGTGCACGTGGTGCGGTGCCGCCGGCCACGGCCGGCCGGCGACCCAGTCGGGCAGGGCGGCCAGCGGCAGCGCCTCGCCCAGTGCCTCGCGCGACAGTTCGTCCAGGGTGTCGAAACGGCGCTCGCCCTGCGGCGTGTCGAGCACCGCCACGCCCGGTGCCCAGCGCGCCTGTGCCACACGCGTGCCCAGCGGCGAGTTCAGGCGCAACTCGCCCGACTCGCCGTCGCCACGCAACTCGAAGGCCACGCTCATGCTCTGCGCGGCCTGGCTGGCGTCGGCGGCGATGCGCACGCTGAGCCGCCCGCTGGCCCAGGCCTGCTCGCCGGGCGCCGGCGGCGGCGTGGCGCAGGCCGCCAGCAGCGCTGCCACCAGCAGCGCCAGGGCGCGGGCGCTCACAGGTCGACGCGCAAGCGGGCCAGCGTCTCGCGCAGCACGTCGTTGGCGGCGTCGCGGCCCTTGGCCTCGCGCCAGACGCGGCGCGCCTCGTCGCGCTGGCCCAGGGCCCACAGCACCTCGCCGAGATGGGCGCCGATCTCGGTGTCGGGTCGCGCGGCGTAGGCGCGCTGCAGCAGGCGCAGCGCCTCTTCGGCGTTGCCGAGCCGGAACTCGACCCAGCCCAGGCTGTCGGTGATGAAGGGGTCGCCCGGCGACAACTCCAGCGCGCGCTGGATCAGCACGCGCGCCTCGGGCAGGCGCTGGCTGCGGTCGGCCAGCGAATAGCCCAGGGCGTTGTGGGCGTGCGCGTTGTCGGGCTTGATCTCGATGACGCGGCGCAGCAGCCGCTCCATCTCATCCAGACGGTCGATCTTCTCGGCCATCATGGCCTGCTCGTACATGAGGTCGGGGTCGTCGGCAAAGCGCTGGTTGGCCTGGCCCAGCACCTCGAAGGCCTCGCGCCAGTGCTTGACCTCGCGCAGCACGCCGGCTTCGGCCACCAGTTTGGCGCGCTGGTCCTCGGCGCTGCGCTCGGGGGCGCGGCGGATCAGCTCGCGGCCCTGCTCGAGCTGGCCCTGGCGCGCCAGGATCGACGCGCGGCGGGTCTGCACCTCGAGCGCACGGCGCGGGTCGTCGACCTTGGCCAGCCAGGCCTCGGCGGCCTTGAAGTCACCACGCTGCTCGGCCGATTGCGCCAGCATCAGCCAGGCCTGCACCAGTCCCTGATCGGGTTGCGCTTCGGCGCCGTCGCCGTCCGGCGCGGCCGCTGCCGCGGCTGACGCGGCTGACGCGGCAGGCGCCGCCGCTGCCTGGCGCTGCACGAGTTCGATGTAACGCTGCAACGCCGCTTCACCTTCCTGCGCGTGCTTCAGTTCCAGGTGCAGGGCGCCCAGCGACAGGAAGGGCGGCGCCACGTCCGGCTGCAGCCGGGTGATCGTCTCCAGCTGCCTCAGGGCGTCGGCGTAGCGCTGGGCGGAGGTGAGTTGTCGCACGTAGGCCAGGCGCAGTGCGGGTTCGGCCTCGGGCCGGCCCAGGTAGTCCAGCACCAGCGCCTCGGCCTGCGGCCGATCGCGCATCAACTCCATGGCCAGCAGGGCGGGGCCGGGTGCCGTGGCGTCCAGGCCCTGCGCTTCGCGCGCCAGTGCCAGCGCGCGGTCCGGGTCGCGCGCCTCGAGCCATGCGCGGCCCACGGCCACGCGGGCCGGCACGCCCGTGGCCGGGGCGTCACGGTAGCGCGCCAGCGCCTCTTCCAGGATGCCGGCGATCTGCCGCGGGTCGCTGGCGCGCTGCAGGAAACGCGGCAGCGACAACATGAGCCCGGGCCGGTCTGCCGCCGGAGTCTGCGCCAGCAAGGTCTGCAGCGGCTCGGCGATGCTGTCGTTGCGGTTGAGCAGCACCAGGATCTGCAACTGCAGCCGCAGCGCATCCAGCGACTGCGGCCACGCCAGCCGCCAGGCGCGGGTGGCGGCCAGCGCCTGCTCGCCGGCACGGGCCTGCAGTGCGATGTCGACGGCGCGCCTGAACAAGGCTTCATCGCGCGTGCGGCGTGCGGCGTCCAGGATCCACTCGTAGGCGGTACCGGGGTTGCCGGCGGTCAGGGCCATCTCGCCGATCAGCAACTGGTACAGCAGTTGCCCGTCGAGCGCCGAATTGGCCACGGCCGCCGTGCCGCCCGGAGCACCGAGCTGGGCATGGGCGGGCGGTGTGGCCACGACAGCCGGCACCACCAGCAGGGCGGCCAGCGCAAGGCGCCAGCGTGGGCGTTCGGACATCGGTGCTCCAGGGCGGTCAAAAGTCATTCTCACATAATGACCCATGCCGGAACTCCCAGAGGTCGAGGTCACGAGGCGGGGCATCGCCGCACCCTTGCTGGGAGCCCGCGTCCTGGCGGTGCGGCTGGGCAAACCCTTGCGCTGGCCGCTCGGCCGGCCGGCAGCGGAATTGGCCGGCACCACGGTGGGTGAGGTGACGCGGCGCGGCAAGTACCTCTGGCTGCCGCTGCACCGCGCGCCGGGTGTCGGCCCTGCGGGCAGCGGCGGTCTGCTCCTGCACCTGGGCATGTCGGGCTCGCTGGCGCTGCTGCCCGCCGCTCCGGCGCCGGGGGTCCACGACCACTTCGACCTCGTCACCGACCGCGGCACGCTGCGCCTGAACGACCCGCGGCGCTTCGGCGCCGTGGTCTGGTCGCCTTCGCTGCACGAGGCACCAGCGGCCACGCTGCTGCAGCGGCTGGGGGCCGAACCCTTCGACCCCGCGTTCACGCCGGTGGCCCTGCACACCGCGCTGCGGCGGCGCCGCGCGCCCATCAAGGCCGTTCTGCTGGCCGGCGACGTGGTGGTGGGGGCGGGCAACATCTACGCCTGCGAGGCGCTGTTCCAGGCCGGCATCCACCCGGCGCTGCGCGCCGACCGCATCAGCCGCCCGAGCGCGGCACGCCTGCTGGCGGCGCTGCGCGGCACGCTGGCACGGGCGCTGGACCTCGGCGGCTCGACGCTGCGCGACTTCACCGACGCCCATGGCGTGAGCGGTGCCTTCCAGGCCGAAGCCGCGGTCTACGGCCGCGCCGGCCTGCGCTGCCGGCAGTGCGGCGGCACGGTGCGGCGCCTGGTTCAGGCGCAGCGCTCGACCTACTTCTGCGCCACCTGTCAGCGCCGATAGCTGCGGTCATGCTGCCGCCGGGCGTGACATCCGGCGCCCCGATGCGCGCGTCACGGCGCCGTGACCGCACGGCCCTGCGCTACGATGCCGTGACCCCCTTGCAGCGCCCGCCACCAACGTCCATGGACAGCCCCATCGCCCACAGCCTCGACGTGCTGGCCGCCTGGCGCGCCGCGGTGCAGGGCCAGGTCGGCGCGCTGGCACGCGCGCTGGCCGAGCAGGATCTGCTCGACGACACCGACTCGGCTGCGCTGGCGGCACTGCGCGAAAGGCTGGCCTGCGACCAGCTCGTGCTGGCCTTCGTGGCCGAGTTCTCGCGCGGCAAGTCCGAGCTGATCAACGCCATCTTCTTCGCCGATGCCGGGCGCCGCGTGTTGCCGGCCACGCCCGGCCGCACCACCATGTGCCCGGTGGAACTGCGCTTCGACGCGGCCCAGCCACCCCAATTGGCGCTGCTGCCCATAGAAACGCGGCTGCGCGGCCTGTCGCTGGCCGAACTGCGCCCACGCGACGTGCATTGGCAGTGCGTACCGCTGGACGCCCGCGACCCGCAGACCCTGGTCAACGCGCTGGCCGCCGTGACACGCACCCAGCGCGTCAGCGTGGAGCAGGCGGCCGCACTCGGCTTCTGGAGCGACGAGCAAACCGAAGACAACCCACCCCGGATGGCCGACGGCAGCGTCGAGGTGCCGGCCTGGCGCCACGCGCTCATCAACTATCCGCACCCGCTGCTCGAGCGCGGGCTGGTGGTGATAGACACGCCGGGGCTCAACGCCATCGGCGCCGAGCCCGAGCTCACGCTGGGCCTGCTGCCGTCGGCACACGCCGTCGTCTTCGTGCTGGCGGCCGATACCGGCGTGACACGCTCCGACCTGGCGATCTGGCGCGAGCATCTCGGCCAGGCGAGCCTGGAGCGCTTCGTCGTGCTCAACAAGATCGACACGCTGGACGACCCGCTGCTCCCGGCGGCCGAGGTGCAGGCACAGATCGAGCAGCAGCGCCAGCTGGCTGCAACGATGCTGGAGATGCCTCCGACGCGTGTCTTTGCCCTCTCGGCGCGCGATGCGCTGGCGGCGCGTGTCGAAGGCGACGTGCAGGCGCTGCAGGCCAGCCGGCTGCCGCCGCTGGAACAGGCCCTGGCCGCCGAGCTGCTGCCGCGGCGACACGAAATGCTCGTGCACTCGGCCGTGAGCGTGGTCGATCAGTTGCGTGCCCGCGCGGCGCGGCGCCTGGCCGATCGCCGGCGCCAGCAGGCCGAGCAGCTGATGGAATTGCGCGGCCTGCGCGGCAAGAGCGGTGCCAGGACACGCCTGCTGGTGGAGCGGATCGATGCCGAGACCGCCGACTTCGAGCGCTGCACCGCCAGGCTGACCGCGTTGCGTGCGGTGCAGATGCGTCTGCAGCGTTCGCTGCTCGCGCTGCTGTCCAGCGACGCCCTGCGCGCCGAGGTGGCCGTGATGCAGTCGGCGACCTCGGCGCGCCCCTTCAAGCTCGGCGGCCGCGCGGCCTTCGAGGCCCTGATCGGCCGGCTGCGCGCGGCGCTGGACAGTGCCGACGCGCAGGCCGAGGAGTTGCGCCAGATGCTGGATGCCAGCTTCAGGCAGCTCAACACCGAGTTCGGTTTCGTGCTGGCGCTGGCGCCGGTGCCGGCGCTGGCACGTTTCCAGGCCGACATCGACCTCATCGCGCAGAACTACGGCCGCTACCTCGGCCTGAGCCAGGCCTGGCGCATGGCGGCGCCGGGTTTTGCCGAGCAGCTCCGCCGCATGCTGCTGTCCAGGCTGCGCGTGGTGTTCGAAAGCGCGGCCGGCGAGCTGGAGCTGTGGAGCAGGGGTGCGAGCAGCCAGATCGAGGTGCAGTTGCGCGAACGCCGGCGCGCCTACGCCCGCCGCAGCGAGACCCTGCAGCGCGTGCAGGGGGCGGCCGGTGAGCTGGAGCAGCGCATCGCCGAAGTGCAGGCCCAGGACGAGCACCTGGGCCTGATGCGCGCCCGCATCGATGTGCTGGCCGACGAGGCCATGGCCACCGCGCGCCGGCTGGTGGCCGAACCCGCCGCCGCGCGGCAGGGCCGCGCCTTGCGGCAGGCCGCCGCTTGACGGCCGCGTCGACCGTGCTGCCTGCGCACGGCGGGCGCGGTACGCTGGCGACACGCGTCGTGCGCTGGCAACGCCAGCACGGCCGCCACGGCCTGCCCTGGCAGGGTACGCGCGACCCCTACCGGGTCTGGCTGTCCGAGGTCATGCTGCAGCAGACCCAGGTCGGCACCGTGCTCGACTACTACCCTCGATTCGTGGCGCGCTTCCCGACCGTGCAGGCGCTGGCGGCAGTGCCGCTGGACGACGTGCTGGCGTCATGGAGCGGCCTGGGCTACTACAGCCGCGCACGCCACCTGCACCGCTGCGCGCAACAGGTGGTGGGCGTGCATGGCGGTGTCTTCCCGGGCAGCAGCGCGGCGCTGGCCACGCTGCCGGGCATCGGCCGCTCCACCGCGGCGGCGATCGCGGCCTTCTGCTTCGGCGAGCGCGCGGCCATCCTCGACGGCAACGTCAAGCGCGTGCTGACACGGCTGCTCGGTTTCGACGGTGACCTGGCGCTGGCTGCCGAGGAACAGCGCCTATGGGCAACTGCCGAGGCACTGCTGCCGGTGCGTGACGTCGACGTCTACACGCAGGGCCTGATGGACCTCGGCGCCACGGTCTGCCTGGCGCGCAAGCCGAACTGCCCGCGGTGCCCGCTGGCCGGCGAGTGCGTGGCGCGGCAGGCCGGCGCGCCCGAGCGCTATCCGGTCAGGACGCGCAAGCTCAAGCGTGGCCAACGCGACAACGCCCTGCTGTGGCTGGAACACTGCGGCCGCTGGTGGCTGGTGCAGCGGCCGCCGCGCGGCGTATGGGCCGGGCTGTGGACGCTGCCCGAGTACGCGTCCAGGGACGAACTCGTCGACGCCACCGCCGGCTGGCCCGGACGGGGCACCTGGCTGCCAGAGATCCGGCATGCGCTGACCCACTTCGACTGGACGCTGCGCCCGCTGGCCTGGCGCTGGCCGCTGCGGTCGCGGACCTTGCCCGAGCTGCCGCCGGGCCGCTGGGCCACGCCCGATGAAGCGCAGGCGCTGGGGCTGCCGGCGCCCGTGCGCCGGCTGCTGCAGACCACCACCGTCAGCTGACGATCACCTTCTTGTCGCGCAAGTAGCCGTCCACCAGCGACAGCCGGATCACCGGGTCGTCGAGTTCCATCAGCTTCTGCTTGGCGGCCAGCGATACCGGCAACAGTTCGCACCAGCGGTTGGCCACCCAGCCCGCGTCGTCCAGTCGGTAGGGCGGCGCGAACGGCACCTTGTCCTGCGACTGCAGCTTCTCGATGGCCTCGGCCAGAGCGTTCACGGTCTGCAACACAGCCGGGCCGGGGGCGCGCACCGGGTCGTCGGCGACCAGCTCGGCGCTGGCCTCCCACAAGCCGTTGTCGCGCTGGCTGGCCGCGCCCTTCAGCCTGAAGCGCTGCCCGCCGGTGCAGCGCAGGTGCAGGATGCCGGGTTGCTCGGCGTCGACCTCGTCGATGCGCGCCAGCACGCCCACCTGTTCCAGTTGCACCGTCGCCTTGTCGCGCCCGACCTCGGTGCCCTGGCGCAGGCAGATCACGCCGAAGGGTTGCGCCTTGCGCAGGCACTCGGAGACGAGGTCGAGATAACGCGCCTCGAACACCTTCAGCCCCAGCAGCGCGCCTGGGAAGAGCACGGTCTGCAGCGCAAACAGCGGCAGCGGGTCGGGCAGCCGTGCGGGCCGGGTTGGGTTCATCGCAACGTCATCCGCGCGCGTCGATCTCGCGGTGGCGCAGCAGCGTGGCGTAGCGGCTGTCGAAACGGCGTGCCAGCCACTCCACCGCGAATACCGAACGATGCTGGCCGCCGGTGCAGCCGATGGCCACGGTGAGGTAGCTGCGCTGGTCGTCCTCGAACGACGGCAGCCAGCGCTGCAGGAAGTTCTGGATCTGCGCCAGCATCTCCACCGCCTCGGGCTGCGCTTCGAGGTAGGCCGCCACCGGTGCGTCGCGCCCGGTCAGCGGGCGCAGTTCGCGGATGTAGTACGGGTTGGGCAGCACGCGCACGTCGAACACGTAGTCGGCGTCCAGCGGCACGCCGTGCTTGTAGGCAAAGGACTCGAAGACCAGCGTCAGTGCGGTCTCGCGCGCGCCCACCAGCGAACGCACCCAGTTGCGCAGCAGGGCCGGGCGCAGCTGGCTGGTGTCGATGACGGTGGAGATCTCGCGCAGATCCGCCAGCATCTCGCGTTCCAGTTCGATGGCCTCGATCAGTGCGCGCGCGGCGTCGCCGCGTTCGGGCCCGGCGGTGAGCGGATGCGGCCGCCGCGTCTCGGAGAAACGGCGCACCAGGGCGTCGGTGCTGGCGTCCAGGAAGATCGGCCGGATGCGCACGCCTTCGCTCTTCAGTTCATCGATCAGCGGCACCAGGTTGGGCAGCGACGTGGCCGTGCGCACGTCCACCGCCACCGCCACGCGGTGCGTGAAGCGTTCGCCTTCCAGGCGGATGAAGTCGCGCAGCAGTTCCGGCGGCAGGTTGTCGACGCAGAAGTAGCCGGCGTCCTCCAGCGCATGCAGTGCCACCGACTTGCCCGAGCCCGAGATGCCGGTGATGAGGATGACCTCGTCCCGGGGCCGCCCGTCCATGGGCATCCACTCGCTCACCGCCGTGCACCCACGTGCAGGCCCAGCAGCGCCTGCGCATGCGCCGTCCCCGACAGGCGCTCGCCGCCCAGCATGCGCGCCACTTCGGCCACCCGCGCCTGGCCTTCCACCGGCTGCACGTCGGACAGCGTCTGCCGGCCGCGCTGCGCCTTGGAAACGACGAAATGGCGGTCTGCGCACGCGGCCACCTGCGCCAGGTGCGTCACCGCCAGCACCTGGCTGGTGCCGCCGAGCTGCTTCATCAGCCGGCCCACGCTGTCGGCCACGGCGCCGCCGACACCGGCGTCGATCTCGTCGAAGATCAGCGTCGGCACGCTGCCGCCCGTGCCGCTGCGGCTGCCGCTGTCGCCCAGGGCCGTGGTGACGGCAATGGCCAGGGCCAGCCGCGACAGCTCACCGCCCGAGGCCACCTTGGCCAGCGGCCGCGGCGTGCTGCCGGCGTGGCCGGCAACGCGGAACTCCACCGCCTCCAGGCCCCAGGACTGCGGCTCGTCCTGCTCCAGCAGCGTCACCTCGAAGCGGCCGCCGGCCATGCCCAGTTGCTGCATGACCTGCGTCACCGCGGCGCCGAGCGCGGGTGCGGCCTTGCTGCGCAGCCGCGAGATGCGTTCGGCCTCGTGCCGCCACGCCATCTCGGCGGCACGGGCCGCGTGCTCCAGCGCGTCCAGGTCGGCGGCCGCGTCGAGATGCTTCAACTCGGCCTGCCAGCCGGCCAGCAGCGCGGGCAGTTCTGCCGCGCTGCGGCGGTAGCGGCGCGACAGCGCCACCCAGGCGCCCAGACGTGCGTCGAGCTCGGCAAGGCGTTCGGGGTCGGGCTCGCTGCGGGCCAGGTAGGACTGCAGCGTGTGCGCGGCGTCCTCCAGCTGTGCCTGCGCCGCGCGCAGCAGCCCGGCCACGTCGGCCAGGGCGGCGTCGTAGCGCTGCACGTCTTCCAGCGCGCCGATCGCGCGTGAGGTCAGCGCGTCGGCGCTCGGTTCGTCGTCGGACAGCGCAGCCAGCGCGGCGCGTGCGCCGTCGAGCAGGGCCTGGCCATGCGCCAGGCGCTGCTGTTCGGCGTTGAGGCTGTTCCACTCGCCCTCGGCCGGCGCCAGCTTGTCCAGCTCGCCGATCTGCCAGGCCAGTCGTTCACGTTCACGCTCCAGCGTTGCGCGCTGGCCGCGGGCTTCGTCCAGCCGCGCCAGCGCCGCGCGCCAGGCCTGCCAGGTGGCACCCAGCGCGGAGGTGTCGGCCTGCGCCTGCGCGTCGAGCAGGGCGCGCACGGCGACCGGCCGCGTGAGGCTTTGCCAGGCGTGCTGGCCGTGGATGTCCACCAGCAGCTCGGCCACTTCGCGCAGCTGTGTCACGGTGGCCGGGCTGCCGTTGATCCAGGCGCGGCTCTTGCCCTGGGCGTCCAAGGTGCGGCGAAGCAGCAGCACCTCGTCGGCGGCATAGCCGGCGTCGTCGAGCCAGGCCTGCAGTGCGGGCGGCGTGTCGAACTCGGCGCTGACCTCGGCGCGCGCCGCGCCTTCGCGCACCAGCGTGACGTCGGCGCGGTTGCCCAGCGCGAGCTGCAGGCCGTCGACGAGGATGGACTTGCCGGCGCCGGTTTCGCCGGTGAGAACCGTGAAACCGGCACCGAGCTCGACCTCGAGCTCGGCCACGATGGCCACGTCGCGCAGCGTCAGCCGCCGGAGCATGGCTCAGGCCTCCAACCGGGCCGGCGGCGGGTCCATCTCACACCCCGCCTTCGTACCAGCGCAACTTGCGCCGCAGCGTGGCGTAGTAGCTCCAGCCGCGCGGGTGCAGGAAGCGCACCTTGAAGGCCGAGCGCCGCACGCGCACCTGGTCGCCGTGCATCAGGCTGGCCAGGTTGTGCATGTCGAAGTTGGCCGACAGGTCCTTGCCGGCGACGATGCCGATGCGGATCTCGCCATGGTCGGGCAGCACGATGGGCCGGTTGGACAGCGTGTGCGACGCGATCGGCACCACCACCCAGCCGGCGATGCTCGGGTGCAGGATGGGCCCACCGGCCGACAGCGCGTACGCCGTGGACCCGGTGGGCGACGCGATGATCAGGCCGTCGGCGCGCAGGTTGAACACGAAGTCGTCGTCGACGTCCACGCTCAGCTCGACCATGCTGGCGGTGGCGCCGCGGCTGACGACCACGTCGTTCAGCGACAGCCCCTCGAAGATCTTCTCACCGTCGCGCCAGACGTCGCCTTCGAGCATCGAACGGTGCTCTTCCTCGTAGTCACCGGCGATCATCGGCACCAGCGCTTCCTTGTACTGGCCGATGGCGATGTCGGTGATGAAACCCAGCCGCCCCTGGTTGATGCCCACCAGCGGCACCTGCCAGCGTGCCAGTTCGCGCCCGATGCCGAGCATGGTGCCGTCGCCGCCCACCACCACGGCGAGGTCGCAGCGCGTGCCGATGTCGTGCGAGGCCAGCGCCTCGAAGTCGGTGACGCCGGTGGCGTAGGCGGTTTCCTGCTCGAACGACACCTCCAGGCCCTGCGCGACCAGGAAGTGGGCGATCTCCTCCAGCACCGGGCGTATGCCACGGGCCTGGTATTTGCCCACGATGGCAGCGTGACGAAAGCCGGTCGGCATGCGGCGCATTACACCATAGGGCCCCCGCAGGCGAGACCCCTGTGCGGCGGCCGACTTCCTACAATGCGCGCATGCTGGATGACCGCGCCCGCTCGCTGCTCAAGACCCTGGTCGAGCGCTACATCGCCGACGGCACGCCGGTGGGGTCACGCACCTTGTCGCGGGCTTCGGGGCTGGACCTGTCGCCGGCCACCATCCGCAACGTCATGGCCGACCTCGAAGACCTGGGGCTGATCGCCAGCCCGCACACCAGCGCCGGCCGCGTGCCCACGCCACGCGGCTACCGCCTCTTCGTGGACACCATGCTCACCGCGCACACGCTGGACCTGGAGCATGTGCTGCCCGAAGTGGCGGCAGCGGGCCGGCAACTGCACCCCGACCAGCCGCAGCGCGTGATCGCGCAGGCGGCGGCGCTGCTGTCCAACCTGTCGCACTTCGTCGGCGTGGTGATGGCGCCGCGCAAGGCCAGCGTGTTCCACCACATCGAGTTCCTGCGCCTGGGCGACAAGCGCGTGCTGCTGATCCTGGTGGCGCCCGACGGCGACGTGCAGAACCGCGTCATCTTCACCGCGCGCGACCACACGCAGGGCGAGCTGCAGGAGGCCAGCAACTTCCTCAACGCCCACTATGCCGGACTGACGCTGGAAGAAGTGCGGGAGCGCCTGAAGAGCGAGGTTGACGCGCTGCGCGTGGAGATCGCGGCACTGATGCAGGCCGCCGTGCAGGCCGGCACCGAGGCCATGGCCGACAGCAGCGACAACGTCGTCGTCTCCGGCGAGCGCAACCTGCTGGACGTGCAGGACCTGGGCCACGACATGTCCAGCCTGCGGCGGCTGTTCGGCATCTTCGAGCAGAAGACCGAACTGATGCGGCTGCTGGACGTGAGCAGCCGTGCCGAAGGCGTGCGCATCTACATCGGCGGCGAGAGCCAGGTGGTGCCCTTCGAGGCCCTGTCGGTGGTGACGGCGCCCTACGAAGTGGACGGGCGCATCGTCGGCACGCTGGGCGTGATCGGGCCCACGCGCATGCCCTACGAGCGCATGATCCAGATCGTCGACATCACGGCGCGGCTGGTGGGCAACGCGCTGTCCGTGAAGTAGCCCGCGCCTGAAAGCACGTGCCACGCGGATGCGGCGGGTTCCTTCAAGGCTCTCACTGCAATGCCTTGGGCGCGGATTCCTGCAGCGCCGCCTTCAACGCTTCGACGCCATGCGTCGGGCCGAGCGAGAGGTCGATCTCGAAGTACCTGACGGACTTCTTGCCGAGATGCGCCTTGAGCGTGCTCATGTGCTCGAGATACGGGGCGACGATCTTCGACTCCAGACTGGCTCTGGAGAAGCCGTTCAGAGCCCTGTAGGTCCTGGCAGCCCTTGCCTCGTGATTGGCCAGCACCTGCTCGACCGTGTTCTCGACAAAGATGTACACACGATGTCGCGTGAATTCCTCGAATCTGGAGTCGTCGCTTGCCAGGGCAACCAGGTCGGCAAGGAACAGGTGCGACACCGGATCGTCGTCGAGCCATCGGCCCCGGCCTCGGGCTCACGGCTTGTCCCCTTGCCAGTTCCGCAGGCGTGCACGGCTTGCCCTCGGCGTTCGAACGCATGAAGGCCTGGGCGAGAGTCGTCTTGCCCACCCCGGTGGGACCGATGAGTTCAAAAAGCGCCATGAGGCGGGCACCCTGTATCGTCGCAAGCTCGAGCAGACATCGAGATTTCACGCCGTTCAGCGGGCGCGATCACCGTCAAGTCATGAGGCTGCATGCCAAGGCTGACGGCTGTATGCGTTCATCATGGCGGACAGTCGTCTGGTGACTGACGGATCCATGCGCGTGCCCTGGTTACTGGAGTCGTCGACATGGACACGATCGACTCGATCCATGGGCAGGCCGCTGCGCAGCAATTCTTCACTCTGGACCACGAGGATGAGGCCCTGGACCTCGTGGTCCATGAGAAGGGCGAGGCTGCGATCGAAGAGCCCTGATGAGTCGAGCCTCAACTCGCTTGCGTCGCTGGCCCAGGTGCGGTCATGACTGGTCAGGTGATGGGGCAGCCCGGCGGCGGCAAGTTCGCGTTGGCGGTGTCGGGCTGCGGACAGCGCTGCGTCGGCACCGATGAACACTTCGATCGGGATGCGGCCGTCTCCCGGCAGCAGACCGGCGAGGAAGTGCGCCATGCGGGATCTGGCGGCGAGCGTGGCCCCGAACTGCGGGGCGTAGTTCATCTCGTTGATGACGGCGCCATTCGATGGACTCGACCTCGCGCAGCAAGACGCGCTGACCCTGGGCGGGAACGGATGGCGCATCCAGGCCCTGGCGGGCGACGCAAGCGAGCGTGGCCGCATCGAGTTCGATCACCTTGCCGCGCGCCCAAGGGGGGCACCTCAGGGTGTCCGCCTGAAGCTGAAGGACCAGTCCCGCGACGCTGTGGACACCATCGCCGACAACGGCCTTCGGTTGCCGGCGAACGGCGTAGAGAAAGGAGCCATTGGCCACCATCAGGCGGTAACACTCCCCGGGGACTTCGCGCTCCACCAGCACGATCTTTGAAAACTGCCTCGCTGCACTGTAAGCCGCTGCAAGCTGCGCGGGCTGATGGACTCCGACCGTGACGCCTTCGCTGCGATCGCGGTCGCGCGACCGGCACAGACTCGCCCGGCTGATCCATCAAAAGCGCGGCCTCACAGCCAGATTTGCACGCTGGGTCACAACCGCCAACACGGAGTGCTGCGGTGCCGGCAGGCCGGCCGATCGGAACATCTGGGCTGTCCAGTCCTTGCGCTGCGCGATCTTGCCGCCGATCGACGAATCGACATCGAGTGCGCTGCGATCCAGCCTGCGGGCTTGCCGGCCCCAGCCCAGTTGAAAGACGCCCGCGCCGAGGTGGCGAAACGGGATGTCCTGCTTGAACGCCTCGCGCAGGATCGGCATGGTCGAGACCCCAGGGCTGAACAGGGCCCGCAGCGGGATCACGACGATCGTCTCCAGATTGCGCAGCAAGGGCTCGATATCCGATTGCGTGGGGTAGTGCTTCGTCGCCCAATGAACGAGGGTGAGCGCGGATTGATGCGCGCCGATGACGTACTTCAGCGGCACGAGGTCGACCGCGGGTACGGTCAGGCCATGGCACGCCGGGTGTGATCGGGCTTACACGCTGCCCTGCGAGCGCATGATCCAGATCGTGGACATCACGGCGCGTGGGGTGGGCCATGCGCTCTTTGTGACGCGTTGGCCGCCTAGAATGCCAAGTTCCCTGGGGCCGTTAGCTCAGTTGGTCAGAGCAGAGGACTCATAATCCTTTGGTCGTTGGTTCAAGTCCAACACGGCCTACCACCCACGCAGGAAGATGGTCGCACCGCCCGGGTGGCCGTCCAGTTCGGCCGTGGCACTTGCCGGGGCGGCGATGGCGCCGGACCGAACCATGGCGAACCGGCGGCCCTTGGTGTACCCCCGGTTCCAGTGCGTCGGGGCCTCACGAATACGCCCCACGCGCGAGGCCTCTTCGAAATGCTGGACCGTCGAACGGCACGGCTGGCGACTGCTCCACACATCTTTACGTAGTAGGCGTACAACTGCCGTTCGCGCGTTCGATCATTACGGTCGCGCACGTGGCCCGTTTAGGAGACCAGTCATGACCATCAACTCCATGCCGGCGAGACTCGCCATCACCGCGCTGTCCTTGACCGCGACCGCCGCCTGGGCTGCTGAATTCGGGACCGTGGTTTCCACCACACCCGTCGTCGCATATATCCCGGTCGCTCAGCGTCAATGCTCCGACGAGCCAGTGGTTTACCAGCAGCGCCCCACCGGCGCCGGCGCGCTGATCGGAGCCATCGCCGGTGCTGCCATCGGCAGCAATATCGGCAGCGGAGCGGGTCGTGCGGTGGCGACGGGCATCGGCATGGTGGCCGGCGCGACGGTTGGCGACCGCGTCGAAGCCGACGCGTCGTCGCCGGTCACGAGCACTGTCCAGCGGTGCCGAAACTTGACCGCCTACGAGCGCCGCACTGTGGGCTACGACGTCGTGTACGACTACCAGGGCGTTCGCCGTACCGCGCGCGTCGCCCAGGACCCGGGCGATCAGATCGCCCTGGCTGTGGTCGTGGCGCCAGTTGGGGCGATGACGCCGAGCAGCGTGATCACGCAGGCCTACGCCGAGCCGCCGGCCGAGGTCGTCGATGTGCAGGAGCCGCCGCGAGCAATCTATACGCAGCCCCGCTACTACGATTACGGGCCTCCGGCGTATGCGAGCCCGTGGGTGCCGCTGGCCGTGGGCATCGGCATCGGCATCGGCTGGCAGGGCAACCCTAGCTGGGGACGGCACGGGCGCTGGCACGGAAGAGGGCGCTGACACTCGGTGACTGGTCGATGGCTTGGCGCCGACGCGATGGCCGGTTGCCGCCTGAAGGCATTGGCGCTATCAATTCACACGGGGTGGCGCACTCTCCCGCAGCTACTGCGGCTGCCACCGTTGCGTCAAGGCGTGCCACCGCGCCGGCCCTCAATGATGTGCGTGCATTGGCGGCGTCAATATCGGCACCCACCGCCGCCGACGCGGCGCCGCCCGCCGCAGTCGCGGCAACCGAAGCTGCATTGCCGATCGCCTTGGCGGCTTCGACCGACTCGGTGACCGCTGCGGAGGCGGCATCAGCCACCGCAGGCCGGCAGCGCCAGTGATACCGGCCCCGCAAGGCCCCAAATCGGGCCGTGGCTGGGCGAACGCGCCGAAGGTGTAGCACCCAGGAGTGCCCGCCGCCCCAGACGGGCCTGATTGAGGACGGACGAAACAAGATGACTGCCAAGCGACCCGGCCCGGTGGGTCCGCGTGGTGCTGTCAAGGCGGCCGGTGCAGGGGGTAAGCGATGACCATGGTTAAGAAAACGGTGGGGAATCCAAAGCGCAAGCCGACCGGGGCGGCGGCGCGTGGCGCTGGTCCTAGCCGGCCGAAGGGCGCCACGAACAAGGTAACCCGCGAACTCAAGGGCATGATCCTGAAGGCGTTCAGTGATGCCGGCGGCGTGGCCTGCCTGGTGCGCTGCGCGAAAGACCCGAAGACGGCTCCCTCGTTCCTGACGCTCGTCGGCAAGGTGCTTCCGCTGCAGGTCACAGGCGCCGATGGCCGCACCTTGGCACAGGAACTCGCCGGGCTGAACGCAAAGCGCGATGCCGTTGACTGCAGGCCGGCGCACCCTGACAGGGCCGCAGGACAGCGCGGCGGACGTGCCTGCCGACCTGGCTGGCGCCGACGACCTGCTGACCCGATACGGCCGATGGGCTGCCGGCCGTGGGCGCGGTGCGCAAACCTGCGGCAGTGCTGAGGGCCGGTACAGGGTGCCGGGCGGCGCTGTCGGCCCACCGCGATCGGTGCTCATGCTCAGCTGGTGGCCGGCATGCACGCTGGCCGGCGCGGGGATGGTCAGTTGCGCCGGGGAGCCGACCGGCGCGTAAAGCGCGGCAGGTTCATAGTCCGCCGCGCCCCTGACGACCCGCCCGGCCGGCGAGCTTGTCACCCGGCCGCGCAAGTCTCGGTGGTGTCCGTCCTCGCGCCGAGAGGAAGCCAGCCCCCGCCCTGCGCGGGGCTTGTGCTTTGTGGGGTCGGGGTACTCAAGGCGCGGCGGCACGCGGGCACAGGTAGCCCCATGCACAGCCAAAAATCACACTTTTGTGTGACAATCGCCGCCTTGGGTGCAACACCCTGGAGCCCTCTCTATGCATACCGCAACCCTTCGCGCCGTGGGCGGGTCAGTCTCCGTCACTCTGCCGCGCCAGATGCTGCGCACGCTGGGCTTGGTGGCCGGCGCTTCGGTGGCCGTGACCGTGGAGGGCGGGCGCCTGGTGCTGTCGCCCGCCCGGCCGCGCTACACCCTTGACGAATTGCTGGCCGGCATGAAGCCGGGCGATATGCCCACAGCGCCCGGCTGGGACGACGCCCGCCCCGTGGGGCGTGAGGCGTGGTGACCAGGCGGGCGGCGTGGGTGCCCAGGCGCGGCGACATCATCCGCCTGGACTTCGACCCGAACGCCGGGCATGAGCAGCAAGGCACGCGGCCGGCGCTGGTGCTGTCGCCGGAACCCTTCAACCGCTTCGGCCTGGCACTGGCATGCCCAGTGACGCGCGGCGGCGCCTTCGCCCGAGGGCACGCCTGGACGGTGGCCCTGACTGGCGCCGGACTGGTGACTGACGGCGTGGTGCTCTGCAACCAGGTCCGCACGGTGGACCTGAAGGCCCGTCGCGCGCAGTTCGTCGAGGCCGCGCCCGTTGACTTGGTGGCCGACGTGCTGGCGCGCGTGGCAACGCTGATTGAGTGAGCAGGTAGCGAAGCACTCGACCGGGTAACTTTCCGGGTAACTTTCGGCGTTTCGGCCACTCATCCCGGGGGGGTCGGTAGAAGCACGGCCTACTGGATTTACTTGTGTTATCGCGATAGTAATCGCTAACATTATTGACTCGCTTCTGTGCTGGTGCCAGTCTGGTGCCGGTTTTGGGGCGATTGCGTTGCGCGAAGACGTGGGTGCATGACGCGCCATCGCTTGGAGCCTGGTTTCGCGGTGGCCAGCGCTTCAGCCCACCGCGAGACGAACGGGCTTGCCCACGCGGCCGAGCATCTCGACCAGCGTGTCGATGGTGAACTTCGAGGTCTTCTGGTTCACGACGTCGGACACGCGCGGGCGCGACACCATCAAGACTTGCGCCGCATCGGCCTGCCTGAGTTGATGCTCGGTGATCCAGTTCGACAGCTCTGCCATCAACTGCTGCTTGAGCACCCGGGTGTCGTTGATCTGCTTGCGCGAGGCAGCCTGCAGCTTCCTGGCTTGCGCCGCCGAGAAGCCGAGTTCCAGGAACAGGTTCGCGCCAGCCTTCGTGACGTGGCGGATTTCGGTGTCGATGGTCATCGCTTGCCCTTTCTCAACCTCGGTTCATTGAACCGGGTGTTGCGCTTCGGACTTGAAGCCGCCGCTTCCATACACCCGCGAAGTGCGGTGGCAAGAATGGCGGGTTTAGGCACCGCTTTTGCTGCGATCGTTTCCGCGAGTAATGCCGATACTGCCTGCATACGATGCGGGGATGTGAGCGCTTTGCCAATGCCTCCGCGGGTTGGACCGAGATCGGGCCCATGACTGTCTTCGCTCCACGTGTTGAGAGCTTCGTCGCAGTGCTCGATGGTGCCGTCGAGGCGCAGCTGGGCTGGACGCGCCGAGTCCTTCGCTGTGCGGTGCTGCGGACATCGCCCGGCGAGGACGTCCCGGCCCCGGATGACCATGTGCGCTGCCGCTTCGGGCGCCGGTTCGTGCGCAGCCGCGAGACATTTGTGGCCGATGTGGATCACTTCAAACGTGTCGATGACATCCACGGCCACGGCGTGGGCGACCAAGCCACGTCTTTTGGCGCGCATCCTGCGGGCGCAGGCGCGCGCAGACGAGCCGGTGTTCCGCTTCGGTGGCGAGGAGTTCCTCGTGATTCTTCACGCCACGAACGAGTCGGCGGCCGGGAGCGCCGCCGATCGCCTGCTGCAAGCCCTCCGCGACGCGCCACTGCAACTGGCCGACGGCGGGTCACTGAAGCTGCGCGTCAGCGCTGGACTGGTCGTGGTCGAGGCACAAGAGTCGGTGGCCCAGGCGGTCGAGCGTGCCGACACATCGAGCGCTGGCCATGAACACGCTGCTCATCGACGACGATCCTCTGGCGCTCAAGCTGCTGACTCGGCAATTGGGGCGAGTCGGATGCGTCGGGGTCCTGCACTGCGAGCGCGCCGAGGAGGCGATGACGCTGCTGAAAGCCCGGTCCGAGGCGATCGGGCTGGTGTTCTGCGATCTGCAAATGCCCGACATCGACGGCGTGGAGTTCGTGCGTCACCTGGCGGGCATCGGCTACAGCGGCAGCCTGGTGCTGGTCAGCGGCGAAGACGGGCGCATCCTCAAGGCCGTGGCCAAACTCGCACAGGCGCACCGGATTCACGTCCTCGGGATGCTGCAAAAGCCGATCAAGAACGAGCAGCTGAGCGAAGTGCTGGCCAGCCATGCGGCGCGCAAGGCCGTGCCCCGGCGCGCGGCCCAGGGCGCATTCGAGCCCGCCGATCTCGAGCGCGCCATTGCCGGTGACGAACTCATCATTCACTACCAGCCCAAGGTGGCACTGGCCAGCGGCGCGCTGATCGGCGTCGAGTCGCTCGTGCGCTGGAACCATCCGCAGGCCGGACTGGTGTACCCGGATCGTTTCATCACCTTGGCCGAGGACCACGGCCTCATCGACGCGCTGACGGTCGCGGTGCTGGCCGCCGCGTTGCGCCAATCACGCAGATGGCGCGACGCCGGGCTGGACCTGCAGGTGGCCGTGAACGTCTCGATGGACAATTTAGCCGCACTGGACCTTCCCGACTCGGTCGCGCAGTTGGCAAGCGAGATCGGGGTCGAGCCGTCGAGGCTGGTGCTGGAAGTGACGGAGAGCCGCCTGATGAGGGATGTGCGGGCGCCACTGGACGTGCTGACGCGGCTGCGCCTGAAGGGGGTTAGCCTGTCGATCGACGACTTCGGCACCGGCCATTCGTCGCTGGCCCAGTTGCGCGACATTCCGTTCGACGAACTCAAGCTGGATCGAAGCTTCGTCCACGGCGCTGCCGGGGATACGTCGCTCGGCGCCATCATCGAGGCAACGCTCGCGATGGCGCGCCAGCTCGGCATGAAGACGGTGGCAGAAGGCGTGGAGGACCAGGCCGATCTTGATTACCTGCGCGCGCACGGTTGCGATGTAGCGCAGGGGTATTTCATCGCGCGGCCGATGCCGGGTGCCGATCTGGTGGGCTGGCGAGTCGCCTGGGAATCGCGTCGCCGCGAATGGATGGCTACGGCAGCATGACGGCCACAGCCCGAATCCTGGTGGCCACCGATGTGGTTGGCGATGCGTATCTCGTCGAGAAGCTGCTGCGCGACGAGTTCGACAATGTGGCGGGCTCGACCGATCCGGATCGTGTGATTGCCGATTTCGAGAAACAGCGGCCCGAGGTACTCGTCCTGGCCTTCAACGGCCTGGAGAAGGCCGAGCGGTACTACCTGGGCCTGTACCGCCTGAGCACCTTGGTCCATACATTGCCGCACCGAACCCTGATCCTGTGCAACAAGGACGACCTTCGGCGTGTTTACGAGCTGTGCAAGAAGGAGTACTTCGACGACTACGTGCTGTTCTGGCCCTTGACACACGACGCACCGCGCCTGCCGATGGCGGTGCATCACGCGCTGCGTCAACTGGCCGCCAGCGGTACAGGCGCCCCGACGGTGGCCGAGTTCGCTGCTCAGGCGCGACGCCTGGCGGCAGCCGAGTTGCTTCTGGAACCGTATGCGGCACGGGGCGGCGCGCGCATCGACGATGCAAGCCGCTCACTCGAGCAGGCGCAGTACGGCATCGGATTGGCCCTGGACGGCCTCTCGCACCAACTGTCGCAGGGCGACCTGCGCGACCTGGTCGACGTCAAGGACGCGCCGGGATTCCAGCGCGAGATCGACCGTTTGAAGACGGGCGAGATCGCGACACGTCTGGGGGCCGTCGCCGCGGCCGTGCAACCTGTCCGCGATTGGGCCGGCGCACTCAAGGAGGAACTGGCGCCTCAATTCGAAGCTGCACGCGCGCTTCAAACGCTGGCCGAGCGTGTGCACCTGCTCATGTTGATCGTGGAGGATGACGAATACCAGCACAAGCTGCTGCGCCATCTGCTGCGAGACGAGAACTTCGAGCTTCTCTTTGCGTCGTCGGGAACCGAGGCCCTTGCCACGTTGCGCAGGCGCAAGCCCGACCTGATCCTGATGGACGTGGGTCTGCCCGACATCGACGGCATCGAAGCGACGCGCCGCATCAAGTCGGTCGACCGTTTCGCGGGCGTACCGGTGCTCATGATCACCGGTCACAGCGAGAAGGAAATAGTCATGCAGAGCGTGAAAGCCGGCGCTTGCGGCTTCGTGGTCAAGCCGTTCAACAAGGAACTGCTCCTCGCCAAGGTCCGCGCTTACTCGAGCCCCGCCGAGCCAACCAACCTTGCCTGACGTGCGCGTTGTTCAGTGCCGGCATTGATCGCCGGTCTGCTTCCAGGCAACTGCGCGTCGGAAGCAATCTCCGTGGGCACCATGAGCTCTACGGTTGAGCTCATACCTTCACCGCACGAGGTCCGGACGACGTTCTGCCCAGGCTTCGAGCCAGCGGCCAATATCCTCCGCCCGCATGGGCTTGGCGATGAAATAGCCTTGCGCCGTGTCGCAACCGGCTGCACGCAGGAAATCCCAGTCTTCCTGATCTTCAACGCCCTCTGCCACCGTCTTCATGTCCAGTTTTCGCGCCATGCCAAGGCTGGCTTCGAATATGGCTCGAAGTGACGGGTCACGGCTGGCGCCATGGACGAAACTCCGGTCCACCTTCAGTTCGTCGAAGGGAATATCTCGGAGCTGGGAAAGCGACGAGTGTCCAGTGCCAAAATCGTCGATAGACAGGCCAATATGCTTCAAGCGCAGCCTGGAAAGAATATCGAGCGCTGCGAGAGGGTCTTTCATCAGCCGGCTTTCCGTCACCTCCAACACCAGGCACGATGGTGACACCCCCGCCTTGGCGGCCGCGCGCGCGGTTAAATCTGGAAACTCCAGGGAATCGAGATTATCCATCGACACATTCACCGCCACCTGCAGGGATAATCCGGCATCCAGCCAGATGCGTGCCTGGCGCAAGGCATTTTCCAGCACCACGCGCGTCAGCTCATCAATGTGACCATGCTCCTCCGCAGTGGCGATGAACTGATCCGGAAGCACCAGGCCATCCTGGGGGTGCTGCCAGCGCACCAGGCTTTCCATCCCGCTGACCATTCCGGACGCGAGATCGACCTTGGGCTGGTAGTAATTGATCAGCTTCCCCCCAGTGATGGCGCGCCACAGTTCATCGGGTGCGTATGTCTTGCGGGCGACATGGGACGTCATGCCTTCTCGCGGGGAACGGTTTGCCAGTACCCGCCGCAACTGTTCGGGAGAAACCGGCTTATGCAACGCACCGAGCACATCAAGCTGATGCGCCCTGGACAACTTTTCGGCAGTCTGCAGAATGCGTCCATCCTCGCCGCTGACCAGTACCAGCCCGCCGGCGTATTTAATTCGCACCAGCTGCCGCACGAATTCAACGCCATCCATCTCCGGCATTTGCAAGTCGCAAAATATCAGGCCGAACGCGCCGCCGCCGGATTCCAGCAAGGCCAGTGCATCCGTGGCACGCTCGCAGGAAGTGACATTATTGAGACCCAGGTTTGCCAGTTGGTGCGTGAGAAGTTTGTGCATAAACGACTCATCATCGACCAGCAGGATTTCCATATTGTTTGTCAACATGTTGTTCATTGTTCTTCCAGAAGCGCGGAGATTACTGCCTCAACCTGTGCCAGGGCAGTTTCAAATTGCGCCATGCCCTGCGCGATAGCCGTCTTGTTCCCTGTCTTGCCGAAATTCTCCAACTCGGCGCACAAATCGCCCAGCGCCATTGCGCCTACGGAGCGGGACGAGGACTTGAGCTTGTGCGCGATGGAACACACATACCGCGTATTTCCGGCCGCCAGGGCTGCGCGCATCTCTCCGGCAAGACGCCGGGCCGAAGCGAGGTAGTCTGCAAGGAACTCATGCACGGTTGCCCGGTCATCTCCGACCATGCTTTGCAGCACGCTGATATCCACCGGCGGGAAGGCCGGGCGAGGTTGTGCGCCGCCGTGTTCCGCCGGCACGTCAGACGCCTTGTTTTCGCCTGTCTTGTTCCCGCCTGTATGGGGTAACCATTTTTCCAGCGTGGTTCTGAGCAGGTGGAGTTGCACCGGCTTGGTCAGGTAGTCATCAATGCCCGAGGCATGGGCGCGGTGTGCCTCGCCCCGCAGGGCGTTGGCTGTGAGGACCACGATGGGCATGCGGCTTCGTCCTGCCTCTTCCCGGCGGATGGTTTCAGCCAGCGTATAGCCATCCATTTCCGGCATGTGCAGATCGGTCAGCAGCAGGGCATACCGTCCCTCGTGCCATAGCCTCACGGCTTCCGTACCGGTGCTGGCGACTTCCGCCGCATACCCGAGCAATTCGAGTTGCCGCAGAATCACCCTCTGGTTGATATCGTCGTCCTCGGCAATCAGGATGAGTCGGTCCTGGGCGCGTGCCTCGGCAATGGTCGGTTGCTCGATTTCGCCGGCCAGGGGTTCTTCAGGCCTGTCGTGGAAGATTTCAGGGGAAGCGCGGCCCGCGGCGACGGCAACGGCACGCAGCAAGGTCAGCCGCCGCAGGGCATCGCCATCCATGCTGATCGTGTTGGCATCGACGACTCTGCAACGGAGGCGGCGTCCGCGCGTGATCAGCAGATAGCGGATGTCGGGCACGGCGGAAAGAGTGGAAAGCAAGGCAACCGGCACGGCCCCTCGCTCGGCTTCCAGGATCGTCACGGCCGGCGCGGGAAGCTGGGCGGCCGCCCGCACAGCAGTTTCCGCATCGGCTGCCAGACACACCTTTGCACCGGCATGTTCGAGATAGGTGCGTAAATCGCCTGCCTGGAGCGTCGGGCTTTCCAGAACGATACAGCCCAATCCTGAAAGATCGGGCAGTGCGCGCTCGGGTTGTTCAGCGGCAGGCTCGAACGGCAAGGTCACAGTGAACGTGGAGCCCTTCCCGGGCATGCTGGCCACGGCTATCTCGCCCTTCATCAGGTCCACCAAGCGTTTGCAGATGGCCAGTCCCAGTCCGGTGCCGCCGAAGCGCCGGGTGGTGGAAATCTCAGCCTGCGTGAATGGCTTGAATAGTGCCTTCATCGTCTCCGGGGCTATGCCGATGCCGTTGTCGGCGATGCTGAGCACCAGCTGCAACGGCGCAGCGTCCGCAAGGGTCGCCCGTATGGACACATGGCCCTGCCTGCCAGGACGCCCTGAGGAAAACTTGATTGCGTTGCCGAGCAGGTTGTAGAGCACCTGACGCAGCCGTACGTCGTCGGACAATATCCGTTCCGGAATGTCCGGCGAGACGAACACGGTCAGTTCCACACCTTTGCGTGTGGCAACCGGCACCAGCGAATTGCACAGGCCTTCGACCAGGTCAGCCACGCAAACCGGCATCCGATCGAGTTCCATCCGGCCGGCCTCGATTTTTGAAAAATCCAGGATGTCGTCGATGATGCCCAGCAGCGCATTGGCGGACTCCCGGATCGTCCCGACGAGGTCAGCCTGGTGTTCCGAGAGCCTGCTGTGCAATAGCACGTCCACCATACCGACGACGCCGTTCATCGGGGTGCGGATTTCGTGGCTCATGGTGGCCAAAAAGGCCGATTTGGCCAGGTTGGCGTCATCGGCCTCGCGCCGCGTCTGCTCCAGATCTGCCGTGCGTTCCGCCACCCTGTGTTCGAGGCTTTCATTGAGTTGCAGCAGCGCCGCCTCCGCCTGCTTTCGATCGGTAACATCTTCCTTTATTGCCAAATAGTGGCTTGTGCCACCATCGGCACCACGCACCGGTGAGACAAAGAGGGATTCGACATATTCGCTGCCGTCCTTGCGCCGGTTGATGAGCTCGCCTTTCCAGCTTTCGCCGCGCGTCAGGTGGGCCCACATATCACGATAGGCTTCAGGCGGATTCTTGCCGGACTGCTGGATGCGGGGGTTTCGGCCGATCACCTCTTCACGGCTATAGCCGGTCACCCTGAGGAAGCCCTTGTTCACATATTCGATATTTGCATCCAGGTCGGTGATAACAATCGAGTTGGGGCTTTGCTCCACCGCCAGAGAAAGTTTGCGCAACTCGCCTTCCGCCTGTTTGCGCCGCGCCTCAGCGCGAAGATTCTCCAGCGCATAGCTGATGTCTCCCGATATCTCGATCAGCAGCTTCAGCTCCTCGTCGTCGAATGCATTGATTTCCGAGGAGTAGAGTGCAAATACGCCGCATGGCCGCCTATCCAGCAGCAGCGGGAACACGGTCACGGATCGGTAGCCGAGGCTCAATGCCGAGTTTCGCCAGGGTGTCATGCGCGCGTCGCTGGCGATGTCGTTGCAGACCGCCGGTTCCATCATGGTCAACGCCTGCGTGGTTAACGCACAGCTTCCCGGAATGCCTTCACCCGCGACCAGATTCATCTGTTCCAGATAGCCATCGCAACGGCCAGCCTGGGCGACCGGCGTCACCTGCAGGCTGTCCGCATCGAACCTGCCGATCCACGCGAAGGCGAACTGACCATGTTCCACCGCGATGCGGCAGGCTTCGCTGAACAGTTCAGCCTGATCACGGATGCGCACGATCGCGGTGTTGATGCCGCTGAGTACCGCGTAAATGCGGTTGAGGCGCACGATCCGCGCTTCACTTGTCTTGCGCTGCGTGATGTCGCGCGCGATGGTGGACAGGTACTCCAGCGTCCCGTCCGGGCTCTTGTGGGCGAGTATCACCTGAAGCACCGGTATCTCGCGGCCATCCGCCCCCAGAATGGCCGTTTCCCCACTCCAGTAGCCATGGCTGAGCGCATGCGGAAAGGCGACTTCCTGCACCAGCCTGGCCGCCCATTCCGGATGGACATCCGCAATCCGGTGCGTGGGCAAATCCTCTTCCCTGACGCCCATCATGCGCAGGCCAGCCTGATTGGTATAGAGCAGTTGTCCATCCGGTGTCGCGGTGCCGATCAAGTCGGGGGTGGCCTCAATGATCGCCACCAGCCGGGCCTGCTCCTGTTCGATGCGCTTTCTTTCCTCGATCTCGGCGGTCAGCGTGGCAGTGCGCTCCACCACCAGCGTTTCGAGGTTCTGGTGCAGTCGCGCGCGCTCCAGTGCGACCGCCACCTGGTTGCCGACGCTGTGCAGCACCTTCAGTTCGGCCTCGCTGAACAATCCGTTGCCATGCCCGGCCAGGTTCATCACGCCCAGGGCGCGGCCATCGCCAAGCCACAAGGGGATGGAGGCATGGCAGCACAGACCGAGTGTCTCGCCCTTTGCCCGGGCAAGCCGTTCGCATTTGATGATGTTGACGCTTGACGAAAGCGTGCCGTTCAGCAGTTGATGCCTGCAGGCGCAATCACCATCGAATGCATCCGGCCCGCTCAGCGCGGGCGGCAGGCCGCAGGCGGCCGCAAGGCAAAAGCCCGTTTCATCCGTGCGCAGGGAAACCCATCCGGCCTGGATCCCCGGCAGTTCCAGCGCGCGCTGCAGCGCGATCTCCGCCACGGCCTTCTCGCTGACGGCACTATTGAGGCCTTCCGCGATCCGGTTCAGCCCCTGCAGCACCTGATTGGAGTGCGCCAGTTCCTTTTCCCGTTCCTTGAGTTCGGCGTTGACGTGGACGGCCTGCTCATAGGTCGAGACCAGCAGATCCAGGATCTGCTGGCGTTCGGCCGTGATGAAATGCCTGTTCCCGCCAAGATTGATTTCCAGGGCCATCTGCATGCGCTGGTTCTTGCGCAGCTCGACGTTCATCATCAGGTAGTTGATGCGCGACAGCAGATACTTTTCATCGTAAGGCTTGCGGATGAAGTTGTCCGCGCCGCATTCCAGGCCGCGGATGACATCGTCTGGGTCGGAGAGCGTGGTCACCAGCATCACCGGGATGTGCTTCAATTTCTCGTCGGACTTGATCGCCTTGCACAGGCCGTAGCCGTCCAGCTCGGGCATCATGACGTCGCTGATCACGAGGGCCGGTTGGCGCAGCGCGAGTTGCGCCAACGCGGCCTTGCCGTTGGGCGCCGTGGCGACCTTGTATTTGTGCTCTTCAAGCAATTGCAGCAATTGCTCGGCCTGCGTCGGGCTGTCCTCGGCTATGAGGATTTCGATGGGCCCGTTGCCATTCTTTTTCATGTGTTCCTCCATCGTGCGTGGCCGTTGTTCGCCAGGCTGGTCAGCACGGCGGCGATTTTTTCCGGCGGCAGCACCAGCATCGCCGCGTCGAGCCGGATCGCTTCGCCCGGCATGCCGTGGACCACGGAACTGTCCTTGTCCTGGGCAAAGGTGACCGCGCCTCTTTCCTTCAACAGCCGCAGTTCTTCCGCGCCATCGCGCCCCATGCCGGTCAGCAGGCCGGCAACGGCGTCGCAGCCGTAAACCTCGGCGACCGAGCGAAACAGGCTAGACACCGAGGGACGCAAGCCGTTTTCCGGTTCGCCCCGGGTAAGCACGATCCGCTCATGGCGTGCCACTTTCATCTGCATCTCGTCGGGGGCAAGGTAGACATGGCCGGGCAGCATGCGTTCACCGTGGGTGGCGAGGTGCAGCGGCAGGGCGGATGTCTGTGCCAGCCATTCCATGAATCCCTGGCTGAAGCCGGCCGCCATGTGCTGAACGATCACGATCGGCGCCGGAAAGGTTTTCGGCAGCGCCGCGAGGATGGTCTGCAGCACCGGCGGGCCGCCGGTGGAAGCGCCTATGGCGACGATGCGCAGTTTTGCGGGCTCCTGCGCCAATCCCATTTCCACTGCTCGCGGCGCGGGCTCGCCAAACCGCCGCCGCGGCCAGCGGCGCACCACCTTCACTTCCGCCATCAGTTTCACCGTCTGCACCAGTTCGCGGGCCGTGGCCTCGTGGTCGGGATGACCAAGGCCGGCAGGGCGGCGCAGCACCGCCAGGGCGCCGGCTTCCATGGCGTCGAAGGTCGTCGCAACCTCGTCGGGCGTGTCGCTGCCGCTGACGATGATGATCGGGGTCGGATCGGTTTCCATGATCCGGCGTGTGGCTTCGAACCCGCTCAGCTTCGGCATGTGGATGTCCAGGGTGATCACGTCCGGGTGCAGACGGCGCACGGCGTCGAGCGCCTCCTCGCCGTCATGCGCGGTGCCGACCACCCGGATGGCCGGGTCCGAGCCAAGAATGTGCACCAGAAACTCGCGCACCACCGGCGAGTCTTCCACCACCAGCACCTTGATCACAGGCAGGCTGTTCATATCAGTCGCCGGATGATCTCCAGCAGGTTGCTCTGGTCGAAGCTGCTCTTGACGATATACGCGTTGGCGCCGACGTCGATGCCGCGCTCACGATGCTCGCGCGATTCGAGTGCGGTCACCAGCACCACCGGCAGTTCCGCCAGCCGTTTGTCGGCGCGTACCCTGGCCGTGAGGTCGAAGCCGTCCATGCGCGGCATTTCCACATCCGACACCACCAGATCGAACGCGGCGGTCCTGAGCGTCGTAAATGCATCCATGCCGTCCACTGCGGTGGTGACGGCGTAGCCGGCGGATTCGAGGATATTCTTCAGCAACGAGCGCGACGTGATCGAATCCTCGGCAACCAGGATGGATTGCCTGGCGCCGGTTCCGGTCTGATCGGCGGCGGCGGCCGGTGCGTGCGGCGCCGCAACATGACTCACGGCGGATTTCAGCAGATCCGCGACGTTCAGCACCGGCACCACCTGGCCGGTGCCGAGCACGCTGGCGCCGGCGACGTTGCGTACGCGCGCGAGTTGCGGCCCGAGGCTTTTGACCAGGATTTCCTGCTCGCCGAGAACTTCGTCCACCCGGAACGCGACGCGCATCTCATTCCGGTCGAGCACGATCACCGTGGCATGGGCGGCCGCATTGCCGGCCGCGGGGCGAGGGAGTTCCAGCACTTCACCCAAACCGGCGAGGGAGACAACCGCTTGGTCCAGCACGATGGTTTCCCGGTTTTCCACCGTGCGGATGTCCTTGAGGGCCACCCGCGCAACGCGCTCGACATGGGCCGAGGGAATGACGCAAAGCCGTTCGCCCACGCGCACCAGCACGCCGCGCAAAGTGGCCAGCGACAGCGGCAGCACGATATGGAAAGCGGTGCCGGCCCCGCGGTGCGATTCGATCGAGATGCTGCCGCCCAGGCGTTCGACCTTTTCGCGCACGATCGCAAGACCGAGTCCGCGCCCGGAGACATCGGTGATGATGGGGCTGGTCGACACACCGGACTGGAATGCGAGCGCGAGCGCGTCGTGCTCGCTGATTGCGTCGTCTTCGCCGGAAAAGAGGCCGAGCTTTCTGGCGGCCGCCTTCACCCGGCCGCCATCGATGCCGGCGCCGTCATCGGCGATCAGCAGCTCGACCTTGCCGCTGTCCCGCTGCGAAACCGCAAGCGTGACCGTACCCTGCGCAGGTTTGCCTGCGGCTGCCCGCACTGCCGGGGTTTCGATGCCATGATCGATGGCGTTGCGCAGCAGATGGATGAGCGGATCCTTCAACTCCTCCAGCATGCGCCGGTCGAGTTCGATCTCGCTGCCCTGAATCACCAGCCCCATCTCCTTGCCCTGTTCGCGAGCCAACTCGCGGGCAAGGCGCGGGAGGATATCGAGCAGCGACGCAAAGGGCAGCAACTGCATTTCCTTCACGTCGTGCAGCAGGCTGTCGGTCATGCTGGCCAACATACGTTGGTCGCGCGCGGCGGATTGGTTCAGTTTCGCCAGGCGCTCCTCGATGGTGGCCATGATCAGCTGCTCGCCATCCAGGTACTCGAGCACCTTCAGGAGTTCCTTGCGCCGATGGGCCGATCCGTTGACGGTGCCGCTGCGCGCCGCCGAGCGTTCAATTTGCCGCAGCGCCGGCTGAACGTGCGTGCGCGCCTTTTTCCAGGCGGCAACGGTGGCGGTGACGTCGCGCAGTTCCAGGGCACGTTGGCGCGCCGCCAGGCGCGGCGACAACAATTCCTCGACCTGGCGCATCACGGCGTCGAGTTTGCCGGTGGAAATCCTCACCGTCCCGGAACCCGCAACGGGTGCAGCGGGCGGGGGGGCGGGTGGAACGGCGCCGGCGGCCGATGCGTCCATCGCGGGTACCACTGCTTCGCCGGGGGCGGGGGGCGAGCCGCTTGCCGCCTGATCGAGCTGGCGGATCAGCGCGGCAATCGCCGGCGGAACCATCGGCGAGGCGCCGGCATCGCTGCCCAAGAGATTGCCGAGGCCGTCGACAGCCCGGAGCAGCAAGTCCAGCAGCGGTGCGGAAACCGGGAGGCGCCCATGCTTGAGCGCGGCGAATACGCTTTCCAGCGACTGGCACAGCGATTCGATGGGAACGAGATTCACTGCCCGAGCGGCGCCCTTGAGGCTGTGAGCCTCACGGAACACCGTCTCGACAATGCCCGCAGTTTCGGCGCCGGGCGCGGCTTTTCCCAGCGCGAGCAGGCCCGAACTCATCGCCCTGAGATGCTCGTCCGCCTCGACCCGGAAGGTCGCAAGCAGACGTTTCAGCAAGTCGTCGTCTTTCCTGGCCATTTCGTTTCTGCGCTCGGGATGGCTCAGGCGGCCGATCTGCCGATCATGGCGCCCAGCTTCACGCCCAGCTCATGCAGGCTCCGCGCCGCGACCTCGGCCTGGCGGGTACCGGCGACGTTCTGGGTGCTGGCCTGCTTGATGTTGTCCATCGCCAGCGCCACCTGGTCCATGCCCACCATCTGCTGCTGGCTCGAGGCCGCAATCTGGGTCGCGGCCTGCGCTGCCTCGTTGACGCTCTCGGTGAGCTGGCGGATGGCGTCGCTCGCCCCCGCCGATTGCTTCACGCCGGCCTCCACCGCCTTGTGGCCTTGCTCGGTGGCGAGCACCGCGGCACTGGTGGCCTTCTGGATGTCGCCCAGGATGGCGCGTACCTGCGCGGTCGCCTGTTTCGACTGCTCGGCCAGGCTCTTCACTTCCTGCGCCACCACGCCGAAGCCCTTGCCCTGTTCGCCGGCCCTGGACGCCTCGATCGCGGCATTCACCGCCAGCACATTGGACTGCTCGGCG
>JAUXVE010000049.1 GCA_030680415.1 Rubrivivax sp.
TCGTGTTCTACGGCACCAAGCGGCTAGGCGGCGGCGGCGGGCGCGACACCCGGGCGGTCAAGTTTTTGAAGTTCGCATCGTCGTGATGAGAAGCGCGCCGGGTCGAGCCAGCCAAGCCATAGACCCGGTGCGTGGCTGCAGGACCAGTCGGACGGCCCGCAGCGTTCCACGTATGGCAGGGCACCAGCTCGAAAGAGTGGGGCACCTTGGGCGCGCGAGAGCGTGCGACGGTGCCACCTACACAAGGCCGCTGGTGCGTCGATTGCAGGCGCAGCAGGGGTAGCACCGGTGAGACCGCGCGCATGCAGCCAGCGCCACGGCGGGGCAGCTCTCACGCACGCGCGAGGCTGGGGGGCAGGGCGATTCTCTGGAGCACCCAGCTCAGTACCGTTCGGTTAGGTCCGTTTCCATAAATCCGTAGTTCCAAGGTAAAAATGGCGCCGCAGAAAACGGCCGGCGTCGTGCGCGCGCGAGGCGGATAGGCGGCATTGCGTCTCTGGAGCACGCGAGCCCGTACCGTCTGGTTTCCTTCGATGAACTGCTTATCGTCAACTTGCCCGGAAAACACCATGGCAACCCGCAAAGTGAAGTCTGATTCGGCAAGCGCCGCCGTCAAAACCCTGCTGGCCGCCGCCGTCAAGGCCATCGAACCGCCTGCGCATGTGCACCTGCGCGACGGCGACCGCAGTTTCTGGTGCAGCGTTGTGCGCGCGCGAGCCCGTGACGAGTGGAGCGAGACTGATCTAGTCCTGGCCGCCCAGCTTGCGCGCTGCCTGGCCGACATCGAGCGCGAGCAAAAGATGCTCGACACCGAGGGCGTGCTCATCGTCAACGACCGCGGCATGAGCGTCGTCAACCCGCGTGTGAGCGTAGCCGAGCAGTTCGCCCGCCGCGCTCAGGCTTTGGCGCGGACGTTGCGCATGGGCGGCCGAGCTGCCGGCCGGTCGGCCGATATGCAGCATGGGCGCCGGCTTGAGCGTGCAGCGCGCCGGCTGCAGGCTGAAACGCCTGACGACGGGCTGCTGGCCTGAGTCGGTCCCCCGCGCGCGAGGCATCGGGCCGTGGTTCCCGCTCGGCACCACGGGGCCAAGCGTCGGTCCCCCGCGCGCGAGGGCATCGGTCTGCAAATTTGCAGACTTCTCAAGCCGCGCTCCCCGCGCGCGATGCTGCTTGACGTACCGGATACGCTCCGGTAACGTCGGGGCATGAATGCAGCAAAGACCGCCAGCGAGAGAGTCGCCGACATGCGCCAGCGTCGCGCCGCCGCGGGCTTGACCCGGCTGGAGGTCTACGCCCACCCAGACGACCATGCAGCGATTCGCGCCTATGCGGCCCGGCTGCAGCGCAAGCGTGCGAAGGAGGGCAAACCGCCGGGATAGCGGCAGAAACAGGCGGGGCCGGAAGCTGCGGAAACAGCGACCGACCCCTAAGCCACCCACGACTGACTAGGAGTCGAGAAATGACCTCATCGAATGATACTGGCGCCCACGAGCGCCCGACCGGCGACATCCTGCCGGCGCTTTACCACCTTGAGCAGGGCGTGCAAGCGTTCGCCTCGGTGCTCGACCTGCAGCAGACCGCGATGCTGGAGCTGCTGAGCGCATACAGCTGCCCGCCGCTAAGCGTGGAAACCGCAGCAAGGCTGCATGCCGAAAACATCGCGCACTTGGCCGCGCTGCGCCGCCGGCTGCAGGCACTGCGCCACCAACTTTCAGCGGTGCTGCCATGAGCGCGCGCGCCCCTGAGCGTGACGCGCGGATTGACCACCGGCTGCACAAGATTGCCGGCACGAACCACCACCTTGTGATGCGCTGGTTCGTTCGCGGCCAGCCCGAGCCGTACCGCACCGAGCGCGAGGCATTGGAGGTGCTGCACCGTCAGACTGAGCGCAGGGCAGCGCCATGAGTCGCGCCGATAGAGTGATCCTCGTGCTGTTCCTGGCGTTCCTGCTGCTGATCTGGGCGGGGGTGATTCCATGACCGCCGCCCCGCTTTACACCGAACGCCGCCGCCGGAATTACCGCCCAGCCATCGGCATCGCGGTGCTACTGGCCGGCGTAGTGGCGCTGCTGGCCGTCGTGGCACCTGCCAGGAAGGCACCAGTAGCTGTTCATGCGCTCGGCGTGGGCGACGTGCTCACGGCCGGGGCCGATAGCGCCATCGTCAGGGGCGTGCTGCTGCTGCGGGATGGCACCGTGCTCGCGGCTGTGAGCCATGTTCGCGGGCAGTACGGGCGCACCGTCTACGTGGTCGAGGGCTGCCCGACCGGTGGCGTGCTGCAGGACACCACGACCGGCGTGCGCTGGGGATGGCACCGCGGCGGCTATGACATCTTCGCCCGGCTGGCCGACGTGGCGTGCGCGCCTGCACCACCTGAGCGAGCCTGACGGCCCCCCCCGAGAGCCCGCCTTGTGCGGGCTTTTTCTTGGGTGCGTGATAGGCTGGTGCGTAAACGGTGCGTAGCAAGCCACCGCAGAGCACCACAAGACAACAGCCGATCAATACTCCGCTGCGCGATCTCGCCTATGACGACAGGTAGTTGACATGAAGTTTATTTGCGTTGTTTTGTGGTGGACCACTACTTAAACTGCGCGGCAATGCAAGCCGCAACCTCCCCTGTGCCGGGCCCACCGAGCGCCGCCACCCGCAGCGTCTCGGTCGCCACGCGCGACTGCCGCTACGACATCCTGATCGGCGCCGGCTTGTTGGGCGCGCCCGCCGCCTGGACCGGCCTGCCGAGCGCGGCGCGGGCGGTGATCGTGAGCAATCCCACGGTGGATGCGCTGTATGGCAGCGCCCTGCAGGCCGCCATCGCCCCGCACTATGGCCGCATCAGCCGCGTGCTCCTGCCCGACGGCGAGCAGCACAAGGACTGGGCCAGCCTGAACCTCGTCTTCGACCATCTGCTGGCCAGCGGCTGCGACCGCAAGACGGTGCTGTTCGCGCTGGGCGGCGGCGTCGTCGGCGACATGACCGGCTTTGCTGCCGCCACCTACATGCGCGGCGTGCCCTTCGTGCAGGTGCCGACGACGCTGCTGGCACAGGTGGATTCGTCGGTGGGCGGCAAGACCGCCATCAACCACCCGCGCGGCAAGAACATGATCGGCGCCTTCTACCAGCCGGTGCGGGTGGTCTGCGACCTGGCCACGCTGGACAGCCTGCCGCGCCGCGAGTTGTGCGCCGGGCTGGCCGAGGTCATCAAGTACGGGCCCATCGCGGACCCGGTTTTCCTCGACTGGATCGAGGCCAACCTGGACGCCCTGCTGGCCCGTGACCGCGCCGCGCTGACCCATGCCGTGCAACGCTCGTGCGAACTCAAGGCCGACGTGGTGGGCGCCGACGAACGCGAAGGCGGGCTGCGCGCCATCCTCAACTTCGGCCACACCTTCGGCCACGCCATCGAGGCCGGCATGGGCTACGGCGCCTGGCTGCACGGCGAGGCCGTGGGCTGCGGCATGGTGATGGCCAGCGAGTTGTCGGCGGCGCTGGGCGGGGTACCGGCGTCCTTCGTCGAACGGATGCGGCAGCTGGTGCAACGTGCCGGACTGCCGGCCGTCGCGCCGGCGATGCCCGTCGAGCGCTGGTTCGAACTCATGCAGGTGGACAAGAAGGCCGAAGGCGGCGAGATCCGCTTCATCGTCATCGAAGCGCCCGGCCGCGCCGCGCTGCGCCCGGCGCCCGACGCGCTGGTGCGGCGCGTCATCGCCGAGCACAGCGCCGCCGCGGCGTGAACCTCGACACCCTGGCACCCTGGGCCTGCGACCCCCGCCGCTCGCGCGGGCGGCGCATCGCCGAGCCGCCTTCGCCGTCGCGCAACGAACACCAGCGCGACCGCGACCGCATCGTGCACAGCACGGCGTTCCGGCGCCTGGTCTACAAGACGCAGGTCTTCATCAACCACGAAGGGGACCTCTTCCGCACCCGGCTGACGCACTCGCTGGAGGTGGCGCAGCTGGCGCGCTCGGCGGCGCGCGCGCTGTGCCTGAACGAAGACCTGGTCGAGGCCATCGCGCTGGCGCACGATCTCGGCCACACGCCTTTCGGCCACGCCGGGCAGGACGCCCTGCACGAGTGCATGCACGAACACGGCGGCTTCGAGCACAACCTGCAGAGCCTGCGCGTGGTGGACGCGCTGGAGCAGCGCTACCCGGCCTTCGACGGCCTGAACCTGAGCTTCGAGACGCGCGAGGGCATCCTCAAGCACTGCTCGCGGCGCAACGCCGAACGGCTGGTGCAGGCCGAACCCGCCGGGCCGGGACAGCGCTTCCTGGGCGGCACGCAGCCGAGCCTGGAAGCCCAGCTCGTCAACCTCGCCGACGAAACGGCCTACAACGCGCACGACATCGACGACGGCGTGCGCTCCGGGCTCATCACGATGGCGCAGCTGGAAGAGGTGCCGTTGCTGGCACGCCTGCGCGCCGGCGTGCTGGCCGAGTACCCGGCACTGGCCGGACAGCCGAGCCGGCGGCTGCTGTCCGAGACCTTGCGCCGCATGCTGTCGGCGCTGGTGCGCGACCTGGTGGACAGCACCGCCGCGGCAGTGGCCGAACATGCGCCGGCAGACGTCGACGCCGTGCGCGGTCTGCCTGCGCTGGCCCGCTTCAGCGCGGCGCAGCGCCGGCAGAGCGCCGAGCTCAAGCGTTTCCTGTTCAGCGAGCTCTACCGCCACCCGCAGGTGGCCGAGACGACGGCGCGCGCCCGCACCGTCGTGGCCGAGCTGTTTGCGGCCTATCGCACTGCGCCGCACGAGATGCCCGACGACTACGCCGGCGCCGCCGACCGGCCGCGCGCGGTGGCCGACTACATCGCCGGCATGACCGACCGCTACGCGCTGCGCGAACACCACCGCCTCACCGGGCAGCGGCTGTTCGCCGAGTGAGCAGCGATGGCGCGCCTGCCGCGTCTGGTGGTCAGCGGCCAGGCGCACCTGCTCATCCAGCGCGGCCACAGCGGCGCGCCCGTGTTCACCGACGACGTCGACCGCGCCGCCTACCTGGCCGCGCTGCGCGAAACGGCGGCCAGCGAGCGCGTGCAACTGCACGCCTACGCCCTGCTGCGCGCCGAGGTGCAGTTGCTGGCCACTCCCGCCGAGCCCTTGGCCTTGAGCCGCCTGATGCAGGCCCTGGGGCGGCGCTACGTCGCCGCCCACAACCGCCGGCACGGCCGCAGCGGCACGCTGTGGGACGGGCGCTTTCGCTGCGGCGTGGTCGAGCCGGGTGCGACGAGACTGCAGGCGCTGTGCCTGGTCGACGGCGCCAGCGCAGACCCGGGCGTGACCAGCGCCCCGCAGCGCCTGGGCGGCCCGCGCGAGGCGCTGCTGACCGACCCGCCGGAGTACTGGCAACTGGGCAACACACCCTTCGAACGCGAAGCGGCCTACCGCACGCTGCTGGACACCGGCCTGCCGCCCGCGGCAGCGACATCGTTGCGCCGCGCCGCGCTCGGCGGTTGGGCCGCCGGCTCGGCTGACTTCAAGGCGCGCCTGGCTGCCGCGGCATCGCGTCCGGCGCAGCCGCGCCCGCGCGGCCGACCCCGGCGAACGCCGCATAGCGACGCCGGTTGACGCGAGGCGTGCGCCTGGCACGGCGCCTGCTTCAAATCCCCAGCCTGGACCGGGCACGCAAATGTTATGTCCCCATTTAATGGGATCTGCCATAACGATTGAGTTATTTTTACTCCGACCCCATTTATTCGATCTTGCCGGCTTTGCTGCACTGCGGTAGGCTTGCGAGGTTTGTCCCTCGAGGCCCTGAACCAGGAGCGCGCCATGTCGACGCACGCACCCCACCCCGCAGCCCACGCCACCGCTGACGAGATCGGCTCGCTGGTGCAGCATGGCCTGTACAACCCAGCCTTCGAGCACGATGCCTGCGGCGTCGGCTTCGTGGCCCACATCAAGGGCGTCAAGGCGCACGCCATCATCGAGCAGGGCCTGAAGATCCTGGAGAACCTCGACCACCGCGGCGCGGTGGGTGCCGACAGGCTGATGGGCGACGGCGCCGGCATCCTGATCCAGATCCCCGACGACTTCTATCGTGCCGAAATGGCCGCTCTTGGGGTGACGCTGCCACCGCCCGGCGAGTACGGCGTGGGCATGATCTTCCTGCCCAAGGAACACGCTTCGCGGCTGGCCTGCGAGCAGGAACTGGAGCGCGCCGTCAGGGCCGAACGCCAGGTGCTGCTGGGCTGGCGCGACGTGCCGGTGGATCGCGAGATGCCGATGAGCCCCACGGTCCGCGCCAAGGAGCCGGTGATCCGCCAGGTTTTCATCGGCCGCGGCCCCGACGTCATCGTGCCCGATGCACTGGAGCGCAAGCTGTACGTGATCCGCAAGACGGCGTCGGCCGCCATCCAGGCCCTGAACCTCACGCACAGCCGCGAGTACTACGTGCCCAGCATGAGCTGCCGCACCGTCATCTACAAGGGCCTGCTGCTGGCCGACCAGGTGGGCCAGTACTACCGCGACCTCGCCGACGCGCGCACGGTGTCGGCGCTGGCGCTGGTGCACCAGCGCTTCTCCACCAACACCTTCCCCGAATGGCCCTTGGCGCACCCCTACCGCATGGTGGCGCACAACGGCGAGATCAACACCGTCAAGGGCAACTTCAAGTGGATGCGCGCTCGCGAAGGCGTGATGAAGTCGCCCGTGCTCGGCGACGACCTGAAGAAACTCTACCCGATCAGCTTCGAGTACCAGAGCGACACCGCCACCTTCGACAACGCGCTGGAACTGCTGACGATGGCCGGCTACCCGTTGGCGCACGCGGCGATGATGATGATCCCAGAGGCCTGGGAGAACCACGAGCTGATGGACGCGCGGCGGCGCGCCTTCTACGAGTACCACGCCGCGATGATCGAGCCCTGGGACGGCCCGGCGGCGATGGTCTTCACCGACGGCAAGCAGATCGGCGCCACGCTCGACCGCAACGGCCTGCGGCCGGCGCGCTACATCGTCACCGACGACGACCTGGTGGTGATGGCCAGCGAGACCGGCGTGCTGCCGATCCCCGAGAGCCGCATCGTGCGCAAATGGCGCCTGCAGCCGGGCAAGATGTTCCTCATCGACCTCGAGCAGGGCCGCATCGTCGACGACGAGGAGCTGAAGAACCAGTTCGCCAACGCCCGCCCCTACCAGCAGTGGATCGACAACGTGCGCGTGCGGCTCGACACGATCCCGGCCAATGAAGCAGCGCCGGCGTTCAGCGAGACGCTGCTCGACCGCCAGCAGGCCTTCGGTTACACGCAGGAAGACCTCAAGTTCCTGATGCTGCCGATGGCCATCAATGGCGAGGAAGGCATCGGCTCGATGGGCAACGACTCGCCGCTGGCGGTGCTGTCGGACAAGAACAAGCCGCTGTACAACTACTTCAAACAGCTGTTCGCGCAGGTCACCAACCCGCCGATCGACCCCATCCGCGAGGCCATCGTGATGAGCCTCAACAGCTTCATCGGCCCCAAGCCCAACCTGCTCGACATCAACGCCGTCAACCCGCCGATGCGGCTGGAGGTGACGCAGCCGGTGCTCGACTTCGACGACATGGCGCGCCTGCGTTCGATCGAGCGCCACACCGGCGGCAAGTTCAGGAGCTACGAACTCGACATCACCTACCCCGCAGCCTGGGGCCGCGAGGGCGTGGAGGCCAAGCTCGCGTCGCTGTGCGCCGAGGCGGTGGATGCGCTGAAGAGCGGGCACAACATCATCATCGTCACCGACCGCCGCATGGATCGCGAGAACGTCGCGATTCCCGTCTTGCTGGCGCTGAGCGCCATCCACCACCACCTGGTGCGTGAGGGCTTGCGCACCACCGTGGGCCTGGTGGTCGAGACCGGTTCGGCGCGCGAAGTGCACCACTACGCGGCGCTCGCCGGCTACGGCGCCGAGGCCGTGCACCCCTATCTGGCACTGGAGACGCTGGTCGAACTGCAGGGCTCGTTGCCGGACGCCGCGAACTTTCAACTGACGGCCGACAAGGCCATCCACAACTACATCAAGGCCATCGGCAAGGGCCTGAGCAAGATCATGTCCAAGATGGGCGTGAGCACCTACATGAGCTACTGCGGCGCGCAGCTGTTCGAGGCCATCGGCCTGGAGAAGAGCTTCGTCGACAAGTACTTCCGCGGCACCGCCAGCCAGGTCGGCGGCATCGGCGTGTTCGAAGTGGCCGAGGAAAAGCTGCGCATGCACCAGGCCGCCTTCGGCAACGACCCGACGCTGGCGCGCATGCTCGACAGCGGCGGCGAATACGCCTGGCGCGTGCGCGGCGAAGAGCACATGTGGACGCCGGACGCCATCGCCAAGCTGCAGCACAGCACGCGCGCTGGACGGTGGGACACCTACAAGGAATACGCGCAGATCATCAACGACCAGAGCAAGCGCCACATGACGCTGCGTGGCCTGTTCGAGTTCAAGGTCGACCCGGCCAGGGCGATCCCGATCGAGGAGGTCGAGCCGGCGGCCGAGATCGTCAAGCGCTTCGCCACCGGTGCCATGAGCCTGGGCTCGATCAGCACCGAAGCGCACTCGACGCTGGCGATCGCGATGAACCGCATCGGCGGCAAGAGCAACACCGGCGAAGGCGGCGAAGACCCGGCGCGCTACCGCAATGAACTCAAGGGCATCAAGGTCAGCGCCGGCACCAAGGTCAGCGACATCATCGGAACCAGGGTCATCGAGTCCGACTACGTGCTGCAGGACGGCGACAGCCTGCGCAGCAAGATCAAGCAGGTGGCCAGCGGCCGCTTCGGCGTCACCACCGAATACCTGGTCAGCGCCGACCAGATCCAGATCATGATGGAGCAGGGCGCCAAGCCCGGTGAAGGCGGCCAGCTGCCCGGCGGCAAGGTCAGCGAGTACATCGGCATGCTGCGCTATTCGGTGCCCGGCGTGGGGCTGATCAGCCCGCCGCCGCACCACGACATCTACTCCATCGAGGATCTGGCGCAGCTCATCCACGACCTCAAGAACGCCAACCCGCGTGCCAGCATCAGCGTCAAGCTGGTCAGCGAAGTCGGCGTCGGCACCGTCGCCGCCGGCGTGGCCAAGTCCAAGGCCGACCACGTCGTGATCGCCGGCCACGACGGCGGCACCGGCGCGTCGCCGTGGAGCAGCATCAAGCACGCCGGCACGCCGTGGGAACTGGGCCTGGCCGAAACGCAGCAGACGCTGGTGCTCAACCGCCTGCGCGGCCGCATCCGCGTGCAGGCCGACGGGCAGATGAAGACCGGCCGCGACGTCGTCATCGGCGCGCTGCTCGGTGCCGACGAGTTCGGTTTCGCCACCGCGCCGCTGGTGGTGGAGGGCTGCATCATGATGCGCAAGTGCCACCTCAACACCTGCCCGGTGGGCGTGGCCACGCAGGATCCTGTGCTGCGCAAGAGGTTCGCCGGCAAGCCCGAGCACGTCGTGAACTACTTCTTCTTCGTCGCCGAGGAAGCGCGCCAGATCATGGCGCAGCTGGGCATCCGCACTTTCAACGAACTGATCGGCCGCGCCGACCTGCTCGACACGAAGAAGGGCATCGAGCACTGGAAGGCGCGCGGGCTGGACTTCAGCCGCATCCTGCACCAGCCGGCCGCCCCCGCCGGCGTGCCGCGCTACCAGGTCGAGGAACAGGACCACGGCCTGGCGCGTGCGCTCGACGTCAAGCTGATCGAGAAGTGCCGCGCGGCCATCGAACGCGGCGAGAAGGTGCAGTTCATGGAGGAGGCGCGCAACGTCAACCGCAGCGTCGGCGCCATGCTGTCAGGTGAACTCATCCGCCAGCGGCCCGAAGGCCTGCCCGACCACACCATCTTCATGCAGCTGGAAGGCAACGGCGGCCAGAGCTTCGGCGCCTTCCTGGCCCGCGGCATCACGCTGTACATGATCGGCGACGCCAACGACTACACCGGCAAGGGCCTGTCGGGTGGCCGCGTGGTGGTGCGGCCGAGCATCGAGTTCCGCGGCGATGCCACCCGGAACATCATCATCGGCAACACGGCGCTGTACGGCGCCACCGGCGGCGAGGCCTTCTTCCGCGGCGTCGCCGGCGAGCGCTTCGCGGTGCGGCTGTCGGGTGCCAGCGCGGTGGTCGAAGGCACCGGCGACCACGGCTGCGAATACATGACCGGCGGCACTGCGGTCGTGCTCGGCAAGACCGGGCGCAACTTTGCCGCCGGCATGAGCGGCGGCGTGGCCTTCGTCTATGACGAGGACGGCCGGTTCGCGCGCCGCTGCAACACCGCGATGGTGAGCCTGGACAAGGTGCCGGCACGCGCCGAGCAGGCCGGCCCGGCCGTCGGCTGGCACCTGGAAACGGCCGACGAGGTGCTGCTGAAGAAGCTGGTCGACGACCACCATCGCTGGACCGGATCGCTGCGCGCGCGCGAGATCCTGGACCACTGGGCCGAGGCGCGCACGAAGTTCGTCAAGGTCTTCCCGCACGAATACAAGCGCGTGCTCGCCGAACGCGCGGCCCGGGCCGAAGCCGCCGCGGCGACCGGCAAGGCGATGACGAGCGCGGCGACCGTCGCGGCGAAGTGAGCGCCATTCAAGCGCAAAGCGAGAGGACACGAGATGGGCAAGGTCACGGGATTCCTGGAGTTCGAACGCCTGGAGGAAGGCTACGAACCGGTGCCGGCACGCGTCAAGAACTGGAAGGAATTCGTCATCGCGCTGGGCGAGGACCAGGCCAGGATCCAGGGCGCACGCTGCATGGACTGCGGCACGCCGTTCTGCAGCAGCGGCTGCCCGGTGAACAACATCATCCCGGACTTCAACGACCTCGTTTACCGCGGCGACTGGCTGAGTGCCCTCGAGGTGCTGCAGCAGACCAACAACTTCCCCGAATTCACCGGCCGCGTCTGCCCCGCGCCCTGCGAGGCGGCGTGCACGCTCAACGTCAACGACGACCCGGTGGGCATCAAGAGCATCGAGCACGCCATCATCGACCGTGGCTGGATGGAAGGCTGGGTGACGCCGCAGCCGCCGCGCTCGAAGACCGGCAAGAAGGTCGCCGTGGTGGGCTCCGGGCCGGCCGGCCTGGCCGCCGCGCAACAGCTCGCGCGCGCCGGCCATGACGTGACGGTGTTCGAGAAGAACAGCCGCGTCGGCGGCCTGCTGCGCTACGGCATCCCCGACTTCAAGATGGAGAAGACGCACATCGACCGCCGCATCGAGCAGATGCAGGCCGAAGGCGTGGTCTTCCGCACCGGCGTGCTGGTGGGCGCGTGGCCTGCAGACGGGCCTGGCAGCAAGGTCACCAACGACGCCAGCCAGACGATCGGCGCCGAACGGCTGATGGCCGACTTCGACGCCGTGCTGCTGAGCGGCGGCGCGGAAGTCTCGCGCGACCTGCCGGTGCCTGGCCGCGAACTCGACGGCGTGCACTTCGCGATGGAGTTCCTGCCGCAGCAGAACAGGGTCGTGGCCGGCGACAAGGTCAAGGGCCAGATCAAGGCCACCGGCAAGCACGTCGTCGTCATCGGCGGCGGCGACACCGGCAGCGACTGCGTCGGCACCAGCAACCGCCACGGCGCGGCCAGCGTGACGCAGTTCGAGCTGCTGCCGATGCCGCCCGAGCACGAGAACAAGCCGCTGACCTGGCCCTACTGGCCGACCAAGCTGCGCACCAGCTCCAGCCACGAAGAGGGCTGCCAGCGCGAGTTCGCGATCGCGACCAAGGAACTCGTCGGCGGCACCGGCAAGGACAAGGGCAAGGTCAGCGCGCTGAAGACCGTGCACGTCGAATGGCAGGGCGGCAAGATAGTCGAGGTGCCCGGCACCGAGAAGGAATACAAGGCCGACCTGGTGCTGCTGGCGATGGGCTTCACGGCGCCGGTGGCCGGCGTGCTCGAGGCCTTCAATGTCGAGCGCGACGCGCGCGGCAATGCCAGGGCGCACACCGAGGCGCAGGGCGGCTACCGCACCAACGTCGACAAGGTCTTCGCCGCCGGCGACATGCGGCGCGGGCAGAGCCTGGTGGTGTGGGCGATCCGCGAAGGCCGCCAGGCGGCGCGTGCGGTGGACGAATTCCTGATGGGCGCCAGCACGCTGCCACGCTGAGCGCAGCGGCGGCCGACGCCGTGCATGGCTACAGATCTTCACTCTTGCGGCACCGTCCCGCCGCTGCGGGTTTGCCCTGAGCATGCGAGAATCCGCGCCACCCCAGACAGGCTCCCCGTGGCGACCCACGCGCCCGGCCCGGCAAGCGCTTGAGCTCAGAAACCTTCATCGACATCGACCACGTCACCTTCGGCTACGACGCCAGCCGTCCGATCCTGAGCGACATATCGCTGCAGTTCCAGCGTGGCAAGGTCACCGCCATCCTGGGCGGCTCGGGTTGCGGCAAGACGACGCTGCTGCGCCTGATCGGCGGTGTGCACGCCGCCAACAAGGGGCGCGTGGTCTTCGACGGCGAGGTCGTCAACACGCGTGACCGGACGCTGTTGTACCGGCTGCGCGGACGCCTGGGCATGCTGTTCCAGTTCGGCGCCCTGTTCACCGACCTCACGGTGTTCGACAACGTCGCCTTTCCACTGCGCGAACACACCGCCCTGCCCGAGGCGATGATCCGCGACATCGTGCTGATGAAGCTCAATGCCGTGGGCCTGCGTGGCGCTGCCGCCCTGCGCATCAGCGAGGTCTCGGGCGGCATGGCGCGGCGCGTCGCGCTGGCGCGGGCGATCGCGCTCGACCCCGAGCTCATCATGTACGACGAGCCCTTTGCCGGCCTCGACCTGATTTCGATGGGTGTGGCCGCCAAGCTCATCCGCACCCTCAACGACGTCACCGGCGCCACTTCGCTGGTGGTCTCGCACGACGTGCCGCAGTGCATGGCGATCAGCGACCACGTGGTCCTGCTGGCCACGCAGGGCCGCATCGTCGCCCAGGGCACGCCGGCCGAGCTGATGTCCTCCACCGACCCCGAGACGCGCCAGTTCGTGTACGGTGAACCCGACGGGCCGGTCAAGTTCCACTACCCCGCACCCGAGATCGGCGTCGACTTCGGCGTCACCGCATGACGCCGACCCCCAGGCTCACCTCGTTCGCCGACCCTTGCGGGGGCCGGCGATGAACTTGCTCGCGCGCCTGGGCGCCATCGCGCTGGAGCAGTTCCGCGGCTGGGGCCATGCGGTGTTCTTCTTCCTCGACCTGCTGCGCGCGGTGCCGGCTTCGCTGCGCCGCTTCGACCTCGTGGTGGCCCAGGTGCACGCCATCGGCAACCGCTCGCTGGTCATCATCCTGGCCTCGGGTCTGGCGGTGGGTTTCGTGCTGGCGCTGCAGATGTACTACGCGCTGGTGACCTACGGCGCAGCAGAGAACCTGGGCCTGATCGTCAACCTGTCGCTGGTGCGCGAACTCGGTCCGGTGGTCGCTGCGCTGCTCTTCGCCGGCCGCGCCGGCACCTCGCTGACGGCCGAGATCGGCCTCATGAAGGCCGGCGAACAGCTCGCGGCAATGGAGCTGATGGCCATCGACCCCAAGGCGCGCGTGCTGGCGCCGCGGCTCATCGGCGGCATCGTTTCGATGCCCATCCTGGCGATCCTGTTCTCGGCCATCGGCATCCTGGGCGCCTGGCTCGTGGCGGTGAAGCTGATCGGTGTCGACGCCGGCAACTTCTGGTCGATCATGCAGACGGGCGTCGACGTCTGGCGCGACGTCGGCAACGGTGTCTTCAAGGCCGCCGTGTTCGGCGTCATCTGCACCGTGGTGGCGCTGTACCAGGGCCATGAAACCGAGGCCACGCCCGAAGGCGTGGCCTACGCCACCACGCGCACCGTGGTGATCTCTTCCTTGTGGGTGCTGGGGATGGACTTCATCCTCACGGCGCTCATGTTCTCGACGCCCTGAGCACGCGCTCGGGCAGGAGTTTTCAGGTATGGGCAAGAAACAGATCGAGATCCTGGTCGGCGCCTTCGTGCTGCTGGGCATGCTGGGGCTGGTGTTCCTGGCCCTGCAGGCGGCCAACCTGGGCAGCATCGGCGGCGGCGCGACCTACACCGTGCAGGCGCGCTTCGACAACATCGGCGGCCTCAAACCGCGTGCGCCGGTGCGCAGCGCAGGTGTCCTCGTCGGCCGCGTGAAGAGGATCTCGCTCGACGCCCAGACCTTCCAGGGCGTGGTGACGATGGAGATCGAGCGCGACTTCCAGTTTCCCAAGGACTCTTCGGCCAAGATCCTGACCTCCGGCCTGCTGGGCGACCAGTACGTCGGCCTGGAGGCCGGCGGCGACGACGCCAGCCTGACCCCTGGCGACACCATCGCGCAGACGCAGTCGGCCGTGGTGCTGGAAAACCTCATCGGCCAGTTCATCACCGGCCGGGCCGAAGGCGCTGGCGGCGCGGCGGCACCGCCGGCGGGCGCCGGCAAGTGAGGCCAGCGCGCCCCTGGGCGACTGCCGCCGCACGGCTGGCGGCCGGGCTTGCGTTGGCGCTGACGGGCGCTTGCGCAACCGTGCCGCCCGCCGGCACGGCAGCAACGCCGGCGCACAAGATCGACCCCTGGGAGAACTGGAATCGCAAGGTCCACGCCTTCAACGAGGCGGTCGACGAGGCGGTGCTCAAGCCGGTGGCCACGGTCTACCGCGACGCCGTACCGCAGCTCGTGCGCACCGGCATCGGCAACGTGTTGGGCAACATCCACGACGTCTGGTCGGCGGCCAACCACCTGCTGCAGGGCAAGGCTCAGAGCGGACTCGAGATGGGCATGCGCGTGCTCACCAACACCGTCTTCGGTCTCGCTGGCCTGCTCGACCCGGCCAGCGAGATGGGGCTGACGCGCCGCTCCGAGGACTTCGGCCAGACGCTGGGCCGCTGGGGGCTGCCGAACGGGCCTTACTTCGTGTTGCCCCTGCTGGGACCCTCGACCCTGCGCGACACCGCGGGCTTGATCGCCGACCGGCAGGTGGCGCCGTCGACACTGCCCCCGACCGAGGCCGGCAGGACCACCACCACCGCGCTGGAGCTGATCCACACCCGCGCCAACCTGCTGCAGACGACGCAACTGCTCGGAGAGGTGTCACTGGACAAGTACGCTTTCATCCGCGATGCTTATCTGGCGCGCCGGCGCGATGCGCTGTACGACGGCGCACCGCCGATGGAAGCCTTCGAAGACGATTTCGACGACGAACCGGCCGCCCCGGCCGCGCCGGCGTCTGCGCCCAGGTGAACCGCGACCCCGGCTGGCGCGTTATCGTCTGACAGGCTCCGCGTGAGCCCTCTGCCTGAAAGGAAACCCGTGCTGAAAAAACTGTTGAGCGCTTCGTCCCTGCTGCTGGCCCTGGCGAGCACCCTGCCCGCGCTGGCCAACACCGCGCCCGATGCCCTCGTGCGGCAGATCTCGGTCGAGGTCATCGACATCGTCAAGGCCGACAAGGCGATCCAGGCCGGCGACACGAACAAGGTGCTGGCGCTGGTCGACAGCAAGGTCATGCCGCATGTCAATTTCGAGGTCGTCACCCGCGCCGCCGTCGGCCCGCAGTGGCGCGGCGCCACGGCCGAGCAGCGCGGCAAGCTGCAGACCGAGTTCAAGATCCTGCTCGTGCGCGTCTATTCGGGTGCGCTGGCGCAGGTCAAGGACCAGACGGTGGAGGTCACGAAGACACTGCCGGTGCCCGGCAGCACGCAGATGGTCGTGCAGACCGAGGTGCGTGGCAGCGGCGATCCGATCAAGCTCGACTACCGGCTCGACAAGCAGGGCGAGGCCTGGAAGATCATCGACGTCAACGTCGGCGGCCTGTGGCTGGTGCAGAACTATCGCTCGCAGTTCGCCACCGAAGTCAGCAAGGGCGGCATCGACGGACTCATCAACTCGCTGGTCGAACGCAACAAGTCGGCGGCCAAGACTTGAGATGACGGCCCATCAGTCCGTCTGAGCATGCAACTTCCCGCCACCGCCACGCTCGAGCACGCCGCTGACCTGGCGCTGCTGCTGCCGGCCGCCGTGGCCGAAGGCAGCGGCCCGCTGCAGATCGACGCCAGCGCACTGCAGTCCTTCGACACCTCGGCCATCGCCTTGCTGCTGCAGGCCCGGCGGCTGGCGCAAGCCGCCGGGCGCGGTTTCGATGTCACCGGCGCGCCGCCCAAGCTGGCCGAGCTGGCGCGGCTCTACGGCGTGGAAGAACTGCTGTCGCTGGCGGCGCCGGGCCCGGCCGGCGCGGCGTAACGACGCAGGCGCAGGTTCTTCCTGATCTCCTGCAGCAGGGGCCGCAGTTGTGCCGAGCCCAGGCGCAGCGCCACGCCGGTGCTCAGGATGTCGATGATCAGCAGGTGCAGCAGCCGCGACACCATCGGGCTGTAGCGGTCGGCGTCCTCGGGGTGGTCCGCGGCCAGCAGGATGTGGTGCGCACCGTGCTGCGCCTCGTGTGCCAGCGGTGAGCCGCTGGCGGTGATGACGATGACGGTGGCACCCTTCCGGCGCGCGATGTCGGCCACGTCCAGCAGGTCGCGGCTGCGGCCCGAGTTGCTGATGATCACCGCGCAGTCGCCGGGCTTGAGCATGGTCGCGCTCATGACCTGCACATGGCCGTCGCTCACGGCCGCGGCCGTCACACCGAGGCGGAAGAACTTGTGCTGGGCGTCCTGCGCCACGATGCCGGAGTTGCCGACGCCGTAGAACTCGATGCGCCGGCCGTTCCGGCCGGCCGCGGCCAGCGCCGCGATGGCGCGCTCGATGGCCTGCGGCGCGGCCGCGTTGCGGTAGCGCAGCAGGGCCGCCATGGCGTTGTCGACGATCTTGACGACGAGCTCGCCCGCCTTGTCGTCGTCGGCCACGGCGCGGTGCACGAAGGGCACACCTTCGTGCACGCTGCCGGCCAGCTTGCGCTTGAAGTCGGCCAGCCCGTCGTAGCCGATGCTGCGGCAGAAGCGCACCACCGTGGGCTTGCTGACGGACGAGCGCTCGGCCAGTTCACCCACCGGCAGCGTGGCGAAGCTGCGCGGGTCGGCCAGCAGCAGCCTGGCCACACGCTGCTCGGCCGGCGGCAGCGCGGGGATCGAGGCCTTGATGCGTTCGAGCACGTTCAGCCCGGCGGACAGCGAAGGGCTGTCATGGCTACTGTTCTTCGGCCCAGGCGCAGCCATCGCGCGCCACCATCGCACTGGCCGCCGCCGGTCCCCAGCTGCCGGCCGCGTAGGGGCGTGGGCCCGTGGGGTCGCGCGCCCAGGCGTCGAGCACCGGCTCGACCCAGCGCCAGGCCTGCTCCTGCTCGTCGCTGCGCACGAAGAGGTTCAGCCGGCCGGCCAGGGCGTCGAGCAGAAGCCGCTCGTAGCCGCCGACGCGCTGGCTCGGGAAGGCCTTGTCGAAGTCGAGGTCCAGCGACACCGGCGAGAGCACTTCGTTGCCGCCGCTGCCCGTGACGGCCAGCAGGTGCAGCTCGAGGCCGTCTTCGGGCTGCAGCTTGATGACCAGCTTGTTGGCCTGCCGCGTGCCCGGGAAGATGGGGTGCGGCACGTCGCGGAAGTTGACGACGATGTGCGAGTCGCGGGCCGCCAGCCGCTTGCCGGTGCGCAGGTAGAACGGCACGCCGGCCCAGCGCCAGTTCTGCACCTCGGTGCGCAAGGCCACGAAGGTTTCGCAGCGGCTCCCGGGTGGCACCTTCACCTCGTCGAGGTAACCCGCCACTGCCTTGCCATCCACGGTGCCGGCCTTGTACTGCCCGCGCACGACGTCGCGCGACATCGTCTCGGGCGTGAAGGGCCGCAGCGACTTCAGCACCTTGAGCTTCTCGTCGCGGATGGCGTCGGCGTCGTTGCTCGGCGGCGGCTCCATGGCGATCATCGTCAGCAGCTGCAGCGCATGGTTCTGGATCATGTCGCGCAGCGCGCCGGTCCGGTCGTAGAAGTCGCCCCGGGTGCCGACGCCGATGTCCTCGGCCAGCGTGATCTGGATGTTGGCGATGCTGTCGCGCCGCCACAGCGGCTCGAAAAGCGCGTTGCCGAAGCGCAGCGCCATCAGGTTCTGCACCGCGGGCTTGCCCAGGTAGTGGTCGATGCGCAGCGCCTGCTCTTCACGGAAAGCGGAGGCGACGACGCGGTTGATCGTCTGCGCGCTCTGCAGGTCGTGGCCGAGCGGTTTCTCCAGCACCACGCGCACCTTGGGGCCGTTGAGCCCGGCGCTGCCGAGCTGCTCGCAAATCACCGGGAAGAGGTGGGGGCTGGTGGCCAGGAACAGCACTGCGGTATCGGCGCCGCGGTCGTCGATCCAGCGCTTGAGCCCCGCGTAGTGCTCGGGCTGCGAGAGGTCCATGCGCCGGTAGTGCAGCATCTCGGCGAAGCGCGCGAAATCCTCGTCGCTGGGCCGCTTGCTGGCTTCGACCTCGGCGAAGCGCTCCTTGATGTAGGCGCGGTACTCGTCGTCGCTGCGCTCGTCGCGCGCCACCGCCAGCACGCGCCCGCCCGGCGGCAGCTTGCAGTGGCGGAAGGCCTGGAACAGCGCCGGCATGATCTTGCGCCAGGTCAGATCGCCGGTGCCGCCGAACAGGACGAGATCGAAAGACATCGCGCAGGGACCCGGCTCGAAGCGCGGAGATGTAATTTAGTTACGAAAACGATGATGCACGAGTTTCAGACCAGGGTCAACGCGCCGGCAACGGCGCGGCCGGCCGGGCCGTCGAGCCGGTTCATGCGTGGGCATGCTGCAGCGCCTGTTCGAGGTCTTCGATGAGATCGTCCACGTGCTCGATGCCCACCGACAGCCGCAGCAGATCGGGAGGTGCCGGCGTGCCGGCGCCTTCGACACTGGCGCGGTGCTCGATCAGGCTCTCGGTGCCACCCAGAGAGGTGGCGCGTTTCCACAGTTCCACGTGCGCTGCAGCAGCGATGGCGGCGGCCTCGCAGCCATCCTTGTTCGCTGCCACACGGATCGACAGCATGCCGCCGTAGCCGCCGCTCATCTGCGCCTTGGCGATCTCATGACCCTGGCAGCCCGGCAGACCCGGGTACAGCACCTCGGCGACCCGCGCATGCGCCGCGAAGTGCTCGGCGATGCGCTGCGCCGACGCGCAGGCGGCGCGAACGCGCAGGTGCAGCGTGCGCATGCCGCGCAGCAGCAGCCAGGCCTCGAAGGAGCCCAGCGTGCCGCCGAGTTGCGCCCGCACCTTGCGCACGCGCTGCCAGTACTCGCTGTCCCGGCGCGTCACCAGCGCGCCGGCGATGAGGTCGGAATGACCGTTGAGGTACTTGGTGGCAGCGTGCATCACGATGTCGGCACCCAGCGCCAGTGGCCGCGTCAGCACCGGCGTCGGCACCGTCGAGTCCACCGCCAGCAGCGCGCCCGCGGCATGCGCGATCTGCGCCGTGGCGGCGATGTCGGTCACCGTCCACAGCGGGTTGGCGGGGGTCTCGACCCAGACCAGCTTGGTCTGCCCCGGCCGCACGGCCGCCTGCACCGCAGCGGGGTCGCTCATGTCGATGAGCTCGACCTGCAGGCCCCAGCCGGTGGCGAAGGTCGTCAGCCAGTTGCGCAGCGACCAGTACATGACCTTGGGCGCCAGCACGTGGTCGCCCGGCGCCAGCGCCTGGAACACCGCGGTGGCCGCGGCCATGCCGCTGGCGAAGAGCAGCGCCTGCGCGCCCTCCTCCAGCGCGCACAGCACGGCCTCGGGCTGGTCGAAAGCCGGGTTGTCGGCGCGGGCGTAGATGCGTCCCGAGCGGTACTGGTTGTCGGTGTCGCGCAGGTAGGTCGAAGAGACGTGGATCGGCGGCGTGACGGCGCGCGTGCGCTCGTCGATCCAGCCCAGCGCCTGGGCGCTGACGGTTTCCGGGTGGGCCTGCTTGGGATCCATGGGGGCCTGCGTGTGGTGTCGACGCGGCCATGCTAACCGCGCCCTACTTCTGGTACGCCCCGGGCGACCAGTTCGTGCGGTCGGGCGCCAGGGCGCGCGTGCCCACGGGCCACTCGAATTCGGCTTTCGGAGACAGATCGCGCCCGCCGAGCTGGCGCGGGTCGATGCCGCTGCCGCGCCAGATCGAATCCGGCGCCAGCTCGAAGGCATAGGTGTCGGCGTCGCGCAGCATGCCCAGCGTGGCCGGGCGGTTGCCGTCGAAGCGGCCCTGCGCTCCGAGCCAGAACACACCCGGGCCGACGAGCAGGTTGTTCACCGCCACGACCTCGGTGTCCTTGGGCAGGCCGTCGCTGAAGACGCGCAGGAACCAGGCCGGCGTCCACTTGTAGTTGATGAAGGTGTTGTGGGCCACCAGCAGCACATTGCGGTCCCAGGGCCGGCCATCGGTGCCGTAGGCCAGCACGACCCGGTTCTGGCTGTCGGCACCCTGGCCGATGACGTTGCCGATGACGGTGGCCAGGCCGCCGGCGGGCAGTTCGATCTCGTACGAGGCACCGCCGCGGCGGCCATCGTGGATGAAGTTGTAGCTGATGCGGTTCTCGCGCGCCCGCGACTTGATCAGGTGGCCTTCGAAACCCTGCTGGAAACGGCTGCCGCTGACGCTGAGCTTGGCGATGCGGCCGACGTTGAGCAGGTGGTAGAGCGCGCCTTCCACCTTGGGCGTCATGCCGAGCACGCTGTCCCGGATGTCCAGTTCAGCCTGCTCATCGTTGATGGCGTGGATGCCGTATTCGTTGTCGAAGAACTCGCAGCGCCGCACCTGCAGCCGCCCGCCCTCCAGGCGCACCGCGGCGCCTTCGCCGTCGGCGGCACGGGCGCCGCGGAATTCGAGGTTCTCCAGCGTGACCTCGCCGCCGCGCACCAGCCACAGCGCCTTGTGCAGGCCGGACGGCTTGCCGCCGCCGCTGATCAGCGGCCGCTTGCCGATGCCGCGGATCGTCAGGCGCCGGTTCTCCAGCACGACATGGGCATCGCGATACTCGCCCGGCAGCATCTCGATGGTGTCACCGTCGCGCGCCTGGCTCAGCGCCGCGGCCAGGCTCAGCGGCGTGCCTTGCGGCCCCACGACCAGCGTCTCGGCAGCCTGCGCTGCCGTCGCGCCCAGCCCGACCAGCCACAGCAACACGCTCAGCACTGCGCCGTGCCATGCGCCATGCCGCGTCGCCCACCCGAGCTTGCCCAACATCGCCGTCATTGTCTGTCCATGTGTGACCGGGAGTATCGCTGCAACGCGGCGCGCAGCGCTTCCTTGTTGCCCCGGAGCGCCCCCGCATGTCGGGTGGGCGGCGGCGAGGGCCTGGCAAGCTCACGCTGCAACTGTGCTTGCCAGCATGGCACAAGGGGCGCAGACTGTGTTTTTCGACCCCGAACCAGGGGTTCAATCGTGGAGGACCAGATCATGACCGTCGCACGCATCACCGAAATCAGCAGCGTCAGCAAGGTCAGCTTTCAGGACGCGATCGTCCAGGGCGTCGAGCGCGCCAACAAGACGCTGAAGAACGTCAAGGGTGCCTGGGTCAAGGACCAGGAAGTGAACATCGACGAGGGCAAGATCACGGGATACAAGGTGATCCTGAAGGTGACATTCATCCTGTCGGATTAAGCGCAGGGCGGCCGCTGTCCCAGGCCCGGCGTCGCGAATGAGGCCGCCTGGCCGGACTTCGGATCAGTAAGGGACTTCGACGCGCAGTTCGCGCCAGCGCATCAGCGCCGAGCCTGGGCCGATGCGTTCGACCGTGACGCCCGGTGCCGCCGCGTCCCCTTCACGCACCAACTGGCCGCCGATGATGACGAAGCGGCTAGCCGGGTGGTCGGAGTACACCGTGCCACCGATGGTCAATGGCGGCCAGTCGCGCCGCTGCTCGGGTGTGAGTGAGGCCAGGGGTACGGTGCGCGGTTCAGCGCCGGGCGCGGCAGGCGCCGTTGTGGCGCCGGGCGGCACATCCGGCTTGGCGGCAGCCGACGGCCCGGGCGCCAGGGTCGGCGCGGGGGCCGCGGGCCGCGGCGGCGCGGAGACGACGACCGGCAATGGCAGCGGTGCCGCTGCCGGCACGGGTGCCACAGGCGCTGCCGGAGCCGCCGCCCCACTCACCACCGCTCGCGGCGGCGCCTCGCCGCGCGGCCACAGCCACCATGCCAGCAGCGCCACCAGCGCCATGAGCAGGGTCACCCCACTCATCCCGAGCCAGCGCGCGACCGGCAGCGGCTGTGCCGGCGACTCCAGCGCCGACGCCAATGCAGGCTGCGCATTCAGGCCCGGCACCTGGCCGCGGTCGCGCTCGGTGTCGGCGCGGCGCAGCGCATCGAGGATGTAGGACATGGCCTCAGGGCCCTCCGTCGAGAGTCGGCTCGTCGACACCGGCGCTGCGATTGAGCCGCATCAGCGTCATCGGCCCGGCCAGGCCGTCGGGCGGCAGACCCTGGGCGAGCTGGAAGGTGGCCACGCGCGAACGCAGCGGCGCGCCCTCGGGCACGCCGGCGGCAGACAGCTGCGCGGCCACCCAGCCGCGCGTCGAGGCGCTGGCCAGGGCATCGACGCCCTCACGCCAGGCCGCCGGGGCTTGCCAGAAAGTGGCGAACTCGCCGCGCCAGGCGCTGGCCAGCGCCGGCAGCGTGAGTGCGAAGCGCTGCTGGCCCACCTGCAGCGTCGCCTGGCTGTCGTTCAAGGCCACCAGCACCGCCCAGCGCACGCCGGCGTCCTCACCCCGCAGCGCGACGAGGCCGGGTCGCGCGAGCTGGCGCACCACCGGCAGGCCACCGGCCGGGCTGCGAAAGCACATCAGCTGCACCTGCGCAGCCGCCGTGCAGGCATCGCCTTCGCCGATGGCTACGTTCCAGCGCAGCGCCAGTTCGCGCCGGGCCACGGCCTCGCTCGTGTGCGCCGCCGCCAGCAAGGCAGCGGCACTGTCGGCGGCGGTGGGTCGCTCCTGGGCCGCTCCCGGCGCCGCAACAGAGGGTGCGGCACTCGCCGCCGTCGCAGCCGATGCGGCGGGCGCGGCGGCAAGGGTCGCGGATACCGGGTCGTCGCGCCACCAGACGGCCCACGCGGCAGCGGCCACCAGCACCGCGGCCAGGGCCACGCCGGCGCCGAGGGTCCACGCCTGGGCGGCGGCGTGCGGCGACGTGACCGGGCCGCCGAAGACCTCGCGCGCCGCCTGCTCGACCATGCCTCGGTCGACCCTGGCGCGCTGGTGCGCGTAGGCGCCGAGCAGGGCGCGGTCGGCCAGCAGGTTGATGCGCCGCGGCACGCCGCCGGTGAGGCGGTGGATGCAGGCCAGCGCCGCCGGCTCGAAGGGCATCTGCGCCTGCGCGCCGGCCACCGACAGCCGGTGGCGCACGTAGGACACCGTTTCGTCGCGCGACAGCGGTCCCAGGTGATAGCGCGCGATGACACGCTGCGCCAGCTGTTCGAGCTCGGGCCGCGCCAGCATCTCGCGCAGCTCGGGCTGGCCGATGAGGATGATCTGTAGCAGCTTGCGCTCGGCCGTTTCCAGGTTGGTCAGCAAGCGCAGCTGCTCCAGCACGTCGGGCGCCAGGCTTTGCGCCTCGTCGATGATCAGCACCGCGCTGCGGCCCTGGGCATGGGCGCGCAGCAGGAAGGCGTTCAGCGCGTCGATGGCACCCTTGACCCCCGTGCTGCCCGGCGGCTGCGGCGGCACCTCGACGCCGAACTCGTCGCAGATCGACTGCAGCAACTCGGGCACCGTGAGCCGCGGGTTGAAGATGTAGGCCACCGCGCAATGCGGCGGGATCTGCTCCAGGAAGCAGCGGCACACCGTGGTCTTGCCGGCGCCGATCTCGCCGGTGAGCAGCACGAAACCGCCGCCACCCCCGACGCCGTAGAGCAGGTGCGCCAGGGCCTCGCGGTGGCGCTCGCTCATGAAGAGAAAGCGCGGGTCGGGAGCGATCGAGAAGGGCTCCCGCTGCAGGCCGAAGAAGGACACGTACATGCGGCGATGCTAACGACAGCGGACCGCCGGCCCGCCGCGCGCCAAGGTGGCATGGCCCGCCGGTGCGCCAGCGCCGCGCCAGCGTGTCACATGCGCCAGATGCGCGGCGGCTCGGCCGCCAGACCCCAGGCCTCGCGCCGCCAGGCTGCACGCACGGCCATCAGGCACTGCAGGGCCGGCTCCACGCTGTCGGCCAGCAGGCGCAGCAGCACCACGCCCGGCTGCGGCGAGGTGACACCGGCGCTGCGCTGCAAGGGGCTCGTGGCCAGGACCTCGCGCGCGCTGTCCAGCAGCGCCTGGCGTCGCGCCGGCGCCAGCGCCTCGCCGCCGGCCCACCACATGGTGGCCAGCACACGATGGCCGGCCAGGCCCAGCGGGCTGTCCAGCAGTCGACGGTCCTCGGCGGCGATCAGCGCCCGCTCCTGCCAGACGCCGGCCACTTCCAGGTGCTGGCTGTAGCTGCCGGCGTCGAAGGGCTCGCCGGCCGCCGGCAGCCCCAGCGCCAGCACCTCCCAGCCCATCGCCTCGGCCTGCGGCGCCAGCTGCAGCCGCACGCTGTTGCCGGCGCGGCAACCGCGGTAGGCGATGGTCTCCAGCGGCAGCCACTCCAGGCGTGCACCGGCGGACAGCTGCAGCAGCGCGCGTTGGCTGGCCAGGGCACCGGTGCTGCGGTAGTAGCGCGTGGCGCCCGGCGTGGTGACGAGCGCGTGGGTGGCGGCGTCGAGCTTGACGTCGATCTCGAGTTCGTCGCCGCCGACCATGCCCCCCGGCGGATGCACCAGCACATGGTGGCAGATGCCTGGCCCTTCCGGGTACAGGCGCTGCAGCACCCGCAGCGGGCCGTGGTGGCGGTCCAGGGCCGTGGTGCGGTCGCCGTCGCGCGTGTAGTGCAGCGCGAGCCGGCCGTGCCAGCTCACTGGGGCACCCTGCGCGCTGCGCGCGGTACCGCCAGGCGGGCTCATTCGCCCTGCGTGCCGCGATGCGCCCAGCCGGTGGTGCGCTTCTCGATCCACGAGAACAGCTCGTACATCGCCATCGCCATGGCGCCGATGGTCACCAGGCCGGCGAAGGCCAGCGACATGCGCTGCTGGCTGCCCGCCGTCTGCATCAGGTAGCCGATGCCCGAATCGCCGGCCGTCATCTCGGCCAGCACGGTGCCCACGAAGGCCAGCGTGATGGCGATCTTCAGCGAGCCGTAGAAGTACGGCATCGAGCGCGGCAGTCCGACCTTGACCAGCACGTCCCAGCGCCGCGCACCGAGCACGCGCAGCACGTCTTCGAGCTCGGGCTCCAGCGTCGCCAGCCCGGTGGCGATGTTGACGGTGATCGGAAAGAACGAGATCAGGAAAGCCGTCAGCACCCCCGGCCCGAGGCCGATGCCGAACCACACCACCAGGATCGGCACCACCGCCGCCTTGGGCACGGCGTTGAAGGCCACCATCAGCGGGTACAGCGCGGTGTAGGCCAGGCGCGAGCTGCCGATCAGGAAGCCCAGCATGACGCCGACGACGATGCTCAGGCCGAAGCCCAGCATCGTGACCCAGAAGGTCTTCCAGGCCGCTTCCAGCAGCGCCCCGGTGTATTCGCCGAACTGCTGCGCGATCTGCGTCGGGCTCGGGAAGATGAACTCGGGGATCTCGAACAGCATCACCACCGCCTGCCACAGCAGCAGCACCGCGGCCAGCACGACCAGCGGCGACCAGCGCTCCATGTTCCTCGTGACCTTCATTGCGGCACCGCCCCGGTCTTGCGGATGGCTCCGATGTGCCCGCGCAGTTCGTGCACGATGTCGGTGAACTGCGGCGTGTAGGTGATCTCCAGGTCGCGCGGGCGCGGCAGGTCGATCTGCCGCGTGACGACGAAACGCCCCGGGCTCTTGCTCATCACGTACACGGTGTCGGCCAGGAAGACGCTCTCGCGCAGGTCGTGCGTGACCAGGATGACGTTGAACTTCTGCGCCGACTGCAGGTCGCGCAGGATGCACCACAGCTCTTCGCGCGTGAAGGCGTCGAGCGCGCCGAAGGGCTCGTCGAGCAGCAGCATCTTCGGTTCGTGCACCAGCGCGCGGCAGATGCTGGCGCGCTGCTGCATGCCGCCCGAGAGCTGCCACGGGAACTTGTCCTCGTAGCCGGCCAGGCCGACGCTGCTGAGCAGGTCGCGCGCCTTGGCCTCGTATTCCCTGCGCCTGGCCTTGAAGCTGGAGCGGTACGGCTCGACGATCTCCAGCGGCAGCAGCACGTTGTCCATGGTCGTGCGCCAGGGCAGCAGGCTGGGCGCCTGGAAGGCCATGCCGCTGATCTTCAACGGCCCCGTCACCGGCGCGCCGTTGATGTGGATGCTGCCCTTGCTCGGCATCTTGAGGCCCGTGGTCAGCTTCATGAAGGTCGACTTGCCGCAGCCCGAGGGGCCGACGATGGCGATGAACTCGCCCTGCCCCATCTGCAGCGAGATGTCTTCGACCGCGAAGTGGCGCTGCGCCAGCAACTCGTCGTTGTAGGCGAGCCAGACGTTGCGGAAGTCGACGAAGCTCACTGCGCGTGCGAACAAGAGTGCCGGCAGGCGCGGAGGCAGCCTTGGGCCGGAGGCTGCTTCGGCGGGGTCACTGTTTCGGGGGCAGGATGGCGAGTTCGGCCTTGGCCGGCAGGTAGGCATCGGTCCAGACCTTGGTCGGATCGATGCGCGTCTTGGTGCCGAAGGCGTCGGAGACCTGCGAAGCCATCAGCGCCAGGCGGCCCGGGACGACGACGCCGAAGCCCTCGGCGCGCGCGTCGGGGCTGGCGACGACGGCGTCGATGGCCAAACGCAGGCGGCGCTTCTCGAGGTCGACGTTGATGATGCCGTCACGCGCCTTGACGTACTCGATGCTGGCGTCGGGGTTGGCCATCACCTCCTTGGCACCCTTCAGGAAGGCCGACAGGAAGGCCTTGATCGCCGCCGGGTTCTCCTTGACCATCTTCTCCGAGGCGATGATGACGTTGCCGTAGAGCTTGACGCCGTGCTCGCCATAGGGCAACACGACGATTTCGGCCGGCTTCACGCCGCGCGCCTCGAGGTTGAGGATGGACGTGAACGAGAAGCCGGTGATGGCCTCGATGTCGCCGCGCACGAGCATGGTTTCGCGCAGCGGCGGGTCCATGCTCGTCCACTGCACGCCGCTGATGCCGTTGGCCTTGGCGAATATCGGGAAGGCCTTGCGCCCGGCGTCGAAGCCCGGGGCGCCGAGCTTGCGGCCACTCAGGTCGGCGGGCTTGGTGATGCCGCTCTTCTTCAGCGCCAGCACCGCGGCCGGCGTGTTGTTGTAGACCATCATCACCGCCACCGGCTTGTTCGGCGCGTCGGGGTTGTTGGCGTGGAACTCCATCAGCGCCGCCAGGTCGGCGAAACCCATGTCGTAGCTGCCCGAGGCCACGCGCGTGACGGTGCCGCCCGAGCCGTTGCCGGCGTCGATGCTCACGTCCAGCCCCGCGGCCTTGTAGTAACCCTTGGCCTGCGCGGCCAGGAACAGCGCCGCCGGGCCTTCGAAGCGCCAGTCGAGCTGGAACTTGACCGGCGTCTGCGCCAGCCCGATGGCAGGGGCGGCCAGCAGCGCGGCAGCGGTGATCAGCGTGCGGCGCTTGAGCGCAGCGAAGAGGACGGTCATGGGTGAGGCTCCGTGGTTGGCTTTGGGGGTCTGAGGGTCAGGGTGTGTCGCCCCTCGGCAGGGCCATTCTGCAAGTTCCGTGCGCAGCTCACCCTCGGGGCTTGCACCAGAAAGCAGCGTCGCGCCCACCGTCAAGGCGCCTCGGCGTGCAGCAGGTCCAGCAAGGTGCGCGCGATCACCTTGGTGGCGCCGCGCAGGTCGCTCAGCACCAGGTGCTCGTCGGCACGCTTGGCGTTGCTCTCCAGCACGGTGCGTGGGCCGGCGCCGTAGATCACGGCCGGTACGCCGTGGGCGCCGTACAAGCGAGCGTCGGTGTACAGCGGCGTGCCACTGGTGGGAATGGGCACGCCGAAGACGGCCTGGCCGTGGCTCTGCACCGCCGCCACCAGCGGCGCGTTGCCCGCCAGCGGCTTGAGCGGGTGGGCCAGCAGCAGGCGCCTGATCTCGACGCGAACACCGGCACTGGCGGCCACGGTGCGTTCGATGAGCTCGCGCACTTCGGCCTCCACCGTCCTGGCCTCTTCCTCTGGGATCAAACGGCGGTCGATCTTCAGCACCACCTTGCCGGGCACGACGTTGGTGTTGCTGCCGCCTTCGATGCGGCCCACGTTCAGGTAGGGGTGCGTGATGCCGGCCACCGCCGAGCGGCGCTTGCGCAGCACGTCGTTGTGGGCGTAGAGCGCGGTCAGCAGCCTGGTGGCCGCCTGCAACGCGTCGATGCCGGTCTCGGGGTAGGCGGCGTGCGAGGCCAGGCCGTGCAGCGTGACCTCGAACTGCAGGCAGCCGTTGTGCGCCGTCACGACCTGGTAGCTGAATCCCGCGGCGATGAGGAAGTCGGGCCGCGTCAGCCGGTTCTCGAGCAGCCAGCCGGGGCCGAGTTCGCCGCCGAATTCCTCGTCGTAGGTGAAGTGCAGTTCGACCCCGCCACGCAGCGCAACCGCGCTGCCTCCCTGTTCGAGCGGCGCGCCCAGGGCCTCGAGCGCGCGCAAGGCATAGGTGTAGGTCGCGAAGTCGCTCTTGCTCACCGCGGCGGCGCGGCCGTACAGCTTGCCGTCGACGATCTCGGCGCCGTAGGGGTCGTGCGACCAGCCTTCGCCGGGCGGCACGACGTCGCCGTGGGCGTTGAGCGCGACGATCGGGCCCAGGCCCGCGGCGGGCCGGTGTTCGCCGCCGCCGGTGCCGAACCGCCGGCGCACGATGAGGTTGGTGATCGACTGCAACCCGTATTCCTGCAGGGCCCAGGTCGGCACCGGGTGCTTGTCCGCGGGCAGGCCCATGGCCGCCAGCAGCTCGGCGGTGCGCTCGGCGTGCGGCGCGTTGTTGCCGGGTGGGGTGTCGGTGGGCACACGCACCAGTTCCTGCAGGAAGCGCACTTCCTCGTCGAAATGGGCGTCGATCCAGGCGTCGAGCGCGTCGTAGTGGTTGGCGGTCATTTGGGCACCCTACGCGCTGCGCGCGGTCCCGCCAAGCGGGAGTATGAGCACTTGGGGCGGCCCGGCGTGCTCATGCGCGGGCCAGATCGGCGAGCAGCCGGGCGTAGGCGGCGACACACAATTCGGCGTCGTCGGCGGTGATGGTCTCCAGCGGGTTGTGGCTGATGCCCGCATTGCCGCCGCGCACGAAGAGCATGGCCTGCGGCATGACTTCGTGCAGCTTCATCGCATCGTGCCCCGCGCCGCTGGGCAAACGGAACACCGGCAGCCCGAGCGACGCGACGGCGGCTTCCCAGCGGCGCTGCCAGACCGGGGCACAGGGCGCGGCGGCGGCGCGCATCGTCTCCTCGACCTGCACGGCGACGCCGCGGTGTTCGCAGACGCGTTCGAGCTCGGCCAGCGTGTCGACGACACAGGCGTCGCGCGCGGCGTCGTTGGTGGCGCGGATGTCCAGGCTGAAGCGGCAGCGCCCGGGCACGACGTTGATCGAGCCGCCGGGCACCTCGAGCATGCCGACCGTGCCGACGACCTCGGGTACCGCGGCGGCGCGCTGCTCGAGGAACAGCAGCAACTCCGCTGCAGCGGCGGCGGCGTCGCGGCGCTGGCCCATCGGCGTGGTGCCGGCGTGGCTGGCCATGCCGGTGACCTCGACGACGAAGCGGCGGCCACCGTTGATCGACGTCACCACGCCCAGCGGCAGGTCCAGCGCGTCGAGCACCGGACCCTGCTCGATGTGCAGCTCGACGAAGCCGAGGTAACGCGCCGGGTCGCGCCGGCAGGCCGCGATGGCCGCGGTCGTCGCCGGCAGCCCGGCCGCGCGCATCGCGTCGCACATCGTCACGCCGTCGGCGTCGGTCTGCGCCAGCCACGCGGGATCGAAGTGCCCGGTGAGGGCGCCCGAGCCCAGGAAGGTGGCCTTGTAGCGCTGGCCCTCTTCCTCGGCGAATCCGATCACCTCGATGCCGAAAGGCAGCCGCCGCCCGGCGCGGTGCAGCTCGCGCACGGCGGCCATCGGCACCAGGATGCCGAGCCGGCCGTCGTACTTGCCGCCATTGCGCACGGTGTCGTAGTGGCTGCCGGTAAGCAGCCGCGGCGCGGCCTCGTGGCTGCCCGGAGGCGCGCCGTGATAGACGCCGACGACGTTGCCGACGGCGTCGGTCGTCACCTCGTCGAAGCCGCAGTCGCGCAGCCACTCGACCAGTTGCGCCGCGCAGGCACGGTGCGCCTGGCTCAGATAGGTCACCGTGAGCTGGCCCTGCTCCTTGAAGCCGGGGTCGCTGTGCGCGGCCAGTGCTTCGGCCCAATCCCAGACGAGCTGGCCACGCGCGGGTGCGACACCGAACCTGTCGTTGAGCCGGACCTCTGCGATGCGGTGGATGTTTCGCAGGCATTCGGCGAATTCGAAGTCGCGATGGCCGGCCAGGCGGCGCTCGAAGGTGGCGATGATCTCGGCCTTGCCCAAACCCGGCCCGCCTGGCTTCGGATTGGGCCCGCGCACGGCCAGGACGAACGGCCAGCCGAACTTGGCGTTGTAGTCGGCGTTGAGCTGCCGGATGCGCGCGAACTCCTCCGGCGTGCATGCGGTGAGCCCCGCCTGGCCCTGTTCGTTCGTGCTCTCGGGGCTCAGTGTTTGCGCCACCATGGCCTTGCCGGCGAGTTCGGGGTGGGCCTGGACGAGCGCCAGCTGCGCGTCACGGCCGGCGTCGCGCACGCTGCACGCGAGTGCATGCTTCAGCGCCGCAAGGGTGGCAAAAGGTCGCCGCGCCCACGCTGCCGCGGCGATCCACGGCGACTGTTCATAGGTGCCCTCCAGCAGCGCCGTGAACTCGGCCTGCGTGGCGCCGTTGAGGGTGTCGAGCGTGAGCGTCATGGTCACTGTTCCCAGGCGTGTGCCGTGGCGGGGTCGAAAGGATGCACCTGCTGCCAGTGGCGGGCGATGTCGATGCGCCGGCACAACCACACCTGCTCATGCGCCTGTACGTGGTCCAGGAAACGCTGCAGCGCGCCGATGCGCCCGGGCTTGCCGAGCAGCCGGCAATGCATGCCGACGCTCATCATCTTCGGCCGGTCCAGGCCCTGCGGGTCGCCTTCGGCATACAGCGCGTCGAAGGCGTCGCGCAGGTAGGTGAAAAAGTGCTCGCCGGTGTTGAAACCCTGGGCCTGCACGAAACGCATGTCGTTGGTGTCCAGTGCGTACGGCACCACGAGGTGCGGCGCCAGGCTGCCGTCGCCCTTCTTCACCTGCAGCCAGAACGGCAGGTCGTCGCCGTAGTAGTCGCTGTCGTATTCGTAGCCACCCTGCTCGGCCACCAGGCGGCGCGTGTTGGGGCTGTCGCGGCCGGTGTACCAGCCCGCCGGCCAGGCGCCGCCGGTCATTTCCCTGAGCATCGCGGTGGCCACGGCGACATGGCGCCGCTCGGTGGCCTCGGGCAGGTTCTGGTATTGGATCCAGCGCAGGCCGTGGCTGGCGATTTCGTCGCCGCGCGCCATGAAGGTGGCCACCAGTTCAGGATAACGCTCCAGTGCCGTGGCGACGCCGAACACCGTCAACGGCAGGTCGCGATGGTCGAATTCGCGCAGCAGGCGCCAGACGCCGGCGCGTGAGCCGTATTCGTACATCGACTCCATCGTCATGTGCCGGTTCTCGTAGGCCTGCGCCGTCACCAGTTCGGACAGGAAGGTCTCGGACGTGGCGTCGCCGTGCAGCGGGTTGTTCTCGCCGCCCTCTTCGACGTTGAGGACGAACTGCACGGCGATGCGCGCCTGGCCGGGCCAGCGCGCGTGCGGCACGTCGCGGCCGTAGCCGCGCAGGTCGCGCGGGTAGGGCAGTGCGGCGTTCATGATTCGGGTCATGGGGTCATCAAGGCCTGCGCCAGGTCCTGCACGCGCGGGTTCAGGCGCAGCTTGCGTTCGACGTTGCCCAGGTGCGCTTCCATCAGCCGGACCGCTGCGCGCGCATCGCGCCGCTCCAGCGCATCGACGATGGCCACGTGCTCGTCCTGCGAATGTTCGGCCGCGTGCGAGGACTGATACATGAGGGCGATCAGCGAGCAGCGCGACAGCAGGTCGGTGAGCAGCTGCGCCAGCACCTCGTTGCCGAGCAGACGCGCCAGCACGACATGGAAATCCGCCAGCAGCCGCGTGCGGCCGGCGACGTCGGCGCGTGCCACGGCCTCGCGCTCGGCGCGCAGGTGGCGCCGCAACTCGGCGATCTGCGCTGCGGTGATGCTGGCGCACAACTGCTTCATCATCGCCGCCTCCAGCATCGCGCGCACTTCGAAGACCTGGCGCGCCTCCTGCACGCCGGGCTGCGCAACGAAGGCGCCGCGCGCCGGCTCCAGCGTCACCAGGTGGTCGCGGCTGAGCTGGTTCAGCGCCTGCCGCACCAGCGTGCGCGAGACCTTGAAGATGTCGGCGATGGGCTGCTCTGCGAGCTTGGTGCCGGGCATCAGACGGCGCTCGACGATGGCGGCGGTGATGGCGTCGACGATGCGCCGCGTGGTGTTGTCGTGCGCCGGCCCCGCCTGCCGCAAGGTGTCGTCGTGCATCGGGCCGGCCCGCCGTGGCCGCGGCGCGGCTTCGATCACCTTCAGGTTGGCGCGGCTCCTGGCCATGGGACGCAGTCTGTGAGGGCAAAGGCGGGGTTGACGTGTACTCCGGAGTGTATACACTTTATTTCGTCGCGCAACCCGGAATCCGGCCCCATGGGACACCTCAGCACCCACGTCCTCGACACCGCCCACGGCCGCCCGGCCGCCGGCATGGCGGTCACGCTGCAGCGGCTGGACAGCGACGGTGCCGTGACCTTGCGCCGCCTGACGCTCGACGCCGATGGCCGTGCCGGCGGCCCGCTGCTCGACGCCGCCGGGATGACGGTCGGCTGTTACCGCCTGCTGTTCGAAGTCGCGCCCTACTTCCGCGCCCAGGGCGTGGTGCTGCCGGAACCGCCCTTCATCGACACGGTGCAGCTCGACTTCGGCATCGCCGACGCCGCCGGCCACTATCACGTGCCGCTGCTGGTCAGCCCGTGGAGCTACAGCACCTACCGCGGCAGCTGAGCAGACTGAAGGGCCTGGCTTGGACACCTACCTGCTGGACTGGGTCAGCCTGCTGCTGCGCTGGGCGCACGTGGTCGTGGCCATCGCCTGGATCGGCTCGTCGTTCTACTTCGTCTTCCTCGACAACAGCCTGACCCCGCCGCAGGACCCGGAGCTCAAGGCCAGAGGTGTCGACGGTGAGTTGTGGGCCGTGCATGGCGGCGGCTTCTACCACCCGCAGAAGTACATGGTGGCGCCGAAGTCGCTGCCCGAGCACCTGCACTGGTTCTTCTGGGAAAGCTACTCGACCTGGCTCACCGGATTCGGGCTCTTCACGGTGCTGTACCTGTTCAACGCGGGCACCTTCCTCGTCGACAGGAACGTGTACGACTGGTCGCCCGCCGCCGCCATCGGTGCCTCGCTGGCCTTCCTGGCGCTGTTCTGGGTCGTCTACGACCTGATCTGCCGCTGGGTCGGCGAGAACAAGGGCGCCGTCGGCGGCGACGCCATCGTCGGCACGCTGGTGTTCGTCTACATCGTTGCGGCCTCGTGGCTGGCCTGCCAGCTCTTCGCCGGCCGTGCAGCGTTCCTGCTGGTGGGGGCGATGATCGCCACCGCGATGAGCGCCAACGTCTTCTTCTGGATCATCCCGGGCCAGCGCAAGGTGATCGCGCAGATGAAGGCCGGGCTGGCCGTCGAGCCGATCCACGGCCAGCGCGCCAAACAGCGCAGCGTACACAACACCTACTTCACGCTGCCGGTGCTGATTGCCATGCTGAGCAACCACCACGGCTGGCTCACCCAGGGCGCGCACAACTGGCTCGTGCTGGTGCTGCTGATGCTGGCCGGCGCGCTGATCCGCCACAGTTTCGTGGTCCGCCACAAGGCCCTCGTCCAGGGCCGGCGCGTGCCGTGGGAATACGCGCTCGGCGGCACGGCGCTGCTGGTGGGCCTGGCGATCTGGCTCGCCCCCGCACCGCAGCCGCCGGCCTCTGCGCTGGCAGCGGAGGTGACGATGGCCGATGTCCGGGCCGTGATCGACCAGCGCTGCGCGCTGTGCCACAACGCGCAGGTGCAGCACAAGAGCGTCGCGCTGCACACGCCCGAGCTGATCAGGCAGCACGCGCAGGCTGTCTACCAGCAGGTGGTCGTGCTGAAGCTGATGCCGCTGAACAATGCGACTCAGATTACAGACGTAGAAAGAGCGCTCATCGAGCGCTGGTTCATGGCCGGCGCTCCAGCCACCGGGCCATGACGCCGCCGACACCTGCCAGCGGAGCGCGGCCGAGCACCCGCAAGCGCGTGCTGCTGCTGGTGACGCTGGTGGCGGTGGGCTGGCTCATTGGCGCTGCCGGCAGCACCCTCACCGGCAACACCCTGTGGTACTGCGCCATCCCGGCCGCGGTGGCGGTGGGCTGGCTGTTCGTGGCCGACCCGAGCCGCTGCGAAGGCCCCGATCGCCGGACTGACTGAGGGCGGGCGAGGAAGTGCTCGCGCTTGCCGCAGAATGGCGGGCCAGGCAAGCACGCCGCTGACAACCGCATAAAAGGAGACCTATGTACGGCCAGATGATGCAGCAGCCGCTGCTGATTTCCACCCTCCTCGTGCACGCCGAACGCCACCATGGCGAGCGCGAGATCGTGTCCCGGCGTGTGGAAGGCGACATCCACCGCTATACCTACAGGGATCTCGCCGCGCGCTCGCGCCGCATGGCCAAGGCCCTGGCGGCACTGGGCGTGAAGACCTCCGACCGCGTGGCCACGCTGGCCTGGAACGGCTACCGCCACATGGAGCTGTACTACGCGGTCAGCGGCGCGGGCGCCGTGCTGCACACCGTCAATCCGCGACTGCACCCGAGCCAGATCGTCTATATCGCCGACCACGCCGAAGACCAGGTGCTGTTCTTCGACCTCACCTTCCTGCCGCTGATCCAGGCGGTGGCCAACAGCACGAAGACGATCAAGGCCTTCGTCGCCATGACCGACCGTGCGCACATGCCGGCGGCCGACGTGGCTGCCAAGATCCCCAGGCTGCTGTGCTACGAAGAGCTGCTCGAAGCCCAGGACGACCACTATGACTGGCCCAGCTTCGACGAGAACACCGCCAGCTCGCTGTGCTACACCTCGGGCACCACGGGCAACCCCAAGGGTGTGCTCTACAGCCACCGCTCCACGGTGCTGCACGCCTATGCCGCGGCGCTGCCCGATGCCCTGAACTGCTCGGCGCGCGACGTCATCCTGCCCGTGGTGCCGATGTTCCACGTCAACGCCTGGAGCCTGCCCTACGTGGGCTGCATGACCGGTGCCAAGCTCGTCTACCCCGGCGCCGGGCTCGACGGCAAGTCGCTCTACGAGCTGTTCGAAAGCGAAGGCGTCACGCTGTCGGCCGGCGTGCCGACGGTGTGGCAGGGGCTGCTGGGTTACGTGGAAGCCAACGACCTCAAGTTCAGCACCATGAAGCGCACGGTGATCGGCGGCTCGGCCTGCCCGCCGGCGATGATCCGCACCTTCGGCGAGAAGTTCGGCGTGCACGTGCTGCACGCCTGGGGCATGACGGAAATGAGCCCGCTCGGCACCGCCTGCACCTTCAAGCCCAAGCACCTGACGCAGACCCAGGAAGAGCGCTACACGGTGATGGCCAAGCAGGGGCGCGCGATCTTCGGCGTCGACATGAAGATCGTCGACGCCAACGGCAAGGAACTGCCCTGGGGCAGCGAGACTTCGGGTGACCTCCATGTGCGCGGGCCGTGGATCCTGTCGCGCTACTACAAGGACGAAGGCGGCGACCCGCTGATCGACGGCTGGTTCCCCACCGGCGACGTGGCCAGGATCGACGCCGACGGCTACATGCAGATCACCGACCGCAGCAAGGACGTCATCAAGAGCGGCGGCGAATGGATCGGCTCGATCGACCTCGAGAACATCGCGATGGCGCATCCCGCGGTGGCGATGGCTGCCTGCATTGCCGCCAAGCACCCGAAGTGGGACGAACGCCCGCTGCTGGTGGTGACCAAGAAGCCCGGCGCCGAAGTCACGAAGGAAGAACTGCTGGCCTTCTTCGAGAACAAGATCGCCAAGTGGTGGACGCCCGACGACGTGGTCTTCGTCGACGCCATCCCGCTGGGCGCCACCGGCAAGATGCAGAAGAACAAGCTGCGCGACCAGTTCAAGGACTACAGCCTGCCGACGGCTTGAGGGTCCCCGCCTCGGCCGGCGCCTGGGTCGCTGGGGGTCGCCTCAGATCCGGCTCGCCCCGGGCAGCGGGTCGACGGCGCGGCCCGGCGGGCACAGCACGAGTGCGCCGCGGGCACTGGCGTGATAGTCCAGCTCCCCGGCCGGCCCGCGCAGACGCACCCTGTAGCCCGGCACCAGCGCCTGCGTGTAGGCCAGGCCCGGCTGCGGGCAACCCAGGCTGCCGTCGGACCAGGTGACGCTGTCGGCACTGATCAAGGCCAGCGACTCGGCGGCCCAGCCCGTGCGGCGGGCGGCGTCGGCGCGGGCGGCAAGCACGACCTCGTCCAGGCCCAGGCCTGCGGCGCCGGGTGCCGCCGGTGGCTGGCCGCCGGCGTCGGCGACACAGGCGCAGGCCAGGAGGCTCACCAGGCTGCTCATGATCGTGGTCCGCAGACGCATGCCGCATCATGCACCGTTTGCCGCCTTGGGCGCAGCGCCCCGCAGCGCGCTCGGCGGCGCCATCGCCGGCGCGCGTCTCCACCGCGCTGCGTGCCGGCCGTGGTTGAATGCATGCCGCAGGTGCGGCGTTGGCCGGGCTGCAGGAAATGACAGGAAACGACATGCCCAGATTCGCTGCCAACCTCTCGACGCTGTTCACCGAAGTGCCGCTGCTCGAGCGTTTCGAGCGCGCGGCGCGGGCCGGTTTTTCCACCGTCGAGATGCAGTTTCCCTACGAAGCGCCGGCCGCCGTCATCCGCGACCGACTGCTGGCCAACCGCCTGAAGATGGTGCTGCACAACCTGCCTGCCGGCGACTTCGCGGCCGGCGACCGCGGCCTGGCCTGCGACCCGGCACGCGTGGCTGACTTCCGCGCCGGTGTGCCCAAGGCCGTCGAATACGCCACCATGCTCGGCGTGCCGCAGCTGAACTGCCTGGCCGGCAAGGCACCGGCCGGCGTCGACGACGCCAGCCTGCGCCGCACCTTCGTCGACAATGTGCGCTTTGCCGCCGCCGCCCTCAAGGAGGCCGGGCTGAAGCTGCTCATCGAGCCCATCAACAACTACGACATTCCCGGCTTCTGGCTCAACCGCACGGCGCTGGCGGTGTCGGTGCTGGACGAGGCCGGCGCCGACAACGCCTACGTGCAGTACGACATCTACCACGCGCAGCGCTACGAAGGCGAACTGGCGGCGACGATGAGCAAGTACCTGGCGCGCATAGCCCATATCCAGGTCGCCGACAATCCGGGGCGCAACGAGCCGGGCACGGGCGAGATCAACTACCCGTTCCTGTTCGCGCACCTCGACCACATCGGCTACCAGGGCTGGATCGGCTGCGAATACAAACCCGCCGGCAGCACCGAAGCTGGCCTGGGCTGGCTGGAACAGGCCCGCCGCACCTTGCGGGCCACGACTTGAAACCACGCTGAAAGAGAGATCTCGACATGACGACGACACCCCTCAAGCTGGGCTTCATCGGCCTGGGCATCATGGGCACGCCGATGGCGGGCCACCTGCGCGCCGCCGGCCACGAGCTTCACGTCGCCACGCGCAGCACGATCCCGCAGGCGCTGCTGGACGCCGGCGCCACCGCCTGCGGCAACGCGCAGGAAGTGGCCGCGGCCGCCGACATCATCTTCATGATGGTGCCCGACACGCCCGACGTGGAACGCGTGCTGTTCGGCAACCACGGCGTGGCCGCCGGCCTCGTGGCAGGCAAGACCGTGGTCGACATGAGCAGCATCTCGCCGCTGGCGACCAAGGACTTCGCCGGCAAGATCAACGCGCTGGGCTGCGACTACCTCGACGCGCCGGTGTCCGGCGGCGAGGTCGGCGCCAAGGCGGCCAGCCTGACGATCATGGTCGGCGGCCCCGAGGCGGCCTTCCAGCGCGCGCTGCCGCTGCTGCAGCTGATGGGCAAGAACATCACGTTGGTCGGCGGCAACGGCGACGGCCAGACCACGAAGGTGGCCAACCAGATCATCGTCGCGCTGAACATCGCCGCGGTGGCCGAAGCGCTGGTCTTCGCCAGCAAGGCCGGCGCCGACCCGGCCAAAGTGAGACTGGCGCTGATGGGCGGCTTTGCTTCCAGCCGCATCCTCGAGGTGCACGGCGAACGCATGATCAAGCGCACCTTCAACCCGGGCTTTCGCATCGGACTGCACCAGAAGGACCTCAACCTGGCGCTGCAGGGCGCCAGGGCCCTGGGCGTGAGCCTGCCGCAGACCGCCAACGCGGCGCAGCTGATGCAGGCCTGCGCCGCCAACGGCATGGCCGAACTCGACCATTCGGCGCTGGTGCGCTCGCTGGAGATCATGGCGGCACACCAGGTGGCGCAGGGCTGAGGCCCTTCGCTCCCTCGCCCTCTGGGAGAGGGTGAAAGGCAAGCCGTTGCCGTGAGCGCTGAACCCAATCATCAGGCGCCATGACCGACCCTGCGTCGATCCGCGCCACGCTGCGGCACCTGCCGTTCCGCGCGCTGCTGTCGGGCGGCACGGTGTATTTCGTCGGCAACGCGATGCAGGTCATGGCCACGGCCTGGCTGGTGCTGGAGCTCAGCGGCTCGTCGTTCCTGGCCGCGCTGGTGCAGACCGCGGTGTTCCTGCCGATGTTCCTGCTCGCCCTGCCCGCCGGCGTGATGGCCGACACCACCGACCGCCGGCGCCTGATCCTCGTCGCGCTGGCGGTGCAGGTGGCGGTGGTATCGCTGCTGGCGCTGCTGGTGCTGGGCGGCTGGGCGGGTGCGGCAACGCTGCTGCTGCTGACCTTCATCGCCGGCTGCTGCACGGCGATGCTGTCGCCGGCGTGGAACTCGGCCATCGTCAACGTCGTGCCGCGCGATGAACTGCCGCAGGCCATCACCGCCATCGGCATCTCGTACAACGCCGCACGCGCGCTCGGGCCGGCGGTGGCCGGCTATGTCTTCGCTCACGCCGGCAGCGGCTGGGTCTTCGTGCTCGCGGTGGCCGGCGTCGTCGTGCTGTTCGAGGCCGTGCGGCGCCATCCGCCGCGGCCGCATCCGCCGTCACGGCTGCCGGCCGAGCGGCTGTGGGGCGGCATGCTGAGCGCGCTGCGCTTCGCGCGCCACTCCGACACCGTGCTGGCGCAGCTGGTGCGCACCATGGCCTACAGCGCCACCGGTTCGGCGTTGTGGGCGCTGCTGCCGGTGGTCGGCCAGCGCCAGCTCGGCCTGGGTGCCACCGGCTTCGGTCTGCTGATGGGCTGCCTGGGCTCCGGCGCCGTGCTTGCCGGCCTGGTCATCGGCCCCTTGCGGCTGCGGCTGGGGCTGGAACGCCTGGTCGGCGCGGGTTGCGTCGTGTTCGCCCTCGTCATGGCGGTGGCGGCCCTGTCGCAGTCGCGGGCGCTGGTCTACACGGCGCTGGTGGCCGGCGGCGCGGCGTGGATGTCGGTCCTGTCCACCTACAACACCGCCACGCAGACCAGTGTGCCGCCCTGGGTGCGCGCCCGCGCCACCGCCTTGCACACGCTGTCGGCACTGGGCTCGTTTGCCATCGGCTCGGCCTTCTGGGGCCTGCTTTCGGACATCCTGGGGCTGACGCCGGCGCTGCTGATCGGCGCCGTGGCCATGGCCGCCGGGCTGCTGCTGGCACGGCCCTTCCCGCTGCGCATGGGCGGGCTCGACGAAGTGACGCAGGTGCCGCTGTCGCAGGACCTGTTCGTCAAGCACGAGCCGGCGCCCGAGGCCGGGCCGGTGGCGGTGGAGATCGGCTACCGCGTGCGCCCGGAGGTCACTGAAGCGTTCCTGGACGCGGTGAGCCTGCTGCGCGGGCCGCGCCGCCGCGACGGCGCGACGTTCTGGCGCGTCTACCGCGACCTCTCGGACCCCACCCGTTACTGCGAACGATTCATCGTCACCAGCTGGGCCGACTACCTGCACCAGCGCGCCCGCGGCACGCTGGCCGACCAGGAGATCGAGGCCCAGTTGCGCGGCTACCTGCTGCCCGGCGAGGCGCCGAGCACGCAGCACTACATCGCCGAGCGCTGAGCGCTGAACACGGCCCGGCGGCGCGGCAGCCGGCAGCGGTTCACGCCCGTCACAGAGCGCCTGCCATGGCCGCGATCGGACCTTGCCGCCGAATTGCCTCGCCGCAGAGCGGTCGATATACTGGCCGGCAACGGAGATGGCATGCCTCCCGTAAGCACCCGTGAGGGTTGATGATGCCTACCAGGGTCCCGGCGGGGACGGTGTAGGTCATTGAGCGCGGCAAGCCCGCGCCATCGCTGCACCGGTCGCTCCGGTCCGTTCGAAGAAGAAGGAGCGACATGAGCGGCTTTCCGATGCTTGCAGTCTTCGGCGGTGCCGGATGCGGCGCCTTGCTGCGATGGTGGCTGGGCGCCTGGCTGAACCCCGTGTTCCCGACCCTCCCGCTGGGCACACTGGCTGCGAATCTGATTGGCGGTCTGCTGGTGGGTGCCGCCAGCACGTTCTTCACGCACAACGCCGGCCTGCCGCCGGAATTCCGCCTGCTGATCATCACCGGCTTCCTGGGCGGCCTGACGACCTTCTCCACGTTCTCGGCGGAGGTCATGACGCTGATCGGCCGGCAGGAGTACGCCTGGGCCCTGGGCGCGGCGGGCGCCCATCTGGTCGGCTCACTGTTCCTGACCGGCATCGGCATCCTGGTCGCCAATGCCGTGTTCATCAGGGCCTAGGCGGGCGAGCGTGGCCACAGAGCCGACGAACACCGGCACCGGACCCGTCACTGCACCGTCATCCCAACCAAGCGAGGCCGAGCATGCAAGGCGTTTACCTGAAGTTCTACGTCCAGGAGAAGCACCGCCACCACCGCATCCTGGCCTACGAGTGGTTGCTCGAACAGGCGAAGAAACACGGCATCCATGGCGGCTCGGCCTTCCGCGCCATCGCCGGCTACGGGCGCAATGGCAAGCTGCACGAAGAGCACTTCTTCGAGCTTGCCGGCGACGTGGCGGTGGAGGTCGGCTTCGTGCTCACCGAGGAGCAGGCCCAGAGCTTCCTGGCGCAGTTGGCAAGCGAGAAGCTGAAGCTCTTCTACATCAAGGTGCCGCTGGAGATGGGAGTGGTCGGAAATACGTCGTGACCGAAGACCGGGCGCTGGCCGCGACGATGCTGTCGATCTGGCCGCGCCGGGCCTTCGGCGTTCGCGACCCAATCGTCACTGCCTGGCGCCGTGCCTGATCAGCGCCGGTCGTCGCTGTGGATCTGCAGCGCTTCCAGGAAGCGCGACACCATGTTGTAGGCCGCGATCGTCGCCGCCGCCTCCACCGTGCCGCGTTCGCCGAGTTGCTCGCGCACGGCGGCCACGATCTCGGGTGCGAAGTGGATGTCGCGTGTCATCGCGTCGGTCAGCCGCAGCACGGCGCGCTGCGTGGCGTCGTAGCAGTCGGCCTCCGGCCAATCGGCCAGCGCCTCCAGCTGTGCCTGCGTCACGCCTTCCTGGAGCGCGATCGGCGCATGCTGGTCGGCTTCGTAGGGCGCGCCGTTGAGCAGCGCCACGCGCATGATGATCAGTTCACGCAGCGCGCCGCTCAGCGTCAGATGGTGGCGCACGGCGGTGAGGTAGGCCAGCCAGCCTTCGGCCAGCGGCGGGCTGTGCAGCAGCATCTGGTACAGGTGCAGCACGCTGCCGCGTTCGGCGACGATGCGTTCGACGAGCGGCACCTTGTCGGCGTCTTCGAGCCGGGCGTAGGGCAGGCGGGCCATGTCGGCTTCCTTTCAGCGCACTGGCGCGGGTTCGGGCCGCCGCTTCACGGCACTGCCCCCTGCACGTTGACGAACAGCGCATACAGCGAATGGCTGCTGGCCATGAACAGCCGGTTGCGGTGCGCGCCGCCGAAGCAGATGTTGGCGCAGCGCTCGGGCAGGTGGACGTGGCCGATGGCGCGGCCCTGCGGGTCGTAGACGCGCACGCCGTCCAGCGCCGCGGCGTCGGCGCCGGCCGAGCCGTCGCTGCCCAGACCACACCACAGGTTGCCCAGGGCGTCCACGGCCATGCCGTCGAAGGCGCCGGGGCCCTGGGCGTCGATGTGCAGGCGCTTGTTGGTCAGCGCGCCGCCCTCGCCCACGTCCCAGGCCCAGATCAGCCGGTGCGGCCGGGCGCGGCTCTCCACCACGTAGAGCACCGATTCGTCGGGCGAGAAGGCCAGTCCGTTGGGGGCCTCCAGGCCGGTGATGACCTGCTGCAGTTCGCCGCCGTCCGCGGCCATGCGGTAGACGGCGTGCGGCACTTCGGGCTCGGCCGGCGCGCCTTCCCAGTGGCCGTGGATGCCGAAGCTGGGGTCGGTGAACCAGATCGCGCCGTCGCGCTGGCAGACGATGTCGTTGGGCGAGTTGAGCCGCCGTCCTTGCCAGCGCTCGGCCAGCACCGTGATCGAGCCGTTGTTTTCGGTACGCGTGACGCGCCGCGACAGGTGTTCGCAGGCCAGCAGCCGGCCCTGCCGGTCGCGCGCCAGGCCGTTGGCCATGTTCGACGGCGCGCGGAACACGCTGGTGGCGCCCGAGCATTCGTCCCAGCGCAGGATGCGGTTGTTGGGGATGTCGCTGAAGAGCAGGTAGCGCCCGTCGCCGAACCACTGCGGCCCTTCGGCCCAGCGCAGGCCGCTGGCGAGCTGCTCGACGCCGGCGCTGAACAGGCGCAGGCGCAGGAAGGATTCGTCCAGCACCTCGACCGCGGGGTCGGGGTAGCGTGCATGCGGCGTGTAGGGCACACGCACTTCACTGCCCATGGAGAGGTTCATGTTTCGTAGGGGCCGAGGTTGACGAAGACACCGCCCTGCCACGTCAGCGCCGGGTCCTGCGGGTCGGGCCGCGGGTCGGCCGCCTCGATGGCGGCACGCCAGGGCTCGGCGCTGTCCTGCGGCCGGTAGCCGATGTGCGCGGCGCGCGTGTTGTCCCACCAGCGCGTGGCGTTGTCGCTGGTGCCGAAGATCACGGTGTGCCCGGCGCAGGGCGCGGTCAGCGCGGCCACCACCAGGCGCTCCAGGTCGTCGTGGCTGAGCCAGCTGGCCAGCATGCGGCGGTTCAGCGGCGCCGGCGTGGCGCTGCCGATGCGCAGGCACACGGTCTGGATGCCGTAGCGGTCCCAGTACATGCGCGACAGGTTCTCGCCGAAGGCCTTGCTCACGCCGTACAGCGTGTCGGGGCGCGGCGGCGCGTGGCTGTCGATGACCTCGTTCTGGCGGTAGTAACCGACGACATGATTGGAGCTCGCGAACACGATGCGCCGCACGCCGTGGTGGCGCGCCGCCTCGTACAGGTTGAAGAGTCCCACGATGTTGGCCTGCAGGATGGGGTCGAAGGCCGCTTCCGTCGACACGCCGCCCAGGTGCACCACCGCGTCCACCCCCTCCAGCAGCGCCAGCACCGCGGCACGGTCCTCCAGCGCAGCCGCCTGCAGTTCCTCACCGGGTGCCGCCGTGCCCAGCTCGGCGCGGTCGGACAGACGCAGGCGCTCGCAGTGCCCAAGCAGGCGCGGCCTGAGCACGCGGCCCAGTGTGCCGGCGGCGCCAGTGAGCAGCAGGCGGTGAAAGGGCTTGGTGGTCGGTGTCATGCGGGGTCGCTTCCTGCGGTGGGGTGTTCGATGCCGCCCGCGCCCCGGTCCGGGCGGCGGCTGCATCAGCGCAGCAGGTCGGCCATCAGCTCGGGCGCAATCAGCGCACCACGGTGTTGTATCACCCGCGCTGCCAGCCGGTTGCCGAAGGTCGCCGCTGCCAGCGCGGTGGCCCCGGCCAGGCGCCGGCTCATGTAGCCGGCGGCGAAGGCGTCGCCGGCCGCCGTGGTGTCCACCACCTGCGGCACCGGCTCGGTGGGCGCCTGCTGCCAGGCGCCACCGGCAGTGCCCACCAGGGTCGCCGCAGCGCCGCGCTTGATCACCAGTTCGGCCGCCGGCAAGGCCTGCGCCGCGGCCAACGCCTCGTCCGCATGCGCCAGGCCCAGCAGCGCCTGGTGGTCGTCGGCGGTCACCAGCGCCAGGCTGGCCAGCTCGAAGGCAAGCGCGTAGCAGCGCCGCGCCTCGGCCACGTCGGGCCACAGCCACGGGCGGTAGTTGTTGTCGAACACCACCGCAGCGCCGCGCTGGCGCAGGGCCCGCATGAGGGCGAACAGGCGCTCGCGCCCGGCCGGCGGCAGGATGGCCAGGCTGATGCCACTGAGGTACAGCGCGTCCCACTCGGTCTGCCGCTGCTCCAGCGGCGTCGGCGCGGTCTCGCAGCCGGCCTCGAAGTAGGCCTTGGCGGCACTGGTGTCGCGCCAGTAGCTGAAGCTGCGTTCGCCGCGCGCGTCGACGTCGATGAGATACAGCCCCGGCAGGCGGCCCGCGATGCGCCGCACCAGGCTCAGCTCCAACCCTTCGGCGGCCCAGCGCTGCAGCAGTCCGGTGCTCAAGGGGTCGTCGCCCAGGGCCGTGGCGTAGTGCACCCGGATGCCGGTGCCGGCGCCGCAGCGCGCCAGGTAGACGGCGGTGTTCAGGGTGTCGCCGCCAAAGCCCTGCTGCAGGGTGCCGAAGGCCTGGCCCTGGAGTTCGAGCATGCATTCGCCGAACAGCGCCACGTGTTGCGGTGGCGGGTGCGGCGGGTGGGTCACGGGGTTCGCTCGGGTGTGGGGGTGTCCGAAAATTGTAGGCAATTGCAGGCTGCAGCGACGCTGGCCAATCAGCCGCAGTGCCCGAAAGAACAAGCAGACAGCCCGCCTATCCAGCATACTCCCATCAAGTCGACTTTCATCGACTTTCGTCGGGTTTCGTATGTCTGAACCGTGGGTCAAGGTCGAAGAAGTCGCCATCCACCTCGGCGTGGCGAAGGACACCGTCTATCGGTGGGTGCAGTCGCGCGGGCTGCCCGCACACCGCGTCGGCCGCTTGTGGAAGTTCAAGGTGTCGGACGTTGACGCCTGGGTACGTGAAGGCAAAGCCGCTGAGCCTGACGCCGAGCAAGCCGCGCAGCATCGGGAGGGGACGTGACCAGTACGGCAACATCGCCTGCGCTCTCGCCGCTTGAACAGTTGCAGGGCGCCCTTGATGGCATCGCAACGCTGCGGACGCGGGTCGTCTGGCTGGTGGGACGCCCAGGCACCGGGAAGACGAAGTTGCTGCAGGACCTGGCTCGGTCGCGGCCGGATTGCGAGTACGTGAACGTGAGTCTGCAACTTGCCAAAGCGCTGGTCGATCGGCCACCGGCGTCCCGCCCGTTCGATGCGCCGGCAAGTCTGTCTGCCGTACTGCCGGCCCGGGCAACAGGCGCCTGGTTGGCTGACAACACCGAGTTGCCGCTCTCGCGTGAGCTGCAGCTGGCGGTCGTCGAGCGCTTCAAGGCCATCGGCCAGCACGTTCCGCTCGTGGTGGCGTGGTGCGGCGATCACCGCAACAACAAGCTCGTCTACGGCACACCCGAACACCCCGACTACCGCGAGTTCGTACTCGACTCCCCGCTCGTCGTCGACCTGAACAACACCCAAAACGCAAATACCCAGGGACATTGATTCATGCGCTACGGAGACACCATCCGCTTCGACCCGATTGAATCGGTCGTCCAACTGCGGCTTGCCAACCAGGACGACGAGGCACTGCGCCTCGTCAAGAACTACGTCATCTCCGACGAGATGGCCGAGCGCATCAACTCGGTCATCTTCAATCAACTTCAGTTCGACGAGCCGGCCGACAACAAGGCCCAGTTGGTGGTAGGCAACTACGGCACGGGCAAGTCGCACCTGATGTCGGTGATCTCGTTGCTGGCCGAAGACGCCAAGTACGTCCAACACCTTCGGCATCCCAAGGTGGCCAAGGCGTCGGCGCAGATTGCCGGCAAGTTCAAGGTGCACCGCATCGAGATTTCGAGCCAGATGGCGCTGCGCGACATCATCACGCACGAGCTCGAAGCCTGCCTCGCCAGCATCGGCATCCAGTTCAAGTTTCCGGCGTCCAACACCGTCACCAACTCCAAGGATGCCTTGGAAGCCATGATGGACGCCTTCGCGCAGAAGTACCCCGACCAGGGCCTGTTGCTGGTGGTCGACGAGTTTCTTGAGTACCTGCGCTCGCGCAAGGGCAGTGACCTGATTTATGACCTGTCGTTCCTTCGCGAGATCGGCGAGATCTGCAAGAACACGCGCTTCCGCTTCATCGCCGGCGTGCAAGAGGCCATCTTCGACAGTGCCAGCTTCGAGTTCGTGGCCGACAGCCTGCGGCGCATCCGCGACCGCTTCGTTCAGGTGCTGCTCGCGCAGCAAGACCTGAAGTTCGTCATTGCCGAGCGGCTGCTCAAGAAGTCGGCCGACCAGCAACAGAAGATCCGCGAGTACCTCGCACCGTTTGCGCGTTTCTACAGCGACATGAACGAGCGCATGGACGACTACGTTCGCCTGTTCCCCGTCCACCCCGACTACATCGACGTCTTCGAGCGCGTGCGCTTCGCCGAGAAGCGCGGTGCCCTGCAGACCCTGTCGCAGGCGGTGGGCCGGCTGGTCGACAAGGACGTGCCCAAGGACCGACCCGGCCTCGTCACGTTCGATTCTTACTGGGGCGAGATTCGCAACAACCCGGTTCTGCGCAGCGTGCCCGACATCCGCGAAGTGATCGATGTGAGCCAAACGCTTGAAGACCGTGTTCGGCACGGCATGAAGCCGGCCTACAAGGCGATGGCCGAACGCATCATCCAAGCCTTGTCCGTGCACCGGCTCACCACCGGTGGCGACACGCATGTACCCGTGGGCCTGATGGCCACCGAACTGCGCGACGGTCTGTGCCTCTACCACCCGGGCATCGAAGACATGGGCGGCGATCCGGCCGACGACCTCCTGACCCAGGTTCAGACCGTCCTGCGCGAAGTGCTCAAGACGGTCAACGGACAGTTCATCTCCAAGGCGGCCGACACAGAACAGTACTACCTCGACCTGAAGAAGAACGTCGACTACGACGCGCAGATCGAAAAGAAGATCACCACCCTCGACGACGAAAAGCTAGACCGGGCGTACTACAGCGCTGTCCGGCAACTGATGGAGTGCTCCGACACCACCTATGTCACCGGCCACCAGATCTGGCAGCACCGGCTGGAATGGGTAGAGCACAAGGTCGAGCGCAGCGGTTACCTGTTCTTCGGCGCGCCGAATGACCGGCCGACAGCGCAGCCCGATCGCGACTTCTACCTCTACTTCCTGCAGCCCTTCGATCCGCCCAAGTTCAAGAAGCAAGACCTGCCCGACGAGGTGTTCCTCAAGCTGGCCGGTCGCGATGCCGCCATCACCTCGATCATCGAACGCTACGCCGCTGCACTCGACCTGACATCCACGAGTTCCGGCCAAGCCAAGGCGATCTACCAGGACAAGGCCGCAACGGCGCTGCGCGACATGGCCAAGTGGCTGCGCGACAAGCAGCTCACAGCGTACGAGGTCACCTACCAAGGCAAGAGCAAGACGCTGCAAGACTGGCTCAAGGGCGTGAACCTGCGCGAGCGGGCGCACATCGACGCCAGCAGCACGGTGGCATTTCGCGACGTCGTGAATGTCGTCACCGGCCTGTGCCTGGCGCCGCACTTCTCGAACCTGGCGCCTGAGTACCCGAATTTCAGCGTGCTGATCACCGAGACCAACCGACGGCCTGCCGTGCAAAGTGCGTTGCGCGCGCTAGCTGGCAGCCCGCGCGCCCGGGATGCCACCGCAGTGCTCGATGCCTTGGAAGCGCTGGACGGGGACCGCATCGACCCGTCGAAGTCGCGCTATGCCAAATCATTGTTGGCGCGGTTGGCCGCGAAGGGCGATGGTCAGGTGCTCAATCGCACCGAGCTGTTCACGGGCGGGCTGGGCGTCGAGTACTACGACGACGGCAAGACGCGGCTGGAGCCCGACTGGGTGCTGCTCGTGGCGGCGTGCCTGGTGCACTCAGGCGACATCGTGCTGGCGGTGGCAGGCGACAAGATCGACTCCAGCCGGCTAAGCCTGCTCACCGAGCGCGGGCTCGACGACCTGGTGTCGTTCAAGCACATCGAGCGCCCCAAGCAGTTGAACGTCAATGTGCTGCGGGCGCTCTTCGACCTGCTGGGCCTGCCGCCTGGCCATGTGCAGGGCGTCAGCCAGGGCGATGACGCGCCAGTCATCGCACTGCAGTCCAAGCTGACGACGCTGGTGAACGAGTTGCTCACCACGCAGACGGCGCTGTCGGGGGGCTTGGGCCAGGGCTTGGGTATCTGGGGGCAGAACCTGCTCACCGACGCCGAGGTCAAGGACAGCCGGGCCCGACTTGAGAGCCTGAAGACGTTCTGCGAGAGCCTGTCCCCCTACAACAGCGTGGGCAAGCTCAAGAACATTCGCGTCACGGTGGAAGACATCGAGGCCCAGAAGACCAATCTGGCCACGCTGGACCTGGTCAAGGGGCTGCACAAGCTGTCCGGTGACCTCAGCCCCTGGGCCAACTACCTTGCACAGGCCGAACTCGCCTTGCCCGCCGACAACGCCTGGGTGACCACGGCCCGCGACGCACGTGCCAAACTCGTCAGCGACTTCGCCGCGCATCGCGATCTGACCAAGGTTCCGGCGATGCGCCAGGCGCTGGAGAAGCTGAAGAAGGACTACATCGCAGCCTACATCGGCCTGCACACCAAAGCCCGTCTGGGCGTGTCGGAAGACAAGGCGAAGGCCGGGCTCACCAAAGACGCGCGCTTGGTATCGCTGAACCGGCTTGCCACCATCGACCTGATGCCCTCGGGTCAACTGACCGAGTTTCAGGACCGCATGGCAGGCCTGAAGAGCTGCTACCAACTCACCGAGGGTGAACTCGCATCGAGCCCGGTGTGCCCGCACTGCCAATTCCGCCCGGTGAACGAAGCGCTGGCCTTCGCGTCGGCCGCCAACCAGCTGACCACACTGGACAGCAAGCTCGATGAACTGACCACAGGCTGGACCCAGACCCTGCTGGAGAACCTCGACGACCCCATCATCCAAGGCAACTTGGAACTGCTCAAGTCGGCCGACCGCAAGCAGATCGAGGGTTTCATCACGAACAAGGCCTTGCCAGAGCCGCTGGCTGCCGAGTTCATCACAGCCGTGCGCGAAGCCCTCTCCGGCTTGACCAAGGAAGTGGTCAAGCTGGCTGACATCCAGGCGGCCTTGCTCGCCGGGGGCTCGCCGACCACACCCGAAGAGTTGAAGGCCCGTTTCGACAAGTTCATCGCCGAGCGCACACGCGGCAAGGACGCGAGCAAGCTGAGGTTCATCGTCGAATGAGCATGACCCGCGATGAACTCCTCGCCAAGCTGAACTCGATCGAGTGGGACGACATCGAGTTCAAAGAGGCCTTGTGGGAGGTGCCGAAAAGCGCGCTGAGCACCGTGAGTGCGTTCGCCAATACGTCGGGCGGCCACCTTGTGTTCGGCGTGCGGGAAGCGAACGGCAGTTTCGTGGTCCAAGGCGTGACGGGCGCTGATCGTGTGCAAGACAACTTTTTGGGTTTGGTACGGGACGCAAAGAAAGTCAGCGTCTTTCTGCCCATCACGAGTCAGCCATTGAATCTGAGCGAAGGCACGGTCCTCGTCTTCTTCATTCCCGAGGCGCACCGGTCCGAAAAGCCGGTCTTCCTCGACGGGAACCCAAAGAACGCCTTCATTCGCCGTGGCGGGCGCGACGACACCTGCACGGGCGACGAGTTGTTGCGATTCATGCGCGACGGCGCGGGCCCCCGATTCGATGGCCAGTTGGTTCCAGATCTCAACGTCGAGCGGTGCTTCGACCCGACGACGGTACGCTGGTATCGCAAGCGACTGTCTGAACGCGATAGCGGGCGCTACGACACGCTCACCGACATCGAATTCCTGCAACAAATGGGCTGCGTCGCAGAGCAAGAGGATCGGCTCGTCGCAAATCGCGCAGGCGTGCTGGCGTTCGGTACCGACGCCGCTTTCCGCCAAGTGCTTCAGCGGCCGGTGGTCGACTTTCGCGTCTACCAAGGGGCGAAGGCCGAGTATTCGTCAAGCGTTCGTTGGATAGACCGCCTGGACCCGATGCCAGAAGAAAATCTCTTCAAGACTTGGCAGGCTGTGATCCAGTTCTACAACAAGCATGCCGACCATCCATTCGGTATCGACGCCGGGACCCTGTTCCGTGCCGATGCCCCACCCGACTACGTCTCCTTCCGCGAAGCCGCCATCAATCTCTTGATCCACCAGGACTTCGGCGATGTTGGCCGCAAGCCGTCCATCCTGTTCTTCCGAGACCAGACCGAGTTCTTCAACCCTGGCGACGCCTTCTCGAGCGTTGAGCATTTGATCGATCCCGGTGAAAAGCCAGTGCGCAACCCCAGTGTCGTTTCACTGTTCCGCCGCATCGGCCTGTCAGAGCAAGCCGGCTCCGGCGTCGGGGCCATCTATGCCAGTTGGCGCGAGCTCGGCAACATGCTGCCGACCATCGAAAACGACCGTGTGGAGAAGACTTTCCTGCTCCGGCTGACCAATGAAAAGCTGCTCACCGAGGCCCAACTGCTGGCCCAAGCGCAGATCGGCGTGAGACTGACGGAGCAGGAAGCCGCGGTCTTCGCCTATCTGGCCCGTAAAGGGCGTGTCACGCTCGTCGATGTGAAGGGCTTGACCGGACTGAACAGCCCTGACGCAGTGAGGCTTGTACAGCGACTGACCGTACAAGCTCTAGTAGAGGTACCAGTGGCCGGCAGCCCGATGGTCCGATTGGCAGAGCCATTTCGTCAGCGCTTCCTGCCCGAATCGACGGAGAAGTCCCAGGAAAATCAATGGGTTACTGATTCCACCGACGCCGTACAAGCTACCGTACAAGTCACTCCGGGTCAGGCAGATACCTCCCTTGCACTTGTACAGTTGTCCGCGATTCAGCGGGTGATCATTGAGCTGTCGGACACGCCGCGCACCGGCGCAGAGCTCAAGGAAGCCACAGGCCTCAGGCACCGCGCCAACTTCGTGACTCAGCACCTCAACCCACTTCTCGCGGCGGGTGTGCTTCGTCGGACCATTCCACAGAAGCCGACGTCACCGATGCAGCAGTACGCGCTGACTGAGATCGGGCTACGGCTAAAGGCGTTGCATAGCCAGTCCACGGCGAGCGACGTGGAACGGCAATCTACGAAATGACCGACACCATGTCCCTGTTCCAAGCCAGCTCCGTCGCGGTCGCACCTGTCGAATGCCTGGGCCAGGCATTCCCGAGCGACGATGCGCGGCGACAGCACTTCCTTGGCCTGCTGCGCGCAAAGCTCGCAGACCCGGCATTCCGCACGATCGAGGGCTTCCCTGTTGCCAGCGACGAGGACATCCTGGCCCTGTCCGATCCGCCGTACTTCACGGCGTGCCCGAATCCGTTCATTCCGGACTTCATCAAGCACTACGGCAAGCCCTACGACCCGGCCAGCGGCTATAGCCGGGAACCCTTGACGGTGGACGTGCAGGAGGGCAAGACCGACGCGCTGTACAAGGCTCACGGATACCACACCAAGGTCCCGCATCTGGCGATCGTGCCGTCGATCCTGCACTACACCGAGCCGGGTGACGTGGTGCTCGATAGCTTTTGCGGGTCGGGCATGACGGGCGTAGCTGCGCAGTGGTGCGGGGCGGCGCCGTTGGCGTATCGAGCGCAGTTGGAAGCCGAGTGGAAAGCATCCGGGCGCCTCGCGCCAAAGTGGGGTTCTAGGCGCGTGGTCTTGAACGACCTTTCGCCTGCCGCCGTGTTCATCGCTGCGAACTACAACATGCCGTTCGATGTCGATGCGTTTGCGAAGGCAGGCAAGACGCTGCTCAACGAAATTGCGACCGAGCTCGGGTGGATGTACGAGACGAGGCACACCGATGGGACCAAAGGTCGTATCGAGTACACAGTCTGGAGCGAAGTGTTCTCGTGCCCTTCATGCACCGGTGAGATCGTTTTCTCAGATGAGGCGCTTGACCCAGAGACGAAGCGTGTGCGAGCCAGTTTCCCTTGCCCGCATTGCACCACAAAGCTAACCAAGGACAACCTCGAACGGGTCTTTGAAAGCCGAACGGACCCCGCAACTGGCGAGCCATGGCGCAGAGTGAAATTCCGCCCTTCACTAATCGTCTACTCGGTTGGCTCTTCCAAATACGAGAAGGCCCCGGAAGTTGACGATCTAGCGCTTCTCGGAAAGATCGACGCGCTTCCGCTGCCACCTGGACTCCCAACAGATCGATTTCCGATCGAAGAAATGAGTCATGGCTCTCGGATTGCACCAAAGGGCTTTACGCGCATTCATCACTTCTTCTTGCCGCGTGCCGCGCACGCGATGGCTGCGCTGTGGGGTAAGGCAAAAGCTGAAAGCGATGCGCGGCTACGAAACATGCTGCTCTTCTTGGTGGAACAGGCTATTTGGGGTTCGTCGGTTCTGAATCGGTATGGACCCCTTCACTTCTCCCAGGTCAATCGCTATCTCAATGGCGTCTACTACGTTGCCTCCCAGCATGCTGAGTGCAGCCCTTGGTACAACTTAGACGGAAAGCTAAAGCGACTGACGAGCGCGTTTCGATCTGAGCGACTTTCTAGTGCCGGCGCTGCCGTCATGGCAGTCGGGTCCGCAGCATCGCTGAATGTCCCAGATGGCTCAATCGACTACATCTTCACCGACCCACCCTTCGGCGAGAACATCTTCTACGCTGATCTCAACTTCTTGGTTGAGAGCTGGCATCGTGTCGTTACCGACGCAACGCCGGAGGCCATCGTTGACCACTTCAAGGACAAAGGGCTTCAGGACTACCACACGTTGATGCGCCGATGCTTTGATGAATACCATCGAGTCCTAAAGCCCGGCCGTTGGATGACTGTGGTTTTCTCGAATTCGAGCGCGGCCGTTTGGAACGCCATTCAGGCTGCATTGCAACAGGCAGGCTTCGTCGTCGCCAACGTGTCGGCGATGGACAAGCAGCAAGGTAGCTATCGGCAGGTCACGTCCACGACAGCGGTAAAGCAGGACTTGGTGATCTCGGCGTACAAACCCAATGGCGGCCTTGAGGATCGGTTCGCAAAAGCCGCCGGCAATGAAGACTCAGCCTGGGACTTCGTCCGCTCGCACCTCAAGTACCTGCCGACGGTGAAGCTGAAGGAGAACGAACTCGAATTCATCGCCGAGCGTGACCCACGCGTGATCTTTGATCGCATGGTTGCCTTCTTTGTGCGCCACAACTTTTCCGTCCCGGTTTCGAGCCAGGAATTTCAGGCTGGCCTGTCGCAGCGCTTCGCTGAGCGCGACGGCATGGTCTTCCTGCCCGAGCAAGTGACCGAGTACGACCGCAAGCGCATGCAGACCGCATCGGCGCCGCAGATGGAGCTCTTCATTTCCGATGAGCGATCGGCGATCGATTGGCTGACGGATTTTCTACGGCGCAAGCCCTCGACCTATCAGGAACTGCACCCGGAGTTCATCAAACAACTCGGCGCAGGCTGGAAGAAGCACGAAGCCAAGCCTGAGCTGTCGGCGCTGCTGGAAGACAACTTCCTGCGCTACGACCCCAAGGCCAAGGACGGCCAGGATGTGCCGTCGCAAATTCACAGCTATCTCTCCAGCAACTGGGCAACCCTGCGCAACTTGAACAAGAACGATCCGCGGCTCAAGGCCGCGGCCACCGATCGTTGGTTCGTGCCAGACCCCACCAAGGCGCAAGAGCTGGAGAAGGTCAGAGAGAGGTCGCTGCTGAAGGAGTTCGAGACCTACAAGGCACACGCCGGCCGCAAGCTCAAGGAGTTCCGGCTGGAAGTGATGCGAACGGGCTTCAAGACATGCTGGGGCAACCGCGACTACGCCACCATCATTGCCGTCGCCAAGAAGGTGCCCGACGATGTGCTGCAGGAAGACGAGAAGCTGCTGCTCTGGTATGACCAAGCCCTGACAAGAACGGAGGTTGACGCATGAGTGCACTCAGCAAAGTCGAAGTCGACAACTTCACCGCCTTCAAGAAACTGTCGGTCGATCTCTCGCCTGGCGTCAATGTATTCATTGGTACCAACGGTACTGGCAAGACGCACTTGCTGAAGTTGCTGTACACGTCCTGCTCCATCACCGAGGGGGAACAGGAGCCGTTTTCTGCCAAGCTGCGCGACGTTTTCAAGCCCTACGAGAACCGCCTGGGTCGATTGGTCAGGCGGCAAACCGGCAGTGCCACGGCGAAGTTGGCGATATGGCGCGGTGCGGACTTGAGGATCGGAGCAAGCTTCTCGAACCACACGGACAAGGCCGAAAGTGCAAAGACCACTGGCGAGTCAAAGTGGAAGGGCGCCAAGACGGTGGCCGCTTACATCCCAGTCAAAGAGATGTTGGCACATGCTCCGGGTTTCAGATCGCTCTACAAGAAGCGCGAGATAGCGTTCGAAGAAACGTACGCCGACATCATTGACCTCGCCTACTTGCCCAAGTTGATGGGGCAGCCAGACAAGGCACGTACCCGCCTGCTGAAGACATTGGAACAGGCGATCCAAGGCAAGGTGATCGTCAAGGGCGAACACTTCTTCCTGAAGAATAAGCAAGGTGAACTGGAGTTTTCGCTCCTGGCAGAAGGCATGCGCAAGCTGGCACTGATCTGGCTGTTGATCCAGAACGGCGTGCTGCTCGGTGGCTCGGTCCTGTTCTGGGATGAGCCGGAGTCGAACCTGAACCCAAGCCTCATGAAGGAAGTGGTGACGTTGATGCTGGAGTTGCAACGCATGGGCGTGCAGATCTTTCTCGCAACGCATAACTACGTGGTGCTAAAGGAGTTCGACCTTCAGAAGGCGAAAACCGACAAGGTACGCTTCCACTCGCTGTACCGCGGAGAAGACGACGCGGTTACCGTTTCCTCCGTCGACAGCTATCTGGAAATTCACCCCAACGCGATAGCGTCCACTTTTTCTGACCTATACGACCGTGACGTGGAGCGCGCGTTGAAGGGGACGAGTCAATGATCACGGAAGGCGAGATCGCCATCGACGTTTCGACGGCGATACATCACTTCCGGCTCGATGAGCAGCACGCGGCCAGGCCGCAGGGAATGAAGCTGGTGGACTTCGTCGTAGAGGAAGCGCATCGAATCCTCCTCATCGAGATTAAAGACCCGTCTGACGTTGGCACGACCGAGAAGGATCGACAGCAGTTCACGCGGAAGCTACAGACCCACGAGCTCGTCAATGCCGACCTCACTCCGAAGGCTCGTGACAGCTACTGCTATCTGCATCTCATGTCGAAGGACAAGAAGCCGTGCCTGATGGTCTTTTTGCTCGGGCTTGAGTCGCTGACGCTTGAACCGGCACTGATGCTTGGTCTTCGCGATCGTTTGCTCCAGCGCATTCGCCACGAGTCCGACGTTCCGTGGACTCGCGCATACGTATCCGACTGCATCGTGGTTGGAATCGATGGATGGAACAAGGCCTTTCCGAACTTTCCAGCAATCAGACAAGCCGCAGCAGGGGCATGAGCGACTGGAACCGTGGCGATCGTTGTTGGGTGGCGCGCCTGCGTACAGCGGGCGAGGTTGTTGAAGCCACAATTTTGTGGGGCCAAGCCCGGTATCGGGTCTGGCTGCCTGAGAGAGACGCTGTCGTCAGCCTTGGCCATGGCGACCTGGCACCACTCGACGCGGCATCGCCGGGCGCAGACCGCCTGATGTACCTGGCGGCGGCCTCACGCATCGCGGACGCTTTGGCCGAGAACGTGCTGCTCGCGCCCATGCAGAGCAACGTCACGCCCTTGCCGCACCAGCTGTACGCTTTGCAGCGCGCGACCAAGGGTGACCGGGTTCGCTTTCTGCTGGCCGACGAGGTCGGTCTGGGCAAGACGATCGAGGCGGGACTCGTCATCCGGGAACTGAAGCTGCGCGGCCTGGTTCGGCGCGTGCTCGTGGTGGCACCCAAGGGCCTTACGCCGCAATGGCAGGCCGAGATGCGCCTGCACTTCAGCGAGGACTTTCGGGTGCTGTCGCCTGCGGACTTTCCGGTCATGCGCCAGGTGCTCGGTGAGCAAGAAAACTTCTGGCGCAGTGCCGACCAGGTGATCTGCTCGCTTGACTCGGTGAAGCCGATTGAAAGCCGCCGTGGGTGGAAGGCCGCAGAAGTGGCCGAGCACAACCGGGAGCGATTCGACGACCTGGTGTCGGCCGGCTGGGACCTGGTGATCATCGACGAGGCCCACCGCCTGGCCGGCGCCAACGCCCAAGTCGCCAGACACAAACTCGGCGCGGCGCTGTCCGAAGCGTCACCTTACCTGCTGCTGCTGTCGGCCACGCCGCACCAGGGCAAGACGGATGCGTTCCACCGGCTGCTGACCTTGGTCGACCGCGAAGCGTTCCCCGACGAAGCCAGCGTCAGCCGTGAGCGGGTGGCGCAGTACGTCATCCGCACCGAGAAGCGGGCAGCCATTGACGCCGAAGGAGCGCCGCTGTTCAAGCCGAGACAGACGCGAATGATCCCGGTGGCTTGGGCCGACCGCCACGCCAAGCAGCGGGCCTTGTACGAAGCCGTGACAGCGTACGTCCGCCATGGTTACAACCAGGCGTTGAAGACGAAGCAGCGGCACATCGGCTTCCTGATGATCTTGATGCAGCGGTTGGTGACGTCCAGCACCTCGGCGATCCGGGCGACGCTGGATCGGAGGCTGGAGGCGTTGCGGCAGCCCGCCGGGCAACAGCTGGGCCTGTTCGACGAGGAGGCTTGGCTTGAACTCGATGGCGAAGGGCAGGTGTCCACCGTCATCGACCTAGCCGGCTGGCGTGACGAACTGGCCGAGGTTGAAACCCTGCTGGACATGGCACGCGCCACGGAGGCCACCGCCAGCGACGCCAAGGCCGAGGCTCTGCTGGAACTGGTCTACCGCCTGCAGCAGGAAGAGCAGGACCCAGACCTCAAGGTGCTGGTGTTCACCGAGTTCGTGCCGTCGCAACGCATGCTCTGCGACTTCTTGTCGCAACGCGGCATCTCGGTGGCCGAGCTGAACGGCGGCATGGCGCTGGAACAACGCGTGGCCGCGCAGAAAGCGTTTGCCAAGGACGTGCGGGTACTGGTGTCCACAGACGCTGGTGGGGAGGGTCTGAACCTGCAGTTCTGCCATGTGGTGGTGAACTTCGACATGCCCTGGAATCCGATGCGCGTGGAGCAACGCATAGGCCGTGTGGATCGCATCGGCCAAAGCAAGGTGGTGCGGGCGATCAACTTTGTTCTTGAAGACACCGTCGAGCATCGTGTGCGCGATGTGCTCGAGCACAAGCTGGCAGTGATCGCCGAAGAATTTGGTGTCGACAAGGCGGCCGATGTCATGGATTCAGTCGAGGCCGAGGCCTTGTTCGACGATCTCTATGTCAAGAGCCTGGCTGACCCCAGCAGCATCACGGCGCAGTGTGACCAGACGCTGGAAACGATCCGCCAACAGATGCTGTCTTCCCGTGCGGAGCGCTCCATGTTGCCGAAGAACGAGCATCTGGTGCCCGACGAGGCCAAGGCCTTGATGGAGCATCCGCTGCAGGTGTGGCTGGAACGTGCCGTGGTGCACTATCTGCGCGATCAGCCCGGTGCCAGGGCCGATCTTCATGAAGGTGTCTGGAGCCTGCAATGGCCCGACGGGCGGCGCGACGCTGGCGTCGTCTTCGACGCTGCGTCGACCGGCGCCCACGCAAGTGCGCTGACACTCGAAGACCCGCAGGTGCGCGACTTGGTTGCGGTCCTGCCTCATTGGGCCGAAGGGTTGCCGATTCCCTGCATTCGGGTGCCCGGCCTGCCAGAGAGCGTGTCTGGCATCTGGTCGCTGTGGCAGGTCGGCTTGACGTCGGATGCAGCCGCCCACGTGGCGCCGGCGCGGCGGCGCTTTCTGCCCATATTCATGTCTGACGATGGCCGGGCGTTCATGCCCACGGCGCGTCGTGTATGGGATCTGCTGGTGACCGAAACCATCTCGACGCCAACGCGTTCGCTGACCGGCACCGATGCGCAGGCCACGTACGCAGCAGCCCGACAGGCTGCGCTTCAGCATGGGGAAAAGCGGTTCAACGAGCTGCTGGCCGAGCAGCAACTGTCGCAAAGCCGCGAAGCCGAGCGCATGGACTATGCCTTCGCGGCACGGCGGCGTTTGATCGAACGCGTTGGCTCGCCTGCCGTTCGCAACCGCCGTCTTGCTTTGCTCGACGAGGAAATGGCGTCATGGCGGGTGAAGGCAGCTGCAGCCGCGCAAACTGCGCCGACGTTGACTGCGGTGGCCATGCTGCGGGTGGGTGTCTGACATGACGTCACCGGCATCACCTCTCGCCGTCGCGTTGCTGGCATCGGTCTACCCTGGCGCCGCGCCGCTGCAGATCGCCCACGACCCGGACGGCATGCTGCTGGACGAGATTGCGTTGGCGACGCTTGCCGCCCGGGGCTTTGCCGTGCTTCCATGGCAAGACGAGGTCACGTTTCGACTTGAGTACGAGACGCGATTCCGCGGCGCCTGGGACGATGGTCTTTCGCCGACAGAGGCTGCGGTCTTGATTCACTTCGCAGGTGAAACCCCGGAAGAACTGCCGTGGGACATCGTCACCGCGGCGAAGCTTCATCGACTGTCTCTTGCAGACTGGTTCACTGGCCTCGACCTGTCAGTCGTCAGAGCATTGCCCAACCCCATGCTGGATCTGCTTTACGGCCAGTACATGTTGCGGCGACCTGGAGCACTGGGTGCGAATGCCACGGCGGACTTCATCCTGGTCAACGTGTATCGGATCGCTGACTCGTGGACGGATACTGAATCTGATCTGCTGCGGCTGCTGCTTGACCTGCACCTGCGTCAAGTCGTTTTGCCAGATGTGCTCGTGGACCGGCTTGCTGCGTCGCTCGTCATCAAGCAGTCGCTTTCAGCTTGGCCCATACGACAACTGCTCGCTGAACGCTCCGCCTTTCTCGCCTTTGTCGAAGACAGGTGGCCGATCGCTGTGGAGGCTGCGCTGCGTGGCGACAAGAGCTTTCAGGAGTCGACTCCAAAGCCCTACACACTGCGCATTCCGGGACCTGCTGCCCTACCGTTTTCCGACGACTCAGTGCGCATCCTTGTCGACAACCTGTTTGCCGAGGGGCTATTGCCGCGGCTGGCGATCGTCGCTGATGTCTCAGGCTTGCCGATCTGGATGCGGGCAGGTGTCGTCACCAACGAGGCCGACGATGACAGCCGCCAGTTGGTGCGCTTGCTTGCCATCCTGCGCCAGCGGCTGAACCAGGAAACGCTTCGGCATGGCGATTGGGGCATGGTGGGCTGGGCCTGGGCTGAAGCGCAGGCCGTGTGGCACCGGCTTCCGCTGGACCGCCAGGACGAACATGCCGCTGCCGTCGATGAACTTCGCGATGCGATGGACACTTCGTTTGCCGAATGGATGGGGTCGAGATATGGCGCACTGGCGTCACTACCCTCTGTCAGTGGGCCCGCCATCGGTCACCGCATTCCCGAGTATCTGGGGCGGCGCCTGGACAGTCCGGCGAAGAAGGTTGCACTGGTCGTCATGGACGGCATGGCCATGGATCAGTGGGTACTGCTGCAGCACTTGATGGAACAAGCGTCAAAGAGCTTCGAATTCCAGCGCAGCTCGATGTTCGCGTGGCTGCCCACGCTCACCAGCGTCGCCCGACAAGCCATATTCGCTGGTGCATTGCCAAGAAATTTGACATCACTCACGTCGACCCAGGGTGAGCCTGCTGCATGGACGCGGTTCTGGGTTGCGCAGGGGCTGCAAAGCCATGCCGTGGCCTATCTCAAGGCCATCCGTCGAATTGAACATCTGACGCTGGTGGACGAAGTGCTGTCGGACCATCGAGTGCGCGTCTTCGGCGTAGTCGTAGACGCCGTCGATGAAATCATGCATGGCATGGCTCTTGGTACCCGAGGGCTGCACAACCAGGTAGAGAGTTGGCAGGAGCATGGCGTGCTTGGCGAAATCTTCCACCGGCTGCTTGCATCGGGCTTCGAGATCTTCGTCACCGCTGACCACGGCAACATCGAAGCACGCGGTGCTGGCCGGGTGGCGCAAGGCGTTCTCGCAGAGACGCGTGGCGAGCGGGTGCGCCTGTACAGTGATCAAGCGCTGTACCAAAGCACGCTGAGCCAACTCCAGGGCCGCAGCGTTCCAGGTGCGACCACCGGCCTGCCGGACGGGCGGTATCCGCTCTACGCCGCCGGACGAAGTGCTTTCGTTGATGACGGCGACATCATCGTCGCCCATGGTGGCACCTGCATCGAAGAGGTGATCGTTCCGTTCGTTCAAGTCAGCCGGCGAGTGGCGCCGTCATGAAGCCATTGCCTACGATCGGCTTTGACCGGTACGTCCCAAAGCACTGGCTCGATACCGCGCTTGCCGTCGCCGCTGGGAAGATGGAGCGAAGCGCGGTGGTCGTGCTGCTGGCGACGGAGATCGCCGGCGTCGAAGCTCGCGGCAAGACGATGATCATCTTGAATCGCATGTGGTTGACGCCGCATCCGACTTTGGTGGCGTTGGCGCAGGCTGGCATAGAACTCCATCGAGCCGACAACGCTGCCGACACCCTGCCGCTGCATTGGGGCATGGCGCTGGCGTCCCATCCTCTCTTCGCTGGCATCGCCGACAACATCGGTCGTTTACTCAAGCTGCACGGTGAGTTCACTGCCCTGCAGATCAATCGGCGGCTCAAGGAACAGCTTGGTGATCGCGCGTCGATTCTTCGCGCGACTGAGGCCGTGCTGCAGAGCCTGATGGAATGGCAAGTGATCCGAGAAGCAGCCGATCGCAAGCGCTGCTTTGTGGCTGGCAGCCATCCTGCCAAGACTGGGCCAGCTCTGTCGCTCTGGATCGTCGAATCCTGCCTGCGTGCGTCTGGCAAGTCGTTCACTTTGAACGAAGCGTCCAACCTCGCGTTCCCCTTCAAGCTCTCGCCCCTTCGAGAGGCAGACATCGTGCATCACTCGAGATTGAACGTGACGATCACTGGCAACGATCATGCATCGGTATCGCTTCGACCACGACCTTGACGCAGCGCAGGCCAGCGATGCACCAAGATGCCCCGAAGTGATTGGTATCGGTCTCCGGAGTCATGCGCAATGCTGTAGAACCAAGCCAGTACCGGTCGCCGTGCCCGGTGCGTCCAACCGAGGAGACCCCGATGCGAGAAAACCGCCTGCGCACCCTGTGGCGCAAAGACCAGGCCGCCGTCAACGGCTGGCTGGCCATCCCCAGCAGCTTTGCCGCCGAGGTCATGGCACACCAGGGCTGGGACACGCTGACCATCGACCTGCAACACGGCGTCGTCGACTACGCGGCGATGGTCAGCATGCTGCAGGCCATCAGCACCACGGCCACGGTGCCGGTGGTGCGCGTGCCGTGGCTGGAGCCGGGCATCATCATGAAGTCGCTCGACGCCGGGGCCTACGGCATCATCTGCCCGATGGTCAACACGCGCGAGGACGCGCAGCGCCTGGTGGCCTACACGCACTATGCGCCGCAGGGCACGCGCAGCTTCGGCCCGGTGCGCGCCACGCTCTACGGCGGCGCCGACTATGCCGAGCATGCCAACCAGACCATCGTCGCCTTCGCGATGATCGAAACCGCGCAGGCGCTGGACAACCTGGACGCGATCCTGTCGGTGGAGGGGCTGGACGCGATCTACATCGGCCCCTCGGACCTGTCGCTGTCACTGGGCTGCAAGCCGGTGTTCGACGACGTCGAGCCCAAGGCGCAGCAGGCCATCGAGCACATCGTCGAGCGCGCCCGTGCGCATGGCGTGGTGGCCGGCATCCACAACGGCCGGCCCGACGTCGCGCAAGCCCGCATCGACCTCGGTTTTCGATTCGTCACGCTGGGCTCCGACGCGCGCCTGCTCGCCGCCGGCTCGCAGCAGTTGCTGGGTGCGATGCGCAAGTAGCCGGCATCACGGCGCGCAAGCACCCAGTGCGGCTCCCTCTCCCGCTTGCGGGAGGGGGCAAGACAGCAAGCGGCGTCGCGTTCAGGGCCACAGCACCACCGCCCACACCACCACCACCTGCAGCAGGCACAGCATGACCGCGGCGCTGCCCAGGTCCTTGGCGCGGCCGAGCAGCGGGTGGCGCTCGGCCGACACCGCGTCGGCCAACGCCTCGATGGCCGAGTTCAGCAGTTCCACCACCCACACCAGCACCACGCTGGCGACCATCGCCAGCCCCTGCCAGCGGCCGGGCGCCAGCCACGGCGCCAGCAGCAGCAGCGGGATGCCCAGGGCCAGCTCCTGGCGGAAGGCGGCCTCGTGTCGGAAAGCGGCGCGCAGGCCGGCCAGCGAGTAGCTCATCGCGTTCCAGACCCGCTGCAGGCCACCGCGGCTCTTGAAGGCGCCGGGGGCGGCAGGGTCGGTGTCGGTGGGTCGGCGTTCTTCGGGCATGGCGCAAGGGCTCGCAAGGGGGGTTCAGGCGGCAGACAGACGCAGTTCCGCCACGAATCCGTGTTCCGCCACGGGCAGCGTCAAACCCCCGCCATGGGCACGCGCCACCAGGTCGGCCAGCATCAGGCCGAGGCCGGTATGGCCTTCGTATTCTTCGGCATCGATGGCAGCCTGCAGGGCCTGCCGCTTCGCCTTGTCGATGCCCGGGCCGTCGTCGTGCACACGCAGCACACCGGCCTGCGGCATGGAGATCGTCACGGCCGATGCGCCGTGGCGCAGCGCGTTGTCCAGCAGGTTCAGCAGCGCGGCGGACAGCAGGTCGGCGTCGGCGGCGAGCGACGGGTGGTCTTGCACTTCGACCGTCAGCCCCGCCACCGGCAGCCGCGCCAGCAACGCCGCCAGATCCACCGTCTGGCGCTGCAGTTCGGCGCCGCTGCGGAACAGCGCCAGCAGCGCCGCCACCACGCGTTGCAGCCTGCCGGCGGCGGCGCGCACGCGCTGCAGACGCGCTTGCAGTGCGGGCGGGCTTTCGCGCAGCGCCACCGCCAACTGGGCGTCGATGCCGGCCAGCGGCGTGCGCAGCGCGTGCGCGGCATGCGCCGTGAAGGCGCGCTCGTGCGCCACCCGGCGCGCCAGCCGCGCCGCCAGTGCGTCGATGGCGGCGTGCACCGGCTGCAGTTCGGCGCGCGACGCGGCGCCCAGCGTCTGCCCCTGCGCCGGCGCACCCAGCGGGTCCAGCAAGGCCAGGCGCGCCGACAGCGCCTGCAGCGGTTGCAGCTCATGGCGCATCTGCCCGCGCAGCCACAGCAGCCCGAGCAGGCCCATGGGCAGTCCTGCCAGCGCCAGCGCCAGGGCTACCTCGAGCTGCGCCTCGATGCGCTCGTCGCGCGTCTGCGCCACGTAGAGCATGCGCCCGCCCTGGCCCACCGACATGCCGAAGACGCGCCAGTCGGCAATGTCGGAAAAGCCGGCCGAAGGCGTGGCGCGCAGGGGCACAGCAGGTGCCCGGCTGGACTTGCGCAGCACGCGCGCGCCGCCTTTGTAGGCCACCAGCTGCCAGACGTAACGCCCGCTGGGCGCGGCGCCGGCGGTGGCCGCGTCGGCAGGCGCGTCGGCGGCAGCTGGTGCCTCGGCGGCCGCCTCGCCGATGTCCCGCAGCGGCAACACCAGCCCCTCGGCGGCGGCCTGCAGCGTGTCGTCGAGCAGTTCGTCGACCTCGTGCCGCACCGCCAACCAGGCCGCGCCGGCCAGCACCGCGCCCCACAGCAGCGCCCACAAGAGCAGCGCACGCATCAGCCTTTCGCTGATCGAAGGCAGGCGCGTCACGCGCGGCCCCCGATGCGGTAGCCGATGCCGCGCACGGTGTCGATCAGCTCGCGGCCGAGCTTGCGCCGCAGGCTGGAGACATGCACCTCGAGCGCGTTGCTGGCCAGTTCGGCGTCGAAACCGAGCACCAGCCGTTCGAGATCGGCCTTGGGCACGATGCGCCCGGCGCGCAGCACCAGCGCCTCCAGCAGCGACCATTCGCGCCCGGTGAGTTCGACGCGCTGGCCGTCGCGGTAGGCAGCGCGGGCCGCCAGGTCGACCTCGACGTCGCCATAGCTCGCCCGCGAGGCCGCCGCCCCGGGCCCGCGGCGGCACACCGCGCGCAGCCGCGCCACCAGTTCCTCGGGGGCGAAGGGTTTGACGAGGTAGTCGTCGGCGCCCACATCCAGGCCCAGCACGCGGTCGGACAGCTGGTCGCGCGCCGTGAGCATGAGCGCCGGCGTCACGTCGCCGCGTTCACGCTGGCCGCGCAGCCAGTCCAGGCCCGAGCCGTCGGGCAGTTGCCAGTCCACCAGCCAGGCGTCGAAGGGTTCGCCGAGCCAGGCCGCGGTGTCGGCAATGCGGCGGCACCAGTCCACGGTGTGGCCTTCGGCGCGCAGGAAGTCGCGCAGGCCTTCGCCGAGGATGTCGTCGTCTTCGATCAGCAGCAGGCGCATGGTTCGGCGGGTTCGCAGCCGTCACGGTACCACTGCGGCCGCAGCGGCGGCTTCAGGTGTGCTTCAGGCTGCGGGCGCCCAATCGCCGCGATGTCATCGCTGCCTTTCCCCCTGTCCGCCCCTGCCACGGCGACACCCGGGCGCTTCACGATTGCGGCCACCGTCGACCAGTTGCTGCTCGTGGCCGGCCTGTTCTTTGCGCTCGCCGCCAACCGCCTGTTCCTGGGCCAGGCGCTCAAGGAACGGGCGCTGTCCGAGCCGCAGACCTGGGGCTTCGCGCTGGCGCTGATCGTGCTGCTGGCCAGCCTGCACTACCTGCTGCTGGCACCGCTGGCCAACCGCTGGACCGTCAAGCCCCTGCTCGGGCTGCTGGTCGTGGTCACCGCGTTCGCGGTGCACTTCATGCAGTCTTTCGGCGTCTACCTCGACCCTTCGATGATGCGCAACGTGCTGCGCACCGACGTCGCCGAGGCCCGCGAGCTGTTCTCCTGGTCGCTGCTGCCGCACCTGGCGATCTATGCCGCGGCGCCGCTGCTGCTGCTGTCGCGCGTGCGCATCGTGCGGCGGCCGTGGCTGCGGGCGTCGACCCTGCGCGTGGCCAGCGGCCTGCTCGCCGGCGCCGTTTTCGTGGGCACGCTGCTGGCGGTGTTCCAGCCCATGGCGTCGCTGATGCGCGGCAACAAGGAACTGCGCTACCTCGCCACGCCCGCCAACGTGCTGTGGTCGACGGGCGCGGTGGCGGCCGCACGGACGCGCGGCGCCGCCCTGCCGCGGCAGGCCATCGGCCTGGACGCCACCTTGGGCGTGGCGCGGGAGCGACCCCTGGTGGTGGTGCTGGTGGTCGGCGAGACGGCGCGCCGCGCCAACTGGGGCTTGAGCGGCTACGCGCGGCAGACGACCCCCGAACTGGCGCGCCTGCCGGTGATCAACTTCGCCGACGTCAGCAGTTGCGGCACCAACACCGAGACCTCGCTGCCCTGCATGTTCGCCGCGGTGGGCCGGCGCGACTACGACGAAGCACGCATCCGCGGCAGCGAATCCTTGCTGCACGTGGCCGCCCATGCCGGCGTCGCGGTGCACTGGCGCGACAACCAGTCCGGCTGCAAGGGCGTCTGCGAAGGGCTGCCGCAGGACGAGGTGGTCTCGCTCAACCCCGCCGGCATCTGCGCCGACGGCCGTTGCCTGGACGAAGGCCTGCTGGCCGGGCTCGACGAAAGGCTGGCTGCAGCCGCTGCCAGCGCGAAGCCGGGCACGCAACTGCTCGTGCTGCACACGCTGGGCAACCACGGCCCGTCGTACTTCCGGCGTTACCCGGCCGCCTTCAAGCGCTTCCAGCCCGCCTGCGAAAGCGACGACCTGCGGCTGTGCAGCCAGCAGGAGATCGTCAACGCGTACGACAACGCGCTGCTCTACACCGACCACGTGCTGGCCAGCCTGATCGCCAAGCTGCAGGCCGCCGCCGACCGCGTCGACGCGGCGATGGTCTATGTCTCGGACCACGGCGAGTCGCTGGGCGAGAACCAGCTCTACCTGCACGGCATTCCGTATGCCATCGCCCCCGACGTGCAGACGCAGGTGCCGATGGTGATGTGGCTGTCGGCCGGGCTGCCGCGCGCCGTGGGCCTGGACGCCGCCTGCCTGCAGCGCCGCGCCGAGCAGCCGGCCGCGCACGACCACCTGTTCCACACCACGCTCGGCCTGCTGGGCGTTCACACGGTCTTGTACGAGCCAGCGTGGGACCTGAGCAGCGGCTGCCGCACCGTCGCGCCGTGAGATTGCGTCTGCCCGTCCGTGCGCGTGCCGACCTGGCGCTGACGCTGCTGGCGCTGGCCGCCCTGCTGGCCTGGGACGCCAGCGGCTGGGACTTGACTGTGGCGCGCCACATCGGCAGTGCTGCGGGCTTTGCCTGGCGCGACACCTGGTGGGCCAGCCGCGTGATGCACGACGGCGGCCGCTGGGCTGCCTGGGCGCTGCTGCTGACGCTGGCCTGGGCGGCACTGCGCGCACCGCAGGCGGGCACGGCCCTGGCAGCCGGCCCCAGCGGCGCTGAGCGCTGGCGCTGGATCGCCGTCATGCTGGCCTGCGTGGTGGCGGTGCCCGCACTCAAGCGCGTCAGCGGCACCAGCTGCCCCTGGGACCTGAGCGAGTTCGGCGGTGTCGCCGCCTACGTTTCGCACTGGCGCCTGGGCCTGCTCGACGGCGGGCCGGGGCACTGCTTCCCCTCGGGCCACGCGGTGGCCGCGTTCGCCTTCTTCGGGCTGTACTTCATGTGGCGTGAGCACGACCCCCGCCGCGCTCGCGCCTGGCTGGTGGTGGTGGTGGTGGCCGGCCTGGTCTTCGGCGGCGCACAACTGCTGCGCGGCGCGCACCACCCCAGCCACACGCTGTGGTCGGCCTGGCTGTGCTGGGCGCTCAACGCCGCGGCCGCCCAGTGGCCGCGGACCGGGCGCTGGCAAGCACAGCCGGCCTGAGGGCCCTGCCCTCCTGATCCGCAGCGACGCCAGCCCGGCGGCGCGCGGCGCACGGCCGCACAATGTACCTGTGGGCCACGTGCCGCAGGAGATTCCGATGCCAGCAGACACCGATGCGCGCTGGGGCGAGCGGCTCGAGTGCAGCGCCGAAGCCGACCCGCGCGCCTTCCTGCGCACGCTCTACGACGCCGCCGTGCAGCGTGCGCTGCCGGCGCACAACACCGCCGCCTTCCTGCCTGCACCGCCCGACCCGGCGGGGCCGCGCAAGGGCCGCACGCTGGTGCTGGGCGCCGGCAAGGCCGGCGGCGCCATGGCCGCGGCGGTGGACGCGCTGTGGCCGGCCGCGGCGCCGCTGGCCGGTCTGGTGGTGACACGCTACGAGCATGTGCCGCCGGCCTACCGTGCGCGGCCGGGGCGCATCGAAGTGGTCGAGGCGTCCCACCCCGTGCCCGACGCCGCCGGGCAACGCGCCGCGCAGCGCATCGTCGAGCTCACGCGTGGCCTGACGGCGCACGACCTCGTGCTGTGCCTGGTGTCGGGCGGCGGCTCGGCGCTGCTGTCGTTGCCGGCGCCGGGGCTGACGCTGGCCGACAAGCAGGCCGTGAACAAGGCGCTGCTGGCCAGCGGCGCGGCCATCGACGAGATGAACTGCGTGCGCAAGCACCTGTCGGCGATCAAGGGCGGGCGGCTGGCAGCAATGTGCGCCCCGGCGCGCGTCGTCACGCTGCTCATCAGCGACGTGCCGGGCGATGCGCCCGAGGTCATCGGCAGCGGCCCCACGGTGCCCGACGCCAGCACCTGCGCCGACGCGCTGGCGATCCTGCGGCGCTACGGCATCGACGTGCCGCCGGCGGCACGCGCCGGCCTGGAGAGCGGTGCCTTCGAAACGCCCAAGCCCGGCGATGCGGTGTTTGCCGGCAACGAAGTGCACCTCATCGCCACACCGCAGCAGAGCCTGGAAGCGGCTGCTGCGGTGGCCCGCGCGGCCGGCGTGGCGGCGCACATCCTCAGCGACGAGATCGAAGGCGAGAGTCGCGAAGTGGGCAAGGTGCACGCCGCGCTGGCGCGCGCGGTGGCGCGGCGCGGCGAGCCGTTTGCGCGGCCTTGCGTGATCCTGTCCGGCGGCGAGACCACCGTCACCGTCAGGAACAAGGGCGGCCGCGGTGGCCGGGCCAGCGAATTCCTGCTCGGCTGCGCCATCGCGCTGCAGGGCGAACCCGGCGTGCACGTGCTGGCCGCCGACACCGACGGCATCGACGGCATCGAGGACAACGCCGGTGCCATCGTCACCCCAGGCACGCTGGCGCGCGCGCGGGCGCTGGGGCTGCAGGCGGCCGACTTCCTGGACCGCAACGACGCCTACAACTTCTTCAAGCCGCTGGCCGACCTGGTGGTGCCGGGCCCCACCTTCACCAACGTCAACGACTTCCGCGCGCTGTACATCGCCTGACCCGGCCGCGGCACACCCCATGCTGAAGACCCTGAGAGACCTGTTCAACACCGTGCTGCCGCCACAGGCCGGCCGCGCCGCCGTGCCCACCGAGCACACGCTGGAGCTGGCCGCCGCCGTGCTGCTGGTGGAGGTGATGCGTGCCAGCGCCGAGATCGGCGCCGCCGAGCGCCATGCCGTGCTGGCCGCGCTGCGCGACAAGTTCACGCTGTCCGCCGACGAGAGCGACCGCCTGCTCGAGTTGGCCGACCGCACGGCGCGCGAGGCGACGGATTTCTTCGGCTTCACGTCGAAGATCAACGGCTCGTTCACGATGGAGCAGAAGCTGCGCATGATCGAACACATGTGGCGCGTGGCCTACGCCGACGGCACGCTGAGCGCGCACGAGAACCACGTCATGTGGAAGGTCTCGGACCTGCTGCACATCCCGCACGGCGCCTACGTGTCGGCCAAGATGCGGGCGCGCGACGCGGCGCCGGCGGCCGCTGCGCCGGGGCGGCCGATCGATGGGGCATCGCCGTGAAGCGCTGCGACCACACCGCCGCCTGGGCCGCGCTGCAGGGCCACTTCGAAGCCCACGGCCGCGACCTCGACCTGCGCGAGGCGTTCGCGCAAGATGCCGGCCGCTTTGCCGCGCTGTCCTTCGACGCTCCAGAGGTATTCGCCGACCTGTCGAAGAACCTGCTCGACACCGCCACGCTGCATTTCCTGGTCGAGCTGGCGCGCGAGTGCGCTCTGGAGGAGCAGCGCGACGCGATGCTGCGCGGCGACGTCGCCAACGCCACCGAAGGCCGCGCCGTGCTGCACACGGCGCTGCGCGCGCCGCGCGGCAGCGGCCCCTTCAGCGACGAGGTGCACGGCGTGCTCGACGCCATGCTGGCCTACGCCGAGGCGGTGCGCGGCGACGCCGGCATCAGCGACATCGTCAACATCGGTATCGGCGGCAGCGATCTCGGGCCGCAGATGGTGGTGGCGGCACTGCAGGCCTACGGCCGCGTCGACAAGCGGCTGCACTTCGTGAGCAACGTCGACGGCCACGACATCGCGCCGCTGCTGCAGCAGCTCGACGCGAAGGCGACGCTGTTCATCGTCGCCAGCAAGACCTTCACGACGCAGGAGACGATGGCCAACGCGGCGGTGGCGCGCGCGTGGTTCCTGGCGCAAGGCGGCACCGACATCGCGCGCCACTTCGCCGCCACCACCACCAACGTCGCGGCCGCGGCCGCCTTCGGCATCGACACCACCTTCGGCTTCTGGGACTGGGTCGGCGGGCGCTATTCGCTGTGGAGCGCGATCGGGCTGCCGATCGCCATCGCCGTCGGCGGCGAACACTTCCGCGCCCTGCTCGCCGGCGCCCACGCCATGGACCGCCACTTCGCCGCAGCGCCGCTGGAGAAGAACCTGCCCGTGCTGCTGGGGCTGGTCGACATCTGGTACCGCAACTTCCACGGTTTCACGAGCCGCAGCGTGGCGCCCTACCACCAGGGCCTGCGGCGCCTGCCGGCCTACCTGCAGCAGCTGGAGATGGAATCCAACGGCAAGCGTGTCGACCTCGACGGCCGCGCCCTGCCCTACGGCACCAGCCCGGTGGTCTGGGGCGAGCCCGGCACCAACGGCCAGCATGCCTACTTCCAGATGCTGCATCAGGGCACCGACGTGATTCCGGTCGAGTTCATCGCGGTCAAGACACCGGCGCACGGACTCGTCGACCAGCACCACAAGCTGCTCGCCAACTGCCTGGCGCAGAGCCAGGCGCTGATGCTCGGCAAGACGGCCGCAGAGGCGGCGGCGGAGCCCGCCCCCACCGCCGCTGCCGGCATCGACGCCGCCGTGCTCGCGCGCCACCGCAGCTTCCCCGGCAACCGGCCGAGCACGACGCTGCTGCTGCAGGCCCTGACGCCGCGAACGCTGGGCGCCTTGATCGCGCTCTACGAGCACCGCGTCTTCACCAGCGGCGCGCTGTGGGGCATCAACTCGTTCGACCAGTGGGGCGTCGAGCTGGGCAAGTCGCTATGCAACCAGCTGCTGCCGCGTCTGGCGTCGGGCGAAACGCAGGGCCTGGACGCGTCCACCGCCGGCCTGCTGGCACGGCTGAGAGCGTGAAGATCACGACAACCTTCACTGCAGTGTCCGCGCGTCGTGTCAGGCGGTGCCCGGCGGGGGCGATTTCTGGGGCGACGAGAAGCGCAGGGCCGGGGTCGGCGCGCGCAGCGCGCATCAAAGACTGACTCGCCGCGGCTGTTTGAACGCAGTGAGCGCAGCGAACGGAGTGAGTTCTGCGGCGCGACCCCGGACCGAGCATCGCAGTGGAGTCGGCGCGAAGCGCAGACCGCCCCAGCATGAGTCCCCGTCGGGCACCGCCTGACGCGAGACACCGGTATTGGTGCTCGTGGCCAATACCCACCCCGCCTCAGCGAAGCGCTGCGGTCCGCCCCGTTGCCGACTTTTTGTCGACTGAATGCACCTCGGCATGAGCAGACACCGAAGTGGCGCTTTGCCACCTCACCTTTAGAGGATCCACCCTCGACCCATCGACGAAAATCCATACATTCGCAACCCAAGCCAGGCAACGGCATCCCGACCCTGCGCAATGGCATGCCAACGCAAGCAATCATCGGCCGGCACAGTACCCCGCCACGGCTGACCCAGGGGGCCTGATGCCGGCAGCCGAGTTCGACTTCGACTGGATCGTCATCGGCTCCGGTTTCGGCGGCAGCGTGGCGGCGCTGCGCCTGGCCGAGAAGGGTTATCGCGTGGCGGTGCTCGAAGCCGGCCGGCGGCTGGGCGACGACGACTTCGCACGCAGCGGCTGGAACCTGCGCCGCTTCTTCTGGGCACCCAGGCTGGGCCTGGTGGGCCCATCGCGGATCTCGGTGTTCAAGGACGTCTTCATCGCCTCGGGCACCGGGGTCGGCGGCGGCAGCCTGGTCTACGCCAACACGCTGTACCGCGCCAAACCCGCCTTCTTCGCCCACCCGCAGTGGGCCGGCCTGAACGACTGGGCCGCCACGCTGCAGCCGCACTACGCCACCGCCGAGCGCATGCTCGGCGTGCAGACCGTGCCCTGGGACAGCGACGGCCAGAAGTTGCTGCGCCAATTGGGGCACCACCTGGGGGTGCAAGACAGCTTCACGCGCACGCCCTGCGCCGTGTTCTTCGGCGAAGCGGGCGCCACCGTGGCCGACCCCTACTTCGGCGGCGGCGGGCCGGCGCGCACCGGTTGCGTCCGTTGCGGCGGCTGCACCATGGGCTGCCGCGTCGGCGCCAAGAACACGCTGGTGAAGAACTACCTCTGGTTCGCCGAACGGGCCGGTGCACAGGTCATCCCGGAAACCGAGGTGCTCGACATCCGACCGCTCGATGGCCACGACGGCGCCAGCGGCTTCGAGGTGGCGACGCGCCGGTCCACCGGCTGGCTGGCGCGGGCCCGGCCGCCGCTGCGCGCCCGCGGTGTCGTGGTGGCGGCCGGCGCGCTGGGCACCAACCGCCTGCTGGCGCGCTGCCGCCTGGCCGGCGGCCTGCCCAGGCTGAGCCCGCGGCTGGGCGAGAAGGTGCGCACCAACAGCGAGTCGATCCTGGCCGTGACGCTGCCCGACGACCGCCTGCAGCCTGCCAAGGACGTGGCCATCAGCGCCAGCGTGCACCTCAGCCAGGACACGCACATCGAACTCGTCAGCTACGGCGAACGCGGCAGCGTGGTCAAGCTGTTCTTCACCCTGTTGACCGGCGACGGCACGCGGCTGACGCGGCCCGTGAAGCTGCTGGGCCAGGTGCTGCGGCACCCGCTGCGCTTCGCGCGTTCGCTCTCGCCGCGCCACTGGGGGCGGCGCACGGTGATCCTGCTGGTGATGCAGTCGCTGAACAACGCGATCGCGTTCGTGGCGCGCCGGGGTCCGCTGGGCGGCGTGCACCTGGCCACGCGGCAGGACCCCGAAAAGCCGAACCCGACCTTCATCCAGGAAGGCTTCGACGCCGCGCAGTGGCTGGCGCAGCAAACCGGCGGCCTGGCGCAGAGCATGGTGACCGAGGCGCTGGCCAACATCCCGACCACGGCCCACATCATGGGTGGTGTGGTCATCGGCCGCAGCGCCGCCGACGGCGTGGTCGACGGCAACGGCCGCGTCTTCGGCTACCACCGGCTGCTGGTCTGCGACGGCTCGATCCTGCCGGCCAACCCGGGCGTCAACCCGAGCCTGACGATCACGGCGCTGGCCGAACACGTGCTGTCCCAGGTACCGGCGCGCGAGCCGCAGCTGCCGGCCGCCCGGCCTGAAGCGCCGCGCCACGGCGTGGCCACGGCCTGATCGCTGTCTGCCGGCGGTGGAACAATAGCTGCATGGACCGCACGACCGACATCACCGTCTCGACCCTCGTCGAAGCGCTCGCCCGGCAGCGCCGCGCCTACCGCCTGGCACCCGTGCCGGGCTACGACGAGCGGCGCCAGGACCTCCTGACGCTGCAGCGCTTCGTGCGCGAACACACCGAGGCGATCTGTGACGCGATCAGCGCAGACTACGGGCACCGCTCGCGCCACGAGACGCGGCTGACCGAGATCATTCCCGTCACCGACGGCATCGACGACGCGCTGAAGCACCTGCGACGCTGGATGCGGCCGCAGCGGCGCTCGATCGACCGCCTGATCTTCGGCCTAGCCCGCAACCGCGTCGTGCCGCAGCCGGTGGGCGTGGTGGGCGTCATCGTGCCGTGGAACTTTCCGCTCCTCCTGAGCCTGGTGCCGCTGACCTCCATCTTTGCGGCCGGCAACCGCGCGATGGTCAAGATGAGCGAAAACTCGCGCCACCTGGCGCAGCTGCTGATCGACCGCATGCCGGGCTACTTTCCGCCCGAGAAGCTGCAGTTCTTCGACGAGACCGGCGGCGTCGGCGTCGAATTCTCGAAGCTGCCGTTCGACCACCTCATCTTCACCGGTTCCGGGACCACCGGGCGCGCCGTGATGGCCGCCGCGGCGCAGAACCTGTGCCCGGTGACGCTCGAGTTGGGGGGCAAGGCACCGGCCGTGATCTGCGACGACTTTCCGCTGCGCACCGCCGCCGAGCGCATCCTGTACGTGAAGTACCTCAACGCCGGGCAGATCTGCACCACGGTCGACCACGTCTTCGTCCCACGCGCCCAGGTGCGGGCCTTTGCCGAACTCGCCGCGTCCATCGTGCCCGCGCGCTACCCGCGGCTGGACACTACCGACTACACGTCGATCGTCGACGAGCGCTCGTTCGATCGCTTGCTGGCCGCACTGCAGGACGCCCGCGAACGCGGCGCCGAGGTGGTGAACCTGGTGCCCGGGCCGGCCTACGACCGCCCGACCCGGAAGATCGCGCCGCACCTGGTGCTGAACGCGCCCCCCGACTGCGCGCTGATGGCGCGCGAGATCTTCGGGCCGATCCTGCCCGTGGTGGCCTACGACACCCTGGACGAGGTCATCGACCGCATCAACGACGGTCCACGGCCGCTGGCGCTGTACCCGTTCAGCCATGACCGCCAGCGCATCGACCATCTGCTGGCGCACGTGATGTCCGGCGGCGTTTCGGTCAACGACGCGCTCCTGCACGTGGGCCAGCACGACCTGCCCTTCGGCGGCATCGGCGAGTCCGGCATGGGGCACTACCACGGCCGCGAGGGTTTCGAGACCTTCTCCAAGCTGCGACCGGTGTTCCACCAGGCGCGCTGGAGCGGCATGCGCTTGCTCTACCCGCCGTACGGCAGGGTGGCCGACCGGATCCTGGCCTTCCTGATGCGCTGACCGGGGCCCGGTCGCACCGGCATATACGGGATCGCGTTCGAACGCTTGGGAGGGCCAACGGGCGATGCGGGCCATTCCCCCTCTCCCGCACACGGGAGAGATCGATGCGTCGCGAGGCATCGCCGGCTTGTCCCCCGGAGCCGCGGGTATTGCCCCCTCTCCCACTTGTGGGAGAGGGTTGGGGTGAGGGTCGTGCGTGTCCCTCCCACCCTCACCCCAACCCTCTCCCGCCCAGGCGGGAGAGGGGGCCATACAGTCACGCTGGTGCAGGTTCCTGGGTCGGGAGCAGTTCCTGCATCGTCGATCTGACTTCGGTATCAGTCGCGCCAGCTCGGCGGCGGCAGGTCGCCGTCGTCGACCCAGGCCTGCAGCAGCTTGTAGGCCACCGCCAGCACCACCGGGCCGACGAAGATGCCCAACAGGCCGATGGCGAACAGGCCGCCGATGACGCCGGCGAAGATCAGCAGCAGCGGCAGGTCGGCGCCCAGGCGGATCAGCAGCGGGCGGATGACGTTGTCGATGGTGGCGGCCAGCGCCGACCAGATGCCCAGGGCGATGCCCCAGCCGGTGTCGCCGTTCCAGAAGACCCAGATCACCGCCGGCACCAGCACCAGCAAGGGGCCGAGCTGGGCAATGCACAGCATGAACATCACCGCCGTCAGCAGGCCGGCCACCGGTACGCCAGCCACCGCCAAGCCGATGCCGCCCAGCAAGGCCTGCACCAGTGCCGTCACGCCCACGCCGAGCGCCACGCCGCGGATGGCGCCGCCGGCAAGGTCCACGACGTCGCCGGCGCTTTCGCCGCCGATGCGCCGCGCCAGCCGCCGCACCAGCGTGGCCGCTTCTTCGCCGGTGGCATACATCACGGCGGCGATGATCACGGTCAGCAGGATCTGCAGCAGCAGCACGCCGACGCTGCCGACCTCGGATACGAACCAGCGCGTCACGTTGCCGGCATAGGGCATGAGCCTGGGCAGCAGGTCGCGCAGGCCGAGCGCGGTGCCCTGCACCCAGGCGCGTTCTATGGCGCCGCCAACCAGCGGCCAGTTGGTGAGCCAGGATGGCGGCGCCTCTGGCACGCGGTACTCGGTGGCGATCCTGGCCCAGCCGGCCAGGCGGTCGGCGTTGTCGACGATGGTCACGATGGCCAGCGCCAGCGGCACCAGGAACAGCAGCAGCAGGCCCAGCGTCATCACCACCACCGCCAGCCAGCGCTGGCCCCACAGCAGCCGCTCAGTGCGCAGCATCAGCGGCCAGCTCGCCACCACCAGCATCATGGCCCAGATGGCCGGGCCGACGAAGGGGCGCAGGATCCAGATCGACGCACCCAGCAGCGCGCCGATCACGAGCACGGCAAACAGGATGCGGGCAAGGTCGCCCGCCGGGACCGCAGGCGGCCGCTGCATCAGCGCGCGGGCTCCGTGTACGGGGCAATCTCGGTGGCTTCGATGCGGTAGCTCGAAGCGCCCATGTACGAATCGGTGCGCACCGTCGACAGCGTGCCGCTGACCCACACCGTGTCCATCGAACGCACGCCCTTGGCCGGCGTCCTGGGCAGCACGTGGATGATCTGGTTGGCCGGCGGCGGCGGGCTGTGGATGCAGGCGCCGAAATAGGGCACGAGCAGGAATTCCTTGAGGCCAGCCTTGCTGTCCTCCAGCGGCACCACGAAGCCGGGGATGCGCACCTGCTTGCCGATCAGGTCCGGATTCACGGGGGCGCTGTCCCAGGCCTCGCGCATCTTCTTCAGCAGCAGGTTGGCGCGCGGGTCACCGTCGTCCATCATGTCGAAATTGAGGTCCTTGAAGTCCTTGAACGGGTCCCAGCCGGCAGGCACCAGCGCCTCCCAGGTGATGGTGCGCGCCACACCGGGCCTGGCGGCGGCCGCGGCTGGCGTGGCGGGCAGGGCCGGCTTCATCAGCGGCACGCCGTCGCGCGGCTGCGCCACGGCCGGGCCGGCCAGGCACAGCGCGGTCAAGGTGGATATCAGGGTCTTGCGCATGGGGCACTCAGGTTCGCGGGGTCAGGCCGTCGGCCAGTGAGAGTCGGTAGGCACGCCAGCCCGGCACCAGGCTGGCAAGCATACCTGCCAGCAGCACGGCGCCGAACAGCGACCACTGCTCGACGGTGGGTGCTGCGGCCTGCAGCGCGACACCGAAACGCTGCTGCACCCAGGGTCCGGCAGCGACCACGGCGAGCGCAGCCGCGGCGGCCCCGGTCAGCGCGCCCAGCAGCGTCACCAGCGCGCCTTCGGTGGCCAGCAGTGCCAGCACGTGGCGCGGCCCAGCGCCCACGGCGCGCAGCACGGCCAGTTCACGCCGGCGCTCGTTCAGCCCCGCCAGCACCACCGCCACCAGCGACGCCAGGCTGACCAGCGCCACCAGGCCCGAGATCGCCAGCAGCGCGCGCTCGCCCAGCCCGACCACCTCCCACAGCTCGTCCAGCGCCACGCCGGGCAGCACCGCGAGCAGCGGCTCGGCCTCGTAGTCGGCTACGAAACGCTGCACGTTGAACACCGCGACGCGGTTCTTCAGGCCCACCAGCGCGGCCGTCACTTGCTTGGGCTCGAGGTCGAACTTGCGCGTGTGCCCGGGTGCGATGTTCACGCCCGGCAGCGGCGCGCCGCCGGCCCAGTCGAGGTGGATGGCTTCGATGGCCTGCAGGCTGACGTGCACCGTGCGGTCCACCGGCGTGCCGGTGCGCGCCAGCACACCGACCACCGTGAAAGGTTTGTCGCCATGTTCGGCCGCCAGCGCGCCGCCGAGGCCGTGGCTGAGCGTGATGCGCTGCCCGAGGCGATAGCCCAGCTTGTCCGCGACCTCGGCACCGAGCACGGCCTCGTACAGGCCGTCCAGCGTGCCGGCGAAGACCCGGCCTGCGGCCAGCACCAGCGGCTGGCCGTCGCCGTAGGCAAAACGCGTGAAGTACTCGGCCGTGGTGCCCAGCACCGGGTGGCCGCGGTGCGAATCGCCGAGCGCGATCGGCACCGTCCAGGCCACCGCCCGGTGCGCGGCCACGGCGCGCACGCTGTCCATGCCGATGCTGTTGGTAGCGCCGCCGACGCGGAACACCGCGTACAGCATCAGCTGCACCGGGCCCGTGCGCGCGCCGACGATGAGGTCGGTGCCGCTGACCGACTGCGTGAAGCTGCTGCGGATGTCGCTGCGCAGCCGCTCCAGCGACAGCAGCAGCGCGGTGGCCAGCGCGATCGACAGCATCACCAGCGCCAGCGTGCCGCGGCGGTTCCAGGCGCTGCGCGCGGCGATCTTCAGCAGCGCATTCATGCAGCGAGCGCCCGGTTCAGCGCCGGCAGCGACAGCCGCTCGTCGAAGTGCGCTGCCAGCCGCTCGTCGTGGCTCACGAACACCAGCGTGCTGCCGCCGGCGCGGCACTCGCCCAGCAGCAATGTCATGAAGTCGTCGCGCAGCGCGGCGTCCAGCGCCGAGGTCGGTTCGTCGGCGATCACGAGTTCGGGCCGGCCGATGAGCGCGCGCGCCGCGGCCACGCGCTGCTGCTGGCCGACCGACAGCGCATCGGCCCGCCGCCGCCACAGAGCCGGCGGCAGCGCCACGCGCTCCAGCAGCGCGCGCGCCGCGGCGGCCGGGCCACCGACGCAACGGCGCGCACGCGCCGCCGAGAAGCGGCAGGGCAGCAGCACGTTGTCGAGCACGCTCACGTAAGGCAGCAGGTTGAACTGCTGGAAGATCACGCCCACGTGTGCGGCGCGGCGCGCGTCGCGCGCGCCGCCGCGCAGTCGTGCCCAGTCCTGGCCGAGCAGGCTGACGCAGCCGCGCCTTGCCACCAGCACGCCGGCCATCAGGCCGAGCAGCGTGCTCTTGCCGCAGCCGCTGGGGCCGTGCAGGAACACCGTGCGTCCAGCGGCGATGTCCAGGTGCTCGATCGCCAGGCACTCGGCCGCGGCGCCGGGCCAGGCGTAGTGCAGTTCGCGGATCGCCAGCACGGGCGGTGGGCTAGCGCACCAGCGCCACGCGCGAGGCCGGGCGCCGCAGCGTGGCCTTCATCTGCCCCTTGGGCGTCGCCACCTGCACCTCGATGCGGCTCAGGCCCTTGAAGGCCTCGAACAACCCGACCTCGACGAAACCGGCGCGTGCACCGTGGCGGCAATCGAAGTCGAAGCGGCCCTCGAGGTCGGCATGGTCGCCCTGCCCCGGCGTGGCGCTGGTGGCGCCGAGCTGCAGCGCCGCCGAGACCAGCTGCACACCCGCCAGGGTGCAGCCGGCGGCAGGGTCGATGCGGAACATGCGGTCGGCCGCGCGCAGCAGCGCCACGGCCGCATCGGCGCGCTGGCGCTCGGCGTCGGTGCGCGGGGCGCGCTCGAAGCCCAGCAGGTTGTCCAGCGGCGTGTCCAAGGCGATGTTGACGCGGCCGGCCGCCACCGCGATGTCGAGCCGGGCGGTGCCATGCTCGTGGGCCTTGCCGGCCAGCGCCGGGCCGGCCGCCGCCAGGGCGAGAACGCAGGTGACGAGTCGAAGGCGAAGCACGGTTTTCCTCAGGCCGGTCTGGGCTTGCCGGCAGAGACGCGAATTGTGCCCGGTGGCCAGCCGGTGCCGCAGTGCGCCGCAGCCCGGGCCAGGTTCAATCGCGCGCGGTGCTGCGCAGGCCGAAGGCTGTGGCCAGGCCCAGGCGGAACAGCGGCATCCAGGCACCGCTGCGCCGCGGCGGGAACGGCACGGCGGGTCGGCGCACGCGGGTCAGCGGCTCGGCGCAGGAGTCGCCCTGCGCCAGGTCCTCGGCGAAGGCCTCGCTGCGGAAACACGCCGGCACGGTGTCGGCCCCATCGGCGCCGCCGCCGGGGTCGGCACCGTGGCCGCCGCTGCGGCATCGGTCTTCGGGGCGGATGTGTCGCTGGTTCATCGGCGCGTCCAGTGATGCAGGCCCGGCACGGACGCTGCGCCGGACCTCACACGACGGCAGTGTCGCCTGCGGATGTGGCAACAGCGTGAAACGATGTAACAGCCGGCAAGCCGGCTTACCATGCCGCTGCCATGCCCGCCACCCTGCTCGGTCAGCTCGTCGTTGCCATCTCGGCGCGCGCGCTGTTCGATTTCGAAGAGGAGAACCGCATCTTCGAGGACGGCGACGACCGCGCCTACATGCAGTTGCAATTGCATCGTCTGCAGCAGCCGGCCCGGCCCGGGGTGGCGTTTTCGCTCGTCAACAAGCTGCTCGCCTTCAACGAGGGTTCACCCAGGGTCGAGGTGGTGATCCTGTCGCGCAACGACCCGGTATCGGGCATGCGCGTGTTCCGCTCGGCGCAGCACTACGGCCTGCAGGTGCAGCGCGGCGTCTTCACGCGCGGTCAGGCGCCATGGCGCTACCTGCGGCCGCTGGCGGCCAACCTGTTCCTCAGCGCCAACGACGCCGACGTGCGCTCGGCGCTGGCCGAAGGCGTGCCCGCGGCGCGTGTCTACCCGGACAGCGCGCGCGCCTCGGCGGCCCACCCCGACGAGGTACGCATTGCCTTCGACGGCGACGCGGTGCTGTTCTCAGACGAGGCCGAACGCGTCTACCAGGCGCAGGGCCTGGACGCCTTCCAGAACCACGAGCGCGACCGCGCCGCCACGCCGCTGGCACCGGGGCCGTTCAAGCCGCTGCTGGAGGCGCTGCACCGGCTGCAGCGCGAGCCGGGCCGGCGCATGCGCATCCGCACCGCGCTCGTCACCGCACGCAGCGCGCCGGCGCACGAACGCGCCATCCGTACGCTGATGGACTGGCAGGTCGAAGTCGACGAGGCGATGTTCCTCGGCGGCCTGCCCAAGGGCACGTTCCTGCGCGAGTTCGAGCCCGATTTCTTCTTCGACGACCAGACCGGCCACATCGAGAACGCCGCCGCACACGTGCCCGCAGGGCATGTGGCGGCGGGGGTGTCGAACCCGTGAAGACGGCAGCGTCGGCGCGGCCGCCAGGGCCTGCGTGGCCGCCCCGTTGAAGCCGGCCGCAGGCGGCCGGTTCGTGGCACAGCGGTGGCGCGGCGCCGTGGCCTGGCCGGTGCTGTTCTGGCGCGACATGCTGGCCATGGGTACGGTGGTCAACCTGCTGGCCAGCTTCGTGGCGCTGATGCTGGCGTCGCAAGGGGCGCCGATGGCGCTGGTGGTGCTGGTGCACTTCGCCCCGTTGCCCTACAACCTGTTCCTGTTCCTGGCGCTGTGGCGGCTGCCGCGGCGGCCAGCGCTCGTGGTCGTGGTGGCGGCGGCGTGGCTGGTGGTGGTGACCGTGGTGTGACGCGACGCGCGCGCGCCGCGATCTCAGATGACGAAGGGCAGGAAACGCCGCGTGCGCTGGCGGTAGGCCGCGTAGCCGGGGTGCTGCTGCAGCATCCAGCGTTCCTCGAAATACGCCTTGGTGCCCAGCACCGCCACCAAGGCCAGGGCAGCGCACCAGCCCCACACCGAGCCCGCCGCCCAGGCACAGGCGCACCCGCAGGCCATGACCGCGGTGTACATCGGGTGCCTGATCCAGCGGTAGGGCCCGGTGTGCACCCACTGCCCGCCGTCGCGCGGCGCCGGCCGGATGTTGAAGTTGCCCGGGCGGTTGTGGGCCAGCGCCCACAGGCCGAGCAGTGCCCCGGCCGCGGCCAGCAGCCAGGCCACGGCCGGGGCGCGCCCCTGCAGAAACGGCGGCGCGGCCAGCACGGCGAGCACGACGATGAGCACGAGCTGCGCCGCCACCAGCGCCGTGCCCAGGCGATCACGGGACGCTTGCGTTTCGGTCATGCCCGGCTCAGCGCCGCCGCGCCACCAGGCCGATGAGCGCCGAACGCCCGCGGTGCCCGCTGCCTTCGGCGAGCTCGGCCTCGTACTCGCGCAGCTCGACGAACTCCATGTCGGCAAAGGCCTCGCGCAGCAGCGCCTCGGTGTACAGGTGCGACTCGAACGGCGGCCCGCCGGTGCGGTATTCCAGTTGCCGCGGCGTGTAGCCCTGCAGCACCAGCCTGCCGCCCGGCTTCAGGCAGTGCCGGATGTGGCCGAACAGGCGTTCGCGCATGGCCGGGTCGGCGAACTGCACGAAGATGGCCGCCACGCCGTCGTAAGCATCCTCGGGCCAGGGGTAGGCATCGCAGTCGCTCACCGTGTAATTGACGTCGACGCCGTGCTCTGCCGCCAGCCGGCGCGCCTTGGCGACACCGACCTCGGCGATGTCGAAGGCGTCGACCGCCAGGCCCTGCGCCGCCAGCCAGACGCTGTTGCGGCCTTCGCCGTCGGCCACGCACAGCACGCGCTGGCCTGGCCGCCAGACGCCGGCTTGTTCACACAGCCAGGCATTGGGCGCAGTGCCGAACACGAAGCCGTCCTCGGCGAAGCGGCGGTTCCAGGTGCCGGCGGGGTCGGGGAAGGCGGGTTGCGTCATGACGTGTCGGGGCCGGAAGTGGCAGGGTCGCAGACTGCGATGATGCCCGCAACGGGCGGGCCCGGCCGTGTCGCCCGTAGCCGGCGGGTCCGGTGCTTCAGCCCGCGCCCAGCGCCAGTGCCACCCGGTAGGTGACGAACGACGCGGCGTAGGCCAGCGCGAACAGATACCCGGTCATGATCAGCGGCATCTTCCAGCCGCCGGTCTCGCGCTTGACCGCCGCCAGCGTGGCCAGGCATTGCGGCGCGAAGACGAACCAGGCCAGCAGCGACAGCGCCGTGGCCAGGCTCCAGCCCTGCGCGATCAGCGGCGCCAGCGTCTGCTCGACATCGTTGCCGGTGGCCGACAGCGCGTACACGGTGCCGAGCGCGCCGACGACGACCTCGCGCGCGGCCAGCCCCGGCACCAGCGCGATGCTGATCTGCCAGTTGAAGCCGATGGGAGCGAAGACCACCGCCAGCACATGCCCCAGGCGGCCGGCGATGCTGTATTCGACGGCTGCCCCGGTGGCCCCCGGTGGCGGCGCCGGGAAACTGGCCAGCGCCCACAGCAACACCGTCAGCACGAGGATGATGCCGCCGACCCGGCGCACGAAGATCGTCACCCGCTGCCACAGCCCGATGGCGATGTTGCGCAGCGCCGGCCAGTGGTAGTCGGGCAGTTCCATCATCAGGCTGCGCACCTGGCGCCCGGTCTCGGTGTAGTGCTTGAGCAGCCCCGCCACCGCCATGCCGCCGGCGATGCCCGCGGCATACAGGCCGAACAGCACCAGCCCCTGCAGTTCGAACATCCCGGCCACCGTGCGCTGCGGCACGAAGGCGCCGATCAGCAGCGCATACACCGGCAGCCGCGCCGAGCACGTCATCAGCGGCGCGATGAGGATCGTCACCACGCGGTCGCGCGGGTTGGCAATGGTGCGCGCGGCCATGATGCCGGGGATGGCGCAGGCAAAGCTCGACAGCAGCGGGATGAACGAGCGCCCGGACAGCCCTACGCCGCCCATCAGCCGGTCGAGCAGGAAGGCCGCTCGCGGCAGGTAGCCGCTTTCCTCGAGCCAGAGGATGAAGAAGAACAGGATCACGATCTGCGGCAGGAACACCAGCACGCCACCGGCGCCGGCAATGACGCCGTCGACCAGCAGGCTGCGCAGCGGCCCCGGCGCAAGGACCGCGGCCACGGCGTCACCGAGGGCGGCGGTGCCGACCTCGATCCAGGCCATCGGCTGCTCGGCGCCCGCGAAAACGGCCTGGAAGACGACGAACAGCAGCAGCGCCAGCAACAGCGGCCCCAGCACCGGGTGCAGCACGACGCGGTCGATGCGGTCGCTGGCCGTATCGGGCACCAGCTCGTCCAGGCCCAGGCGCTGCAGGATGCGGCGCACTTCGTCGTGGTCGGCGGCCGGCACATGCGGGCTGGCGGCCGACGTCACGGGCGCCGCGGCCGGCGCCGGCACGGCGCCGCTGCGTTGCCAGACGTCGGCGTGGTCGAGCAGCTCGCGCAAGGCCTGCGCGCCTGCGGCCTGCACGCCCACCGTGCTCACCACCGGCACGCCGAGTTCACGCGCCAGCGCTTGGGCGTCCACCGCGACGCCGCGGCGCGCGGCCAGGTCGGCCATGTTCAGCGCCACCACGCAGGGCAGGCCGAGCCGGCGCACCGCCAGCACCAGCCGCAGGTTGCGCCGCAGGTTGGTGGCGTCGACGACGCAGACCACGAGGTCGGGCCGCTTCTCGCCCAGGGCGCGGCCGAACAGCACGTCGGCCGTCACGCGCTCGTCGGGCGAGCGCGGGTGCAGGCTGTAGGCCCCCGGCAGGTCGAGCAGGCGCAGCGCGCGGCCGGCCGGCGTGGTGAGCCGGCCTTCCTTGCGTTCGACGGTGACGCCGGCGTAGTTGGCCACCTTCTGCCGGCTGCCGGTGAGCAGGTTGAACAACGCGGACTTGCCGCAGTTCGGGTTGCCCACCAGCGCCACCACGGGCCCGCCGCGGTGCACGTGGATGACGGCTTCCTTCACCGCGCCGCCGGCTCGAGCCGGATGCAGGCCGCCTCGGCGCGGCGCAACGCGAAGGTGGAGTTGCCCACGCGCACCACGAGCGGGTCGCCGCCGGGCACACCGCGCGCCGTCACCATCACGCGCTCACCGGGAATGAAACCGATTTCGTCGAGCCACTGCGCCCATTCCGGCGCCGCGGCGGGCGCGCTGACGGCGTGCACCACCGCCGGCACGCCGGTCGGCAGGGCGTCGAGGCTGGCCGCGCCGGCACCCGCCGCGCGTGTTGGCGCCGCCGTCATGCGCGCCAACCAGGCGGTGGGCGGGTGGGCGGCAACGAGGCCTGGGCGGGTGGCATCCGGGTTGGACATGCGGTGCGGGAATGGCTATGCGGACAACTGCGATCGTAAAGCCAAAAGAGAATAATTCTCAATAGCGTTGGCTTGCGATAGATCAAAAGGGCCGGCAAACGGCCAGATGTTGCCGATGCGCAGACCCGCGGCATGCACTGCCGATGGGCCGGCGCCGTGGTGGCGCAGCGCCTGGAAGCCGACGCCAGCCGCGGCGCCATCGCCGCCACGCGTGCCCGTTCAGCCGCGCTGCAGCCACCACCACGCCGCCAGCACCGCCACGCCCAGGGCAGCCGCT